>JBLHWG010000109.1:0-14578 GCA_047629055.1 Halioglobus sp.
TGTAGCGAGTAACACAAAAAAACGGTTGCCCACAGACCAACGAATAATGGATTCAATCATGATCTATTGCCCTCCGTGGTTCATGTTGGAGTGATCCATCTGACTATGGTCCATTTGGGAATGATCCATCTCGCCATTATCCGATTGATTACTAATTGGCTTTGTCTCATTCATTTGACCATCGTCCATTTCCGTATGATTCATTTGACTGTGATCCATCGCCGAGTGATCGGCTGCTTTCGAAGAATCATCCTTTTCGGATGCAGAAGACATAATATGTGTTCCCGTTATTTCGTACTGACCACTGTCCAACTTGGTAATTTCCATATGTAAACGTGTTCCAGGGGATAAAGCCTCGATATCCACTTTAGGATTCACCTGAAAATCCATGGTCATGACTGGCCACTCCCAGGCATCAATGGCTTCGTGGGTGACTGTAACCATTCGATGATTGAGCATAAGACTTTGGATTTCGCCTGGGACCCATACCGAGCTTGGTTTGTCATCGCCATGATGCATACGTTTGAAATCAGAGGTTTTGCTGGATTCAGAATCTAAGAGAAATTGCGCCGACGTCACGACGTTTTCACCTTCTTTAAGCCCATCGAGTATTTCAGCAATGGATTGGTCCTGCCGACCGACCTTCACGGCAACCGATTTAAAACTGCCTTCTCCAAGTGCGAGAACGACGCGATCCTGATTCCCCGTACGTATCAATGCTTCACGTGGAATGACCAACAGAGGCTCGGAGCTGTCTGCATGCACCGAAACTTGGGCAAACATATTAGGTTTAAGCGCTTCATCTGGATTGTCGAAACGCAAGCGCAATCTTACCGTTCGAGTCTTGCTGTCCAGAGTTGGGTAGATATAGTCGACGCGTCCTGTCCACGTTTTACCAGGTAAATAATCGAGGGTCATCGTGACGGGATCGCCGACGCCCACAAGGGAGGCTTGACGCTCGAAAATTTCCGCCTCAACCCACACCTGGTTCAACGCACCAATACTCAACATGGTCGTGCCAGGTTGGACAAAAAAGCCTTCTCGGATATTAAGGTTATCAACCACACCTTTTTGTGGTGCATAGAAGGTCACTGTTTGTTGGATCGCGAGGGTGCGTTTGAGTTGCTGAATAAACGCCTTCGGTATTTGTAAAGCTTTCAAACGATCTTCTGAAGCCTGAATTAAGCGCGAATTTTTGCGGTTTAAGGCAAGCAATAACTCTTCCTGCGCATTCACCAATTCAGGTGAGTAAAGTGCATACAGCGGCGCTCCCAAATCGACTCGATCCCCCGCTGCTTTCACGTACAACTTTTCAACCCAGCCGGAAACGCGAGGATGAATATGTACGAGCCTATCTTCGTCATATTTGACGTACCCCACTGTGACAATTTCACTGTGCAGAGGCTTGCGCTCGACCAGCCCAGTCCGCACTCCGAGATTATTAATTACATCAGGCGAAATACTGATCGTACCGGGCCCTTCGCCATTCGCCTTTTCACCACCTTCGTAAACGGGGATTAAGTCCATGCCCATGGGTGATTTACCAGGCTTGTCTCGGCGGTAATTAGGGTCCATTGGCGCCACCCAATACTGCGGTTGTTTTTCTGTTGCGGCGGCTATTCCACTGTTGGATTCACCACCTCCGGCAAATATCAAAGTAAGCGCAATACCTGCGATGAGGCCCCCAATTGCTGCCGCGATAGAAATGGGAGTGAGTTTTTTTGAGTTATTCATGGTCAATTAGCTCTCCAGAAGCACGGGACGCATCGGTCAGTACTGCGCTATTTTTTTTGTGGGACGGAATCAGGAAGTAGTTCAGCTGTGCAACGATTTTGTGAATGTCGACCTCGACATTCAGTGCCTCAATACGCGCATTGAGTTCGGCAATACATGCACGAACCACTTCGGCAAAATCACCGTCGTCGTGGGTGTAGGCAGTCAATGAAGCCTCCGCCTGCTCAGACATTTCTTTCAAAAGCCGCGAGCGGTAGAGTTCTCGTCGATCAAGCAAGCGGCGATATTGACTTTCGGCCGTTTCAAAACCCGAACGCAATTGACGTAGCACCAAGGTACGTTCTGTTTTAATAGCTTCGCTTTCTGCAGTGGCTGCTTGCACTTGTTTGTCTTGACGCTTGCCGGTGAACAGCGGTACGTCCAAACTCACCCCTACAGAGAAAAAATCTGCTCGATCATTGCCCATTGGATCCGCATCACGATACCCATAGCTAGCATTGATTCCCCATTGTGGCTTATAGCTTTGCTTAGCTAGTTTCACCCCAGATTCACCGGCACTGATTTTCTGGTCAATACTTCGAATCTTTGGGTGTGCCGTCAATATTTGCGCGAGTTTTTGGGTTCTTATGACTGTTCCGGTTTCATTAATCAGGGGATCGTTGAGATGCCCTTCCCCCAAACGTCCCGGCATTTCGATATCCAGCTCATAGCTGGAATCTGCCAACCACTCCCCCAATTGTGCCAATTGCGATTCCCGTCTTTGTCGCAGCATCGTCAAACGGTCTTCCAAACGTGTCAGTTCCAGCTGCGCTCGAATCAGATCTTGCTGCCGCGTTCGTCCAGATGCGGTGGTGTAACTCGACTCTGCAACGTCTACAAGGTGCTCAAACAAGCCTCGATCTTGCTGTATTAATGCGATAGTCTTTTGACTGCGATACACCTCTAGCCAAAGTTGCGCCACTGTCACCGACACTTGCGCCTTTCTATCTTCACGAGCAAAGGGCTGCATTTGGCTCATCTTTTCCAATGTCTCCTGGCGCAAGGCCAGTGTCTTGCCTCGCGGAAACATTTGGCTGACACCCACTTTAAACTGCGTCATCCCTTCCTGTGCAAAATCGAAGCTATCGATGGGTAAATTAGCAAGCCCGAGACTGACCGTCGGATCAGGCAGTGTTCCCGCATTGACACTCAAAGATTCTAGGTTTTCCTGACGAAATCGGCTCCCATCAAGCCATGGGTCTTGTGATTGCGCTTTTTCGATGGCCTCCAGCAAACTGTATTGCTCAGCATGTAAATCGACTGACATGCCGCTCCAAACTAGCGCGAGGGCCACGCACAAAGGGCGTATTTTGTATTGTGAATTGCCGATCATTGATGTTGCTCCTCAAGGGACGCGACTTCGGCATATACCTCGGTAGTACCGTCCTTTTTCACCAGAATCACACTGTATGGGTTAAAACGATCGCCCATTTCCATTCCCGGACTTCCGGCAGGCATACCAGGCACGGCCAATCCAGCGGCGTTTTCCGGCGGGTTAGCTAAAAAAGCCGTAACAAACTTTGCAGGAATATGCCCTTCAAAAAAGTAGCCATCCGCACTCACTCCGGTATGGCAAGATTGCATATTGGCGGGAACACCCAACTTTTTCTTAATGCTATCAAGCGAGTTTTGATTTCGAACGGTGGTGTTAAAGCCCGATTCTTCAAGATGAGTGACCCACTTACCACAACACCCACAGGTTGGACTTTTGAAGACTTCAAGCGCAATTCCTTCCTGCGCCTTTGGCGCCTCAGACGCAGAACAGGCAGCCAATACGGCAAAAACAAATAGAATTAGACTTTTGGATAAAAGATTCACGAGAATACCCTCGATATTCGGCTCCATTAATCGGAGCATGAAATTTTTGAGGGCAAATGCCCCCGCTAACGGTCCGACTGTAGACGGACTAATCCTGTGTTAGCGGAGAATTGGGGGACGATAGAGGGAGCTGGATAGTTTTGCGACTAAACCCAAGTTAACATTCTGACTTTGCATTTGACGCACGTTGAATACAGGAGTGTTCAGGCTGCCGACTAGTGCGCTGGCGGTGTGACAGCCCATCATAGTACAGCCATCCTCACAACAATCTGCAGGGGTATTATCGCTGTGGGCTTTGACCGACTTATCGTGGTCACCATGACACCCGCTCATCATTTGGTCAGCAGGAGCAGATGCTGAATTATCCATGGTACCGACAAACGCTAACGACTGGACCGAATAGGCCAGTAGCGCGATGAACACCCAAAGAAGGCGCCTTTTGTTGGTATATTTTGAAGTCACACATCAACCCAAATTAAGATCAATCTCTACATAGGATAACCCAATTACATAATGGTTCAAACCTACACTTAAAAGATTGATCCGAATCAAAAATCCGGCAATTCTGTATAAATTTGCTCTGAGGTTCGGGAAGGGAGCGAATGAGGGGGATTAGATGCACATAGTCATTGGATTGATTTGGCTAGTTCTAACTGCACCTAGCACGCTGTAACTGCGCATGGAAAGTGAAGTTCCGTTTTCAGCGGATTTTTGAGAGCATTATGTCAAGTCCTTCATGAGGATCGGCACCGATGACACGACAGTACTCTACAAATTCTAATAGCTCGATCTTGCGGCGATCCTGCTCCATCTTACCGATCACAGAATGATGTCGGCCTAATTCCTCGGATACCGCTCTTAAGGACAAACCGCTCTCCTCCCGCTTTTGCTTCATCCAAGCGCGCAGTTTATCGTAATGAGGTGAGTAGGAGGACGGTTTCATTGTCTCGATGATAGAGACAATGTAGAATGTCGCGAAATTCGAGACAACATACGCGACAAAATACCTCATGAGTACCATTCAGATAAAACCCGAACTCCTTCATGCGCTCACCGAGCTACAAGGAGACTCCTTCACGGTAGCGGTGCTGACGACATACTATCTGGATCGCCCAGAAAGTCCGCACAAAAGTAAAAAGCCGGCGAGACAGTTTGTCTATCGAAATATGGTGCGTTTGATGAATGCGGGACTAATGGAAAAATTGCCAGACGATGGAGGTTGGCCTAAATACCAGCTTACTCAAAAGTTCAGATCTCAGTATCCCAGTCTAAAGAAGCCGGCCAGTGCACACTCTACTTTGCCACCCAAAGCTGCCCCGCCAGTAAGAGCACTAGCAAAAGCAAAACCCAAAGAGATTCAGCCCAAGAAACCTGTCGCAGCATTACGTGAGAGACTCAGCAAGCACCGGTCCGACATGTTGTGTGCATTGGGCGAGGCAGAGGAATGTCTTCTCTCATCGAACAATTTGCGGTAACCCCTTATGAAGTTAAGACGTTGGCAGCGTGAAGCTGTGTCACGCTGTTTATCTCGGTACCGTAATGGTCAAGCCCACTTTCTCTGTCTGGCCACGCCTGGTGCAGGTAAAACTTTCATGGCGTCTACCGTTGCGAAAAGATTATTGAATAGTGGTGAGATTGATCTAGTCTTCTGCTTCTCCCCTTCCATCAATGTATCCAACTCCTTTCAGGCCACACTGGAGGGCGTTCTCGGATATCGATTGGATGGACTGTTGGGAGCGAAAGGCCATGTACTGACCTATCAATCCATGCTCAACCTCGACCAAACGTTCTGGTCACTACTGACATCGCACCGTACGCTGGTGATATTTGATGAAATACATCACTGCGCAGGCGATCATCTCGGTAACGCCAATGCCTGGGGCCAAAAAATCATCCAGCATCTTCAAGGTAATGCGACATATAGTCTTGCGCTGACGGGCACGCCATGGCGTTCGGATCGCATCCCTATTGCATTGACGTCCTACTGTCATGAAGGAACGGTCCATTGCGACTATACCTACGGATTGGCGCAAGCAATCAAGGATGGCGTGTGCCGCACTCCTAGAATTACCGGCATTGACAATGAGAAAATTTCCGTGAAATGCGAAGGCAAGGAGGATGTGTATCGTTCGATTAATGATCTCCTAAAGAGCTCGCATTGCACCTACCAGCAACTTTTTGAAAACAGAACGCTCATTCAATACTTAATAGAACTTAGTCAGAAAAGCCTAAACTCAATTAGGAAGTCCAATCCCAACGCGGGTGGACTTATTGTGGCGGCTTCAGTAGAGCATGCCATGCTCATCGCTACAATTTTAGAAAACACCTGTGGAGAGATTCCGGCCATAGTCACCTACATGCATGAAGACTCCCAGCAGGCAATTCAACAATTTCGTAATGCGAACACCAAATGGATAGTTTCGGTAGGAATGATTAGCGAAGGGACTGATATTCCGCGTTTACAGGTGTGCTGTCACCTTACTAGAGTCAAGACAGAATTATATTTTCGACAGGTTCTGGGTAGAATTTTGAGAGTGCAAAATAATGCACATGAAGACGCACTGCTCCTCATGCCCGCCGAACCTAAATTAATGGAATTTGCACACCGTATCGCCGAAGATATCCCCTCGTCCTCTGCGGTCTCGATAAAGATGATGGAGGAAAGCATAGCGCCGATAACGGTAATCCCCCCGAAAAATAGCTGAAGCCAAAAGTAGAATTTTCTCGTAATCTACACGCAGGAGATTCTGCAATGAAAAAATCACGTTACACCGACAGCCAGATCATGGCGATCCTCAAACAAGCTGAAGAAGGCACAACGGTGCCTGAGCTATGCCGAGAGCACGGCATGAGTTCAGCGACCTTTTATAAATGGCGTGCAAAATACGGTGGCATGGATGCATCCCTAATGGCTCGGCTAAAAGAACTGGAAGATGAAAACCGTCGATTGAAAAAGATGTACGCTGAAGAGCGTTTAATGTCTGAGCTGCGCAAGGAAGCACTCGAAAAAAAGTGGTAAAGCCTGCCCGCAGGCGTGAGATGGCTCAAGCAGCTGTCGCGGATGGTAGATTGAATATTCGTCAGGCTTGCCAGACCTATGGGATCAGTGAAACCTGTTATCGCTACCAAGCGAAGTTGAGCAATGAAAATTCAGAAATCGCAGAATGGTTGATACGTTTAACAACCGATGATACCGACTGGGGCTTTGGACTGTGTTTTGATTACTTGCGCAATGTTGAGGGCTTCAGTTGGAATCACAAGCGGGTATATCGAATATATTGTGACTTGCAGCTGAACTTGCGAATAAGGCCAAAGCGACGCTTGAATCGGCATAAACCAGAGCCACTCAAGGAGCCTCTGAGGACGAATCAAGTGTGGTCAATGGACTTCATGCATGATCAACTTTCAGATGGCCGAACCTTCCGCTTATTCAATGTAATTGATGACTTCCGACGTGAAGGACTGGCCATCGAGGCGGGGTTTTCATTGCCAGCGCTAAGAGTTATCCGGGTGTTAAACCAGCTTCTGGAGTGGCGGGAAAAACCATCAGTCATTCGTTGTGATAATGGGCCTGAATTTATCAGTCATGACTTTGTTAACTGGTGCCAGAAACAAGATATTCGTATCGAATATATTCAGCCTGGAAACCCACAACAAAATGCATACATTGAGCGAGCGAACAGAACGATCCGCTACAGTTGGTTGAGCAAGCACCTATTTGAAACACTAGATGAAGTTCAAGACTATGCAACGGAATGGCTATGGTTTTATAATCACAAGCGGCCACACAAAGCGAACGGTGGTAAACCACCATTGATGGCTGCATAACTTCTACTTTTAGCGTCAGTTAAAAAAGGGAGGATTACCGTATCACAGAAGATGAATAGCTTCAGGCAGTTAGGAACAACGTCAAAAGAGTCTGGCGGAATCCTTATTGGTGAGCGCCGAGGGCGTTATTGGGTAGTCACAGATATCACTACGCCAATGAAGGGAGATATCCAGTCAAGGGGGCAATTTGTAAGGCAAGACCCTGGGCACATTAAGGTCTCAAAAAGGATTAGTAAGAGAAGTAAGAATATACAAACGTACATGGGGGAGTGGCATACGCACCCGCAACTAACCCCTCAACCAAGTAGTGTGGATTTGGCATCCTGGAAATCTATTAAGATAGAAAAAGGAAGTTCATTGGTATTTCTTATATTAGGAACAAAAGGCTCATATGGTTGCTACTTTGATAGCGACCACATCCAAAAACTGAGCCTCTTATAACTTGGCTTAATCCTTATCTTTAGGGTGAATGAACTTGGCCGCTTTTTGATTGAAAAACTTCCCTTTCAGGTCAAGCTCACGGTTAGCCAGAGATTCCGTAGCTTTTTGAATTCCACGTGCAGAAAGAGCTCTCAGTGCTTCTGGCCGTGAGTTATCGAGTGTTATAATGCTGGCTTGTTGATCTGGAACTGTATCATCCAGCGATACATAGTTTATGCCTGATAAGGCGCGATTTGTCATGTAATGGTGCATCCATTGATTGCCATTCATTACCGTTTCTACTAGGGTGCTGCCCAGCCCCCAGAGTCGTAAATAACCAGCAAATAACTTATGCATTCGCTCTGGATTGATACAGAATTCGCTTGACATAGTACCAATATTGAGTTCAAAAACTTGGTTTTCGGACTCAACTTCAAACTCTTCTCTCAAGTCCGTAACAGCTTCATGGTATGCAACATAGCTTGGGTTGTTTGCGACCAGGCCACCATCTACAAAATAGGCTTTCAGCTCTTCAATGTAATGTGGTTCAAAGTACGTTGGAGCCGCAGAGGTTGCACGGGCAACATCAACAAGCTTGAGTTGATCGTCACGAGTAAATCTTGGGTTGTGGCATGTTTTTACAAAAAGCGGTTTGCCAGTAGTGATGTTTACCGTAGGGATAAGCACTCGACGCTGGAGGTCTCTGATCGTTCGATCACTGCCCACTATGTCTGCAACAGCTTTACCGATATTTTCACCGCTATAACGATTGCCAAATATCGTGCAAGCCCCCTTCCAGAAATCCCAAAGGATCTTGGGAACGATTTTTTTTCGGGGAGGAAATATCGTGCATGCGTGTTCTAGGACTTTAGCTTGAAGTTCCCGTGCAGTTTTTCCATCAGCCAAGCCCAAAGCCAACAGACCACCAATAGACGTTCCAGCAATCAAATCGAAATGCTCTGCTATCGAATACGACTCATCGCCATTGGCTAAGATCCTCTCGAACTCAGCCAGAACTGTAATTGTGTATAGGCCTCGCACGCCTCCACCATTTAATGACAGAATTCTAACTTTTGGCTTTTGATCTGCCATTTCCAACCTCAATATTTACAAAGTAACACCTAATAAGTGAGGCCTATAGGCATTATTTCAATGGGGAAATTGATAAACAATACGATTCAACTTGCTATATTTAACACTTTTAAGTGTAAATACTCCTTGGAATGTTCCGCGATTAGCTGTCTAAACTTAGCCGCATAGCTTGTATAGGCTAGATTCTCATCTAGCCCACATTACAGCGCTTGATTCAACGTAGTTTCTGCATTCACCGTTCAATTCTAGCATTAGCAAACGACCTCTCCCACCCGCACTATGAGAAGCTGTTGATATCCATAGCTTTTCTTGTTGCTTAACTTGAATCGCCCCTAGTTATCTAGACACTCTTTAAAGTTACAATGTACTTAAAGAGGAGGCCGATATGGCTGGTGAACGATATAACGAAGAATTCAAGATCGCAGCAGTAAAGCAAGTGACCGAACATGGTTACTCCATTGCTGATGTTGCTCAGCGCTTAGGCATTACAACTAAGAGCTTGTACAACTGGCGTGATCGTTACGGCGAGAATGCGCAAGCCTATCAAGAGAAGCAATCCAGTCATGAAGAGCTGCGTAAGCTTAAAGCCGAGCTAAAACGTGTCACCGAGGAACGTGACATATTAAAGGAGGCTGCCGTGTTCTTTGCTGCCGAGTCAAAGAAAAATACACGTTCATAAAATCTCGAACTGATCGCTACTCCGTTCGTACTCTGTGTCGAACACTTGAAGTTCATCCTAGTGGGTTTTATGCCTGGTTAGCGAATCCTGAAAGTATACGGCAGAAAGTTGATGAGTATCTTCTCGGGTTTATTAAGCAATTCTGGCTTGAGAGTGGTTGCGTTTATGGCTATCGAAAAATACATAAAGATCTAAAGCATGCGGGAAAAATCGTGTTCATCGACTGATGCAGCAGGCACAAATACATGCAGAACGGGGCTACAACCGAAAAACACGCTATGACAGCGGCGAGCTATCCACCGTTGCCCCTAACCTACTGAATCGTGAATTTGATGTATCCAAACCGAATACCGTATGGGTCACCGATATTACCTACATTCGTACCTATGAGGGCTGGCTGTTTCTAGCGGTGATCATTGATTTATTCTCACGACAGGTCGTTGGCTGGTCGATGAGTGAACGTATTAATACCGACTTGGTACTAAATGCGATCACGATGGCGTGCTGGCGAAGGAAGCCAAACGGTGAGGTGATCGTGCATTCCGATCAAGGTTGCCAATACACAAGTTACGACTGGCAAAGCATGTTAAAAGCCAATCACTTAACCGTCAGCATGAGCCGTAGAGGGAACTGTCATGATAATGCCTGTGCGGAAAGCTTCTTTGCCTTGCTAAAGCGAGAACGTATTCGCCGTAAAATTTATCGCACAAGAGAAGAAGGAAAAGCGGATATATTTAATTATATTGAGCTGTTTTATAATTCCACACGTCGTCATGGTAATAATAATGACTTGTCGCCAAGGGACTATGAAAATAACTATTTTTTGAAGAAAATGGGTGTCTAGGAAACTAGGGGCGATTCACCCATCTCTATTGAAGACTGGAATATAGAAAACCAGCAGTTTGAATCGATTACTCCTATAAGTAATGCACCAGCTATTGAAAATACAAGCAATGAGGCTAAAAGCACTGGCGGAAGTGGCGGTGGCTCTGTGCATTTTTTATGGTGGGTTATACTGTCATCAGGCTTAGCAGCAACAAGAAAAACATTGGCCCGTTAAAAAATGACGCTATGGCAGGCAGACCCGGACTAAACACAAATCCGGTCTCTGCCCTCTTCTTTTGCTCGATATAGCTTATGATCCGCTTCCCTCAGTAATTTATTTGGATCTCCATTTGGCGATGGGACCACCGTCGCGATTCCGATGCTTACCGTAATAGTTTCACTCTGGTCATCATGGAAGATCTGCGATGACCTCATCGCCGACCAAATCTGTTTCGCGATAATGCGGGCCGCTGAGGTGTTGGTGTCTGGCAACAATATGACGTATTCCTCACCACCATATCGGAAGGCAGCATCGCCGGGACGTTTAAGTACGTCTTGCATTCTAAGTGCTGTTTGACGCAGTGCTTCATCACCGAATACGTGTCCGTAATTATCATTAATGGATTTAAAGTGATCTAAATCGATCATCATGACCGAGAGTGGAGTTTTGTTTCTCGCTGCACGAGCGTATTCGCGCTTTAAACTTTCATCAAAATAACGACGGTTATACAGACCCGTGAGCGCATCCGTTGCGCTGATTTTTTGCAGTCGCTCGTTCACTTCTTCCAGTTGTTTGGTGCGTGATCTCACAACTTTATCCAGATGAATATTTTGCTGGCGCTCTGTTTCCAGGAGCATGTCTTTCGCGTGAGCGGTCTCGATTTGCGCTTCTTCACGCAGTTGTCTTTCCATACCAATACGAATAGACAGGGCGAACGCAAATAGCATCACTTGCAGGAGTAAACCAAACGCTAATGCGTTTTCTAATAAGGTGCTATTGGGTAATATTTCTAACTTACCTAGTATGTAAGCAGCACTGCCTAGAGTGTACATAGCAGCAGCAAAAAATACGGCAAATGCAGGTGGGTAACGATCTCGCATTCTCAAAAATAAAATTATTGAACCAATACAAAATATGATTAACGATAAAGATAATGTTGGAAAGATCATTAACCGGTACGGCAGGAACAGGCTGCAAATTGCCATAAATCCAGCAACCACAGAAATACCGATTGAGATTATATAAATTCGTGGATAAGTATGCTGAATATTGGCCACTTTAGTGACATAAAGCACGCCAAAAAAATTGGAGAAATTCACAAGCGCTGCTATCGCTACATGATTCCACTCGGGTGAGTTTGGCCAAAAAAACTCATAAGCACGCCCCCATATCGTTGCCTGTATCAATGCCATCGCAGCGGCAAGACCACCGAAGTACAAGTACCCTCGATCGCCAGAGGTGCTAAATATAAGTATGTGATACACACCCAGTATCAATACCGCACCAAAAAATAAGCCTTGAAGCCAACTGGTGCTTTCCATGCTAGACCAGAGTTGATGATCGCTGATCACAGCCAGCGGTAACTCTAACGACGACTCGGTACGCACACGAAACAATACGGTTACGTCGCCACTGACATCTTCTAGAGGGATAAGAAAAGCGGGATGCTTAACAATACGCTGATCAAACGGGTATCTATCACCCAATGAGTATTTGCTAATCAGGGAGTTATTGGAGTCTATTAAATAAAATTCCAGATAATCCAATAATGGGTAGTTAACCCGAACCCAAGCGTCGCTAATGATGTCTGGATCACCTTCAAGGGTAAATAAAAACCAATAGGCAGACTCGGTGTAACCAAACTGAGCAGGCTCAGTATCAACGCGCTGCCAATCCCACTCATGAAAGTCTTGCCACTCATACATGACTTGGGTGTCTTCGACGAACTGAAAGTTAGGCAATATTTCTCTAAACCCTGCGTGCAGGAAATTACTTTCAGCAGCCGCAGCGGATACCGGCATCAATGTTGTGAGTAGCGCTATAACTATCAGTATGAGCGCACGAGAGCGTCGCATACACCTTCCCATTCAATAAACTGAGTTTAGTGTATGCAAGCAATGCTAATCCGGCCTGCCTTTGATGTTTCTTTTATGAACGAAAGCACAGTGCTGTGTTGATTTTGTGTAATATTGAGAAACAGCGCTCATTGTGAAGCTGTGTTTTTCTGACGGAATTTCCGTGGACTCATCCCGGTATAGCGTGCAAACGATTTTCTGAAACTCGCCAAGTCACGATACCCGCATAAAACTGAGACTTGGGTCACTGAGTCATTTGAAAACTCCAAACGCTCTAGCGCTATCTGCAAGCAATGTTCTTCGGCGAGTTGGCTATAACTGTGCCCTGAAACCTGTAGCTGCCTTCTCAGCGTCCGCTCTGACACCTTTAATGCCTGTGCCGCTTCCGACATTCCAGCACGGCCTGACTGCTTACTGAGCCATTCCCGCAGTTCCCATACTCTGTCACCTTGCTGGATTTGGCGTAATCTTTGAGCCTCCATCTCACTGACCTTTAACAGCTGCGCATGGGTCACCGGATTAGCCAAAGGCAAGGGACGCCGAAGTAATGCCGTAGGTAAAACAATGACTGTTTTTTCAGCATTAAACTCTATTGGACACTGAAAGTGCGCTTTCCAGTTCATCCCAATCCCCTCGTTTTTTACCGTGGTAGCAATCGACGAAAAATAAAAAGGTTCACCTATCAATTGGGTTATTTGAGTCTGTAAGCCTGCAATCAATACTTCCAAAGAAAAACGCAAGCTCACTGGTAAGGCGCGTGACGCAGGCGTAACCTCAATACGGCACTCACTTCCACAAATCTCCGTCGTCAATTCAAAACGACTACGCACCAATATTTTCAGCTGATTTGCCGTCGCTAAAGCATCACCTAACGTCTGACTACTTAAGAGTGCGCCAGCGAGAACCCCCCACCGAGATAAATTCAACGAAGCTCCCAAGCGAATGCCCGCATCCGGCATATCACTCAACAAGCGTGAGATATTGCGCTGAATCACATCAAACTGATGAATAGATAAACGCGTATCCGGGTTGTTAGCTTCGTCAACCGTTATGCCAGTACCCAACAACCAACGCTGAGGCAATATGCCGTGATTGTGCATAAAGCGACCAAGCAGATAGAGCTCCGCACTTGGATAAATCGCCTGTTCTTCATAGGTGGACATAGTTTGAGGTCATAAAACAGTGGTTTAGAAGACAATATATCGTTTCAGGTTTTCCTTAAACCCCTTATTACTCTTTAATAGTCGACAATAATGTACATTGAGCATGAATATCATGACCAACCAAAAGACAAATAATCCGACACTGGAATCTGAGCGTATCGAAGCCATTCGTAAGGTGGTAAGACAAGCCGGTGACGACGCTCGCCAACGCTTTCCTGTATTGGCGAATAACAATGTCATGGGGATGAGTATTTTCCTTGTCTCCATCGCCGGTATGGGGATGTATTCCGTTGGTCGCGATTTTAACGTCGCTGCTGCATGAATTAGAGCACGACCTTATTCATTGGCAGTATTTTAAAAACAACAAGCTCATACACAATATGATGTTGTTGGGGGTATGGATATTTCGCCCCGGTACGATTAATCCTTGGATTCGTCGTGAGCTGCATTTTTTGCATCACAAAACCTCAGGCACCTCAAAAGATCTTGAAGAGCGCGGTATTGGTAATGGCCACCCATATGGGTTTGTTCGCTTTTGGGTCATGATGGACACCTTTACCGGTAACTTATTACGCGTTTGGATGTTTGTACCCGCCGGGCGTCGCTGGCATTCCGCTAAACGCATTATCGCCTCGAACCTACCCTTTGGCGTCATAACTGCGTTTATTTGGTACAGCTTTCTGCTAATTCATCTTCTAGATGCACTTTTTAGCCTTGCTGGAGCCTCCGCACCAGTCGCTTTATTAAATTACGCCAGTGACGTTACCCCGTTAGTCGTCATTTTAATCGCGCCTTTTTATCTGCGTTCTTTCTGCTTAAACTTCATCAGCTCGAACATGCACTATTATGGCGGTGTAGATTCATTAATGAATCAAACTCAGGTACTAAACGACTGGCGCCTCCT
>JBLHWG010000110.1:0-14551 GCA_047629055.1 Halioglobus sp.
GCATGGTTTCAGGTCGCTCTTTCATGATTATTTTCAACGCACCAAGCGCTGTATGAAAATCCATGGGCTCGACCACATTGGCCTGTAGTTTGGTCGCCATTTTCGCAAGGTTAGTATCACGTTTTTCATTGATCGCATTGATCCAATCCGCAGGCGGCTTTGCAAAGGAATCTCCCATGCCCGCACTTAATGCTGAAATGCAGGATTCAATATCACCCACAAGTGGCGCCGCAATTTCGACATTGCTATCCATTTCGCGTGGCTCAATATCTATCTGCACAAAACGCTTGCTACCAGGAGCACCCCAGCTTTTACCTTTACCGTGGGATAGCAACCAATTGAGCCGCGCGCCTACCATGATGACTACATCAGACTCTTTGAGGGCCAATGAGCGTGCAGCACCCGCTGATTGCGGATGATCATCAGGTAGGAGACCTTTAGCCATACTCATGGGCAGATAGGGAATACCGCTGCCTTCAACAAACGAGCGTATTACATCGTCTGCCTGTGCATAGGCAGCGCCTTTTCCTAAAATAATGAGTGGTTTCTTAGCGTCTTTAATCACATTGAGCGCACGCGCTACAGCATCAGGTGCCGGAATTTGCGCCGGAGCAGGATCAATGACTTTAACAATGGATTTTGCACCTTCCGCAGCATCCATAACTTGTCCAAAAAGCTTGGCAGGTAAATCGAGGTATACCCCTCCTGGTCGACCAGACACTGCGGCTCGAATAGCCCGCGCGACCCCTATGCCAATGTCTTCCGCATGCAGAATACGAAACGCTGCCTTGCAAAGTGGCTTGGCGATGGCCAACTGATCCATCTCCTCATAATCACCTTGCTGAAGATCAACCACTTCTCGCTCTGAAGAACCACTGAGCAAAATCATAGGCCAGCAATTTGTTGTAGCATTGGCCAGAGCCGTAAGCCCGTTTAGAAATCCTGGCGCTGAAACCGTCAGGCATAGACCAGGCTTTTTAGTAAGATATCCTGCTATGGCAGCTGCATTACCTGCGTGTTGCTCATGGCGAAAAGATAAAACTCGCATGCCCGCTGCCTGAGCGAGACGTCCAAAGTCAGTTATCGGAATACCTGGCACGCCATAAATGGTGTTCAGACCGTTAGCCTGAAGCGCATCAATTAAAAGATGGAATCCGTCTGTTAAATCCTGGACTACTTCCGTTTCTTCGTTGGTACTGACGTTGTCCGCCATAGTTGTTTCTCAAATGTTCAATTGGGTGGAGATAAATCGACGCTTTTAGCTGCGCCCTGCTATGGATTGGCGCCCAATTGCCATCCATGATTTTCGAATGTGATCGTGCAATTTCATGGTGTGATCTCTAACGAGCATGGTCGCCAATTCGCCCTCGCGGTTTTCAATGGCTTCGATAATCGCCATATGATCAACCACGGAGCGGTCTATGCGATCACCTTCACGCATGGCTCTACGCCGAACGGCATACATATGCTGAAGCAAGCTATCTGCTGTATTTTTCAGAAGAGAACACTTGGATAATTCCAGAATTCGTTGGTGAAATTTGATATTTGCTTCTGAGTATTCCTCGATGTCTGCCCGGTTAGAGTCGTCACTGTGCTTCACGCCTAACTCGCGAAGTGTACGAATTTCTTCATCTGATGCAACTTGGGTTACAAGACGCGCTGCCATGCTTTCGAGTGCTGCCCATACGACAACCATTTCAAGGACTTCTTCCAGTGTTTTGGGCTTGACGTAAACGCCTTTACGGGGCTGAATATCAACAAAACCTTCTTGCTCAAGCTTCGCCAGGGCTTCGCGGATCGGCGTACGGGAAATGCCTAGTTGCTCAGCCAGCTTTCTCTCATCAAGGCGCAAATCGATATCTTCACTATAGATATCCATTTCCATAATAGCCGTGCGAAGCACACCGTAGATATGATCTTTGAGTGAAAAGTTTGTTACCACCGGCTGCAGATTTGCGCTGATGGACATTCGACTTTTCTCAGGAGGTTTACTCATACTAGCCTTGTCGGCAAATGCTGATTAACGTTGATTTCCATACCTTTTCTCAAAAATTATGTTTAGCAGAGCCCTTCAGATATGTGGTATACCATACACCTAATATTGCACGCGTCAATACTTTCTGCCGAATAAATAGAGAGTTTTGATCTTGGTATTCACCGCTATTATTCATAGTAAAAGCCTCAACTTCATGCCTGAGTTTGTCACTGGAGTAAACATATGCTGATCCGAGCAGAAGATTCCGTACTACTTGTCATTGATATCCAGGAGCGCCTGGTACCTGCAATGCAAGCGCCTGCGAGAACCCTCAAAAATACGCTGTTGTTGTTAAATGCCGCCCGCGCCTGCAATGTGCCCTCAATCATTACCGAGCAGTACCCCAAAGGTCTTGGCCCAACGGTTTCTGAAATAAAATCAGCCTCACCTGAGAGTCCGATAATTGAGAAAATGCACTTCTCATGCATGGAGGATTCGCAATTCAAAGCCACATTTTCAGCATTGAATCGTAAGCAGGCTGTGCTTGTGGGAATGGAAGCGCACATCTGTGTAGTGCAGACAGCGGCCAGTCTGATAGAGAACAACTACGAAGTATTTGTTGTCTCTGATGCTACGGCTTCACGCACCGTTGAAAGTGAGGAGGCCTGCAAAGTGCGCTTGAGTGCCTCTGGCGCTCATATTGTGACCAGTGAAATGGTTGTGTTCGAGTGGCTAGGTAAGGCTGGCACTCCGGCCTTTAAATCTTTACTGCCATTGATCAAGCAATAGATATTAGCTGCGATTACCCCATTGGGGAGAACACTGCTCGGCTGCTTTTTCGCCGAGCAGTTTCACTCAACGACAGTGTAACTAGTGGCGACTCTCTGCATGTCGCGTTTGCTAGTTATACTGGACTAGGGCCTATTACCCTGCCGCTTTGGCAGCCAAACGTGCATTTAACGTCTTTACGATTGCGTCCACTGAATCGGATTGCATGCCAACGCTTGCGCCAACCAATTGAATCAATCTGTCCACACGCTCAACCTTCGCTACTCCCGCATCAATTGCGCGGGCAACGGAGGAAGGTTTCATTAAACCGTTTGCGGCATTTGCATACTTTTCGAAAGGTACTTGATCGGCTGGATCCGCACCCAAAGTGCGGGCGAGATTATCCACCCAGGCATACATCTCTTTCGACTTGTCAATATCCCCATGCACAGCGTCCTGAATAGGTATCGCAGCTCCATCAGTAACACATCGGTAGTTTCCAGTGACAAGCATGCTCCATTTGGCCATAGGAACGAAAAGAGAATCGAACACGCGTAACTTGACCGGAACATCCTTGCCATCAAGCCGAACCGCCAGAATGTCAGCCTCCAGTTTACGAAGCATCTCGTTGTGTACTGAATCTGCGAAAATGGCGGCTTTGAAGTTGGTTGGTAAACCGACGTGCAGGAAGTTGGCTTTTTCTTCTGGAGGCCTGAATGCCTGAGGGTCGGGGCTACACAAACTCACTAGACCAGGCTCAAAATCTGCCCATACTTCCGGGTCGTTGTAGGCCTCATGGAGTTGCACAGATTTTAACGATTCAATGCGAGCCAAATAAGGCATTGGCGGCATGTTCATGATGGATAAACACGGAACTTTCGCAGCCGCTATTCGTTGCATCAGATTTTTAACGGCACCCTCAGAGTATTGAGGCTCCTGCATGGCAAGACAAACCATGTCATATTCATCAGGCTTTACATCGCCCGGCGTAGCTGCATTGACATTGCCAGGTTGATCATTTGAATTGATGATGCGATGCTCATCTTCATCTCGCAATTTGATACGCACTTGCGTGCCTTCACTATTGATCAGCGAGGCGGTTACTTCTCGACACACCAAGGTAACATCGTGCCCTGCCATTAGCAGCTTTGTCGAGAGCAAAGAGCCATAAGAAGCCCCTAAAATCAGAATTCGCATGGCACAAACGTTCCTATTAATAATGCGCAAAAAAGGCAATTAGAATACCAATAAACATTGAGACTCGCCTAATACTCAGTATAGGGCCGCAATGTCTAAGGAGCTGAATCTGGCAGGGACTGACACCCTCCCCCCTAAATGGAATGAGTGACCAAAAACTAATTGGGGGTAGCAATATTCTGCCTTTGCGATAGCATAGAGCCATACGCTTTGGAGTTAGCGATGTTACCTACTACGATGAAAACCGTTGAAATGCGGGAATTTGGCGATGCTGATGTACTAAACGTTGGATCGAGGCCATTACCAACACTTAAGGCCAATGAGGTTCTGATCAAAGTCGAGGCCGTCGGTGTCAATGGACCAGACCTCGTTCAGCGAAGAGGCCACTACCCTCCACCTGCAGGTGCATCAGATTTATTGGGGCTGGAAGTATCGGGCAGTATCGTTGCCTGCGGCCAAGATGTTCAGCGTTGGAAAACGTCGGATCTGATTTGCGCTTTGACAAACGGCGGTGGTTACGCCGAATACGTCGCCGTAGAGGCGCACCACTGCATGGCCATCCCTGACGGTGTCAATAGCATCGATGCCGCAGGCCTTCCAGAAACCTTCTTCACGGTTTGGAGTAATTGCTTCTATCAATTATCGTACCCAAAGAATGGCATTTTTCTCGCCCATGGCGGGGCCGGCGGAATCGGTTCAACGGCCATCCAGATTGGCGCAGCATTAGGGCTTCGCGTCTTTACAACCTGTGCAACGGACGACGACGCTGAGTACTGTTTGTCTATCGGCGCCGAAAAAGCCGTCAACTATCACACAGAGGATTTTGTCGAATCAGTTCGCGATGCAGGTGGAGCAAACTTGATACTAGATACTATCGGTGGTGATTATATTGCGCGAAATATCAAGGCTGCGACACATGATGCGAGAATTGTGCAACTCGCCTTTAACAAAGGTTCAAAGGTTGAGTTGAATTTAATGCCTGTTATGCTTAAGCGGCTTGTATACACAGGTTCTACCCTACGCTCTCGACCAGAGGCTTTTAAAACGTCTATCGCCGCAAGCCTCGAATCTGTGGTTTGGCCGCTGCTGGCAAATAAGTCGATCAATACCAACACATATACTGTGATGCCGTTCGAGAAAGCAAACGACGCTCACAAGCTGATGGAATCTGCCCTACATAGAGGGAAGATTTTGTTAGTACCTAACTAAGGGCCGGGGACAACCAAAAAATGTAATTTTATTCTGTCCCCAGCCCTAACGCAAAACAATAGGAATTCCATTGAGTATTTTTATGCCAGATGCGCTTTTCGCGTAATAATTCTTGATGTAGTTCTGCATGGAAAACGCTAACTACGCGATGAGCAATTCTGAAACAGAATCTAATTTTAAACATCTACTATCACCTCTGGCGATTAAACATCCTAACGGTGAATTAGTTCTGCGCAACCGAGTCCTGGTGTCCGCCCACGTACCAGGCTTTGCCCAAAACAATAAGCCTGGCAAGGATTATATTGACTACCACAGACGATATGCCCGAGAAGGTGTAGGTCTTCAAATCACCGGCGGAACACCTGTCCACGAATCTGGACTACTCAGTCTGAATTCCGATAGCCTCTGGAACCTTGATGATGACATTGTTCCCGGCTACCTCGATTTGGCCACAGCCGTTCATGCTGAAGGTGGTCATATCCTGGCACAGCTGGCACACAGTGGCGGAACAGTAAAGATTGACAAACCTGGCGTGGTGCCCTGGTCAGCATCCCCTGTACGCTCAGCAATCACGGGTCATGTCTCCCATGAGATGTCCCTAAGTGAAATAGAAGAGATTATCCAAGCTTATGCGGATGCGGCGGCTAGAGTGCGTCTAGGCGGACTGGATGGTGTTGAAATTCTTGCAGCCTTTGGGTTTCTGCCACAAGCGTTCCTTTCCCCGTTAACCAATCATCGCAATGACCAACACGGTGGATCGCTGCAAAATAGAATGAGATTTCTGATACAAGTCTTGTCAGCTGTTCGAGCAAAACTTGGCCCCCATCAAATACTGGGTGTTCGTCTACCTGGAGACGAATATGAACCGGGTGGTCTTGCGCTTGCGGATATGATCATCATCTGTAAAGAGCTGTGCAAGCTTGGATTGGTTGACTATCTGAATATCATTGCGCATACCAACTTTACAGCGACTGGCCGCTCCAAGCATTGGGCTCCGACACCCACTAAACATGGTGTTTTTGTCGATCTTGCAACCGCCATAAAATCCAACGTATCCGTGCCCGTATTTGCTGTTGGTAGGATTATCGATCCTGAGCATGCGGAACGAATTATTGCTCGGGATCAGGCTGACATGGTCGGGATGACTCGGGCTCATATATGCGATCCGAGCATTGTCAGCAAATTAAAAAACAAAGCCCATCTGCAGATCAGACCGTGTGTCGGTGCCAACACTTGCATAGCCAATCGATATACAGGCAAGTCTATTCGTTGCATGCATAACCCCCAGTTAGGGAAACCACACAAAACGCTACAACCGGCCCTGCCACCCAAAAACATCGTCGTCATTGGCGGTGGTCCAGCGGGACTCGAAGCAGCCCGAATCTGTGCCATTCGTGGGCATGTCGTCACCCTTTATGAAGCCTCAGAAAGATTGGGAGGCCAGCTCGCCTATTGGGCGCAATCAAGCTCCATGAACGAGCTAGGAAAAATAATCACTTGGAGAGAATCCGAGCTAAAGAGACTAGGAGTACGTATCGAGCTTTGCCGACAAGTTCTTCCGATTGAACTTGAACGAATGCCCATAGATGCACTTATTATTGCAACAGGTGCAAAAGATGTGGCAAGAGTCCTCAGCTGCGATAGCACAGTACCGGTTGTAACCCCTATTCAACTTCTTGACATGAGTGCGCTGACGGTTAGTCATGCGATTGTCATCAACGATGGCCGTGGTCAAGCAGGATTGGTCAGCGCTGAATTTCTACTAGCGCTAGACGCCAAAGTAGAAATTGTTACAGAAGACGTAGCAGTTGCCAACGATCTTGACCCAACCAACCGAAATGCCTGGTACGAAAGACTTGGAAAATCTGGAGTTATATTCACACCGCATTCGACTGTTGAGCGTATTGAACACAACACGGTTTTCTTGAAAAACGTCTATAGCCAACAACCCAGCGAACGTTCTTCTATCGAGCTAATAATAGATTGGAATGGCTGCCGTTCAGTGGATGAAATTACGCTCACTGATAATACGATTCCCATCCATCGCATTGGTGATTGTGTCACTCCTCGAAGTGTGGAAATGGCCATGGCCGAAGCTTTGACTGCGGCGGAAAATATATAATCCCGCACGGCGATTTTCGCATATTCTGACGATCATTGAGTACTCTACGAGACAGAAAATACTTCCAATTTCCGCAGCTTAATAGTCATCCGCATTTTTTTTATAAGTAAATCAAAATTTCCCATAGGCAATATTAAATTGACTTTGTTTACGTGTTGTCGGATTCTTATATGACCAAGTGCGAGGGTCCGTTCATGACCGACGTATTACCTAGGAAAAATAAGAAACACTTATCATCTAGTCATGGGATCCCTGATCACTCGTTGTTTGGTCACGACTATAAAAGTGAACCCTTCTGGCACGACGAAGCTCCAAATGATTTGTCCCTCGACATACAGCTTCCCACAGCCGTCGATGTATTGGTCATTGGTTCGGGATACACGGGCTTGCATACCGCCCTGCAAACGTCGCGTGCTGGGCGTAGCACCCTGGTTATCGATGCAGGAAACCCAGGAGAGGGTTGCAGCACCCGAAATGGTGGGCAGATAAGCACTAGCATCAAACCCTCAATAGAGCAATTAGCAAAAAAAGTCGGTTACGAACGAGCCAAAGCTATTCGCAATGAGGGAGAGACTGCGCTTAACTGGATAGAGGACTTCATTCGTGAAGAATCCATAGCCTGTGATTTCAAACGGAATGGACGATTTCACGCCGCTCATACGCCATCCCAATACGACATCATATCCAGAGAAGCTGATCAATTACGCAAGATCGAAGGTGTTGAGGCTTTTAGCGTACCAAGGCCAGAACAACGATCTGAACTGGGTACCGATGCCTACCATGGAGGTGTTGTATTCCCAAGACACGCGTCCCTGCATGCTGCGAAATATCACAACGGCCTTTTGCAAGCAGTGCTGCAGGCCAGAGCAAGCGTCGTCCCGCACTGCGCGGGTATGAGCATAAAGCGTATATCTGATTCTGGTGATCATCAATTCCTTGTACGGACTTCCAAAGGAGACATAAAATCGCGTGATGTCATGATTGCCACAAACGGGTACACGAGCGAGCTTACGCCTTGGTTGCAAAGAAGAATTATTCCCATTGGTAGTTACATTATAGCCACCGAGCCTTTAGACCCAAAGCTAATGGACGAGCTGTTCCCGACAGACCGAATAGCCAGTGATACCTGCCGTGTTGTTTACTACTACCGCGCGTCCCCTGATCGCACGCGAGTGCTGTTTGGTGGACGTGTTTCTGCCGATGAAACCAATCCGAATGTCAGTGGCCCCCAACTACATGAGCAGATGTGTAGAATTTTTCCACAACTGCATAATTCAAAGATATCCCATAGCTGGGCTGGCACCGTGGGGTATACCTTTGACACGATGGCACACACGGGCAAGCATGATGGGCTTTACTACTCCATGGGATATTGTGGCTCTGGTGTGTCCATGGCGAGTTATCTTGGGATGCGCGCTGGTCAGAAAATAATTAATGATGCAGCCGGTCAAACAGCTTTTGATAACCTTCCATTCCCGACTAGGCCTCTTTACACAGGAAAACCGTGGTTTCTACCGTCGGTTGTTTCCTGGTATCGCTGGCGAGACAAGATGGAATACACAAACGCAAGTAAATCGTAATTCTGCATTAATTCGAGAAAATTCAGCTTTGAATTTTACAAATAATTCAAGTCTGGATATTCTTTAAGTACCGCAAGTGATAACCACAGGAGAATAAACCATGTCACTTTACCTAAAGCAAAATAAAAGAAAGCATTCAACCTTTTTGGCAAGCAGTATCGCTGCAGCAGTGTGCGTAGCGGCAGGAACCGTATCGGCCGCTGATCCAGTTACCGTTGTTTCATGGGGTGGCACCTATGGCGCGGCTCAGGACGCAGCATTATTTACTGACGCATCGAAAAATTCAGGTATCGATATTATTCGTGAATCTGGAGCAAGCATGTCTAAAACCTGCTTGCAAGTTGAATCAGGTTCTGTGTCATGGGATCTGGTCGTTACCGGTTCTGGTGGTTCGGCGGCAGCAGCAGCCAAGGGTTGTCTGGAGAAAATTGACTACAGTGTCGTAGATGTATCCAATTTCTTACCAAACACCTACACAGACTATTGCGTCGGCTCTGACGTGTTCGCCACGGTGATGTCATGGAACACTGACAAGTACGGTGAGCCTGGAAGCGAAGGAGCTCCTCAATCCTGGGCAGACTTTTGGGACGTTGATAAATTCCCAGGAACTCGTGCCTATCGTGCTAACAACGTTGATGGCGCATTAGAGCCTGCACTAATGGCAGACGGTGTAGCTGCAGAAGATGTCTACGAAGTACTTTCAACAACAGAAGGCAAAGAGCGCGCAATCAACAAAATTCGCGAATTAAAGCCGAATATCTCAGTATTCTGGGATTCGGGTGCAATGCAAGCACAGCTAATGAAAGATGGTGAAGTAGATATGTCAACCGGATGGAACGGTCGCTTTGACAACGCCAAAAAAGATGGCGCAAAGGTTGGGTACACGTTCAATCAGGCACTGTTGGACTACGATTGCTTTGCAATGCCCAAGGGCGCGCCTAATAAGGACATGGCAATGAAATTTCTGGCAGAAGTGTCTAAAGCTGAATACCAGGCAAATCTTCCTTTCCACATCACGTATGGTCCAACCAATAAGTTGGCCTATGAGGTAACGACTGCCCCTAAAGAATTAATTGAGTCCCTGCCTTCTCACCCTAAAAACGTACCTTTGACGTTATCGATTAGCCTTGACTGGTACGCAGAGCATCGTACAGAGGCATTGGAAATGTATATGGAAATGATGAGTGAGTAATTAGCCGCTCCTTTATCAACGTGATCGGGTGGCATAAAGCCGCCCGGTTTTGGAAGTTCACGGTACCTCCCAACTCCAAATTCCATGATGTCTCAGAGTGAAACAGCCCTACCCATTCACATTAAGTCGCTGACCAAAAAATACGGCAGTATGTATGCGCTGGATTCGGTCAGTCTAGATATTAAGAGCGGTGAATTTCTAACCTTGTTGGGGCCGTCAGGTTCAGGTAAGACCACACTGCTAATGGCCATTGCCGGTTTCAATCGACCGGATTCTGGAAGTATTAAATTTGGCGATTCAGAAGTCATTCTGACCCCACCCCACAAGCGCAATGTGGGTATGGTTTTTCAAAGTTATGCGCTCTTTCCTCACATGAGTGTTGCTGAAAATATCGCATTCCCATTAAAACTTCGTGGAGTAAAATCCGAAGAATCTGCCGAACGCGTCAATGAGGCACTCACCACTGTCCAACTTGATGGCCTTGGTGATCGAGGTATCGAGCAACTATCAGGAGGTCAACGGCAGCGAGTAGCATTGGCTCGGGCGTTTGTATTTCGGCCACGCATCTTATTGATGGACGAGCCTCTGTCAGCGCTGGATAAAAAGCTACGTGAGCAGATGCAGATTGAGCTAAAACACCTGCACGAACAACTAGGCGTTACCACGGTCTATGTGACGCATGACCAGCGAGAAGCATTAACCATGTCGGACCGTATCGTGGTAATCAACCACGGTAAATTGGTGCAGATCGATACACCCAAAGCCATCTACAACAAACCTGCCAACGCGTTTGTTGCAGACTTTGTTGGAGAATCCACTATTCTGCCGCTGGAGTCAGACGGTAACGGAAACTTACAGTTTGAGAATCAACTCATTCAGTCGAATAGTTCATCGACAGGTGAATGGTCACTGGTTATTCGGCCCGAACGTTTGTTTGTCATCGATGATGGCGTGGTTATCGACTCAAACAAATCAGTGGCCTTTAGTGGTACCTTACGCGACTTTGTTTTTCAAGGTGAAACCGCGTTTGTGGTTATGACGATGAACAATGGGCAGCACGTGTCATTTCGCTTTGGCACCGATTCTTCGTCCACTGAGAATGCCCTGCAAGCTGGCCAAACGGTTGTCGTTGGATTGAAGAGGCAAGACATTATTGTAATTCCTCGTGATAAAAACCAATGAGCACATCAAGTGTGCACAGCGATAGCGGCGAAAAACTCAACGAGCTGCAGTTAAAAAAACAAGCCACTCGCGAACAACGACTATTGCTTAGTCTGGCCACTCCCGCAGTACTTGCCATCATTGCCGTCGTAGTCATACCTGTCGGCTGGTTGTTTTATTTATCTTTTGTTGGCAGCGATGGACAGTTCACACTAGAACACTATCAGAAAATGATTAAGTACAAATCGTACTTTCGGGTGTTTGTCACCACGTTTGAAGTCAGCATTCTCACTACTGGAATATGTATTCTATTGGGTTACCCTTTAGCCTATTTTTTAGCCAGCCTACCTCCCCGAATAGCAGGTTTTTTCATGCTTGCGGTCTTGCTCCCGTTCTGGACCTCCTTACTTGTCCGTACTTATGCGTGGCTGGTGCTACTGCAACGCAAAGGTATTTTGAATGACATGGCTATTTCCATAGGCTTATGGGACACGCCCATAAAGCTGGTGCACAACATGACGGGCACACTCATTGGAATGGCGCATATCATGTTGCCGTTTCTGGTTCTGCCGCTGTATAGCTCTATGCGGAAAATAGAACGAGACCTTATGTACGCTGCCTCCAATTTAGGAGCATCTCCAACCCAATCATTTTGGAGAATATACTTCCCATTGTCCATATCAGGAATGGTGGCCGGTTCATTAATCGTTTTCGTGCTCTGCCTTGGCTTCTATGTCACCCCTGCGGTTTTGGGCGGCGGTCGAGTCATCATGGTAGCTACCCAGATAACCGCTATTCTAGAAAATCAATTCGATTGGGGGGCTGCAAGTGCGCTCGGCGTGGTCCTACTGGTGGTCACGATGCTGGTGCTATTTATTGCGACAAAATTGTTCAAGCTCGACGTCGCTTTATTTGGGAAAAACTCATAATGGGATGGTTAAAAAAGCCCGCCTCAGACACACAAATTACTCACGGTAGTCGGCTGTGGCTCTATATAACAGCAACAATAATCATGTTGCTATTAGTGATACCCAGTTTTATTGTGATTCCCATGTCGTTATCGGATTCACAGTATCTGGAGTTTCCTCCTGAGAATTGGTCGTGGCGTTGGTATTTTGAGTACTTTGAGTCGTCTAAGTGGATGCGCGCAACTGCCACGTCATTCAAGATAGGCATCTTGACCATGATTATTGCCACGCCCATGGGCACTATGGCTGCATACGCACTGTATGTTTCTGGTCATCGATTTTCTCGGGCACTTTTTGCGTTTCTGATTACGCCCATGATCGTGCCTGTCATTCTGATCGCTATTGGTGCGTTTTACGCCTACGGACGTGTCGGTCTCAACAACACGATAACGGGTCTAGTGCTTGCGCATACAGTTCTGGCAGCACCATTGATCATGATTGTTATTACATCGGCTTTACGAAATTACGATCTCAATCAAGAACGTGTGGCTCGCAGTCTCGGTGCCACAAGAATCTATGCATTTTTTATGATCACGCTACCTCAAATAAAGTTTTCCATCGTGACCGCAGCACTACTGGCTTTTCTGACATCGTTTGATGAGGTAATCATCTCGATTTTCGTCTCCGGCGGAAAGAACGCTACGTTGACTAAGCACATGTTCAGCGCCTTAAGAGACTTCATTGATCCGACCATCGCCGCGATCTCGACCATCATGATTTTAACATCGACTATTTTACTGCTTGCCACTCAGTTCTTTGGTAACAAAGACAGTAAACGCTAAGACGGGTGGGACAAAAGCTCTGAATTTGATACTCTGTGCCTTGTGAATCTTAATAGAAACAACTACACGCAGTATAAATCTGCCTTGGGCCTGATTACTCTCGTCTTTTGTTTCTTTATTGTATTGCTCACGAGCGACGGTGTAGCTGCCTGCGAATCAGGTTCTCACGAGCCACAGAACAGACTCATATCAATAGCAGTTGGCACACAATCCGCACGCCATAGCACCCCTGATTTGGCTACCATGTCTTCGTACTGTGATCTCACAGAGTGTAAAACCACATCGAATTGTGATGACTGCCAACTGAGCTGTCAATGCGCCACGAGCGTTGCAATCGATGTGGCAAGCACCTCTCAGTTCAGCCAAACACGCAGCTCGAAACCAGTATCAACGCTGATCATGCCCATGTACCTCTCTATGCAACCAAACTCCCTGTTACGCCCCCCTATCGTCTAGCTCCTGCTAGTACACGCATAGCCACAGCTAGTTACGAGTGGTTTTGTGGGCATCCAGCTGCCTTGTCGACTCTCTGACGTTCAAGAGAGCGCCCTACATCCGAGCTTGCCCACCAGTAGCCGTTATTCGTATTTGCACAAACTAATCTTCCGAGGGCATGAAGAAATGGATCGTAGAAACTTTTTAAGAACAGGCTGCCTGGCAATTGTTGGAGCCAGCACCGCAAACAGACTATTGGCGGCGGAGCCTCATCAATCATTTGCATTAAGGGCTGCGCCAAGTAAAACCAATATCGTTGGACCCGATTTTGAAGCCACCGATGTGTGGAGTTTCAATGGCGAAGTTCCCGGGTCTCCCATTCGAATTCCCCTGGGTCAACGATTAACGGTAGATGTAGAAAACCGCCTAACTGAGCCAACTGCCGTTCATTGGCACGGCATACGCCTACCCAATGCCATGGATGGTGTCGCGGGGTTGACCCAAAAGGCCATTCTGCCAACCGAATCCTTTCGTTATTCATTCACACCACCCGATGCTGGAACTTACTGGTACCACTCTCATATAAATGCGTACGAGCAAGTCGGGCGCGGATTGTATGGTCCACTGGTTATCGATGAAACTAACCCTCCCGTTGTTGATCGAGACCTTGTCTGGATGATTGATGACTGGAGATTACTGAACGATGCGTCGATTAGTGATGATTTCGGTGCAGGCCACGACATGTCGCACGCGGGTCGCATCGGCAACGTTCCGACGGTCAATGGCAGATTTAGAGATGTCGTCAAGGTCCGCAGCGGCGAACGAGTTCGGTTGAGATTGATCAATGCTGCCAATGCTCGTGTCTTTTCTCTTAATTTCAAAGATCTAAATCCGACAGTCATTGCCATCGACGGGCAACCGTTGAAACCCTATCAACCCACTGGCCCCATTATCATTGGCGCTGCGGGTCGGGTTGATATTATTATAGATATGACCGGTAAACCTAAATCAAGATCCGTCGTACAGGACAGCACCTACCGTGAAAGCTTCGATCTCACCCACTTTGTTTATGAGGATGCGCCACTACGCGAGACCCTACTTGACTCAAGCATTGCATTGCCTCCTGCCGCACTTCCAGAGCCCGATCTTGCAAATACGGTAG
>JBLHWG010000111.1:0-14528 GCA_047629055.1 Halioglobus sp.
ATAGTGATCGTAGCTTTACTTATATTACCAAAACTCCACCAGCGTCTATCTTGTTGAAGAAAGCTGCTGGCATTACGAGTGGTTCTGGAACGCCCAACTCCAAGAAAGTTGGCAAGGTTACTCGCGCTCAGTTGGAAGAAATCGCTACCACTAAAATGCCAGACCTTACTGCTGCCGATATGGATGCAGCAGTTAGAACTATTGCGGGTAGTGCTCGTGCTGCCGGTATCGAAACAGAGGGTGTTGTGTAATGGCTAAGTTATCTAAGCGTCAAAAAGCAATTAATGAGAAGGTTCAGGCCGGTAAGTTATACCCTATCGACGAAGCCGTAGCTCTACTTAAAGAAGTGTCTAGCGTTAAGTTTGGTGAGACTGTTGATATAGCAGTAAATCTTGGAATTGATGCAAAAAAATCTGATCAAGTTGTTCGTGGCGCGACTACTTTGCCGCACGGTACTGGTAGTGTGGTACGTGTTGCTGTTTTTGCCCAGGGCGCAAACGCTGAAAAAGCGACTGCAGCTGGTGCTGATTTAGTGGGCATGGACGAGTTGGCTGATCAAGTGAAAGCCGGCAATTTAGACTTTGATGTGGTTATTGCTGAGCCTGCCGCTATGCGTGTTGTTGGTCAACTTGGTACTGTGTTGGGTCCTCGTGGTCTGATGCCAAACCCTAAAACTGGCACCGTAACCCCTGATGTTGAAACAGCGGTTAAGAATGCCAAAGCCGGTCAAGTTCGTTTCCGTATCGACAAAAATGGCATTATTCATGGTGCTATCGGTAAATTAACTTTTGAGCCGAGTGCGTTGAAGGAAAATCTTGAGGCGCTAGTGGCAGATCTGAAAAAAGCTAAGCCCGCTGGTGCGAAGGGGATTTACCTAGAGAAAATGACATTGTCGTCGACTATGGGTCCTGGTTTGGTCTTGGATCAATCTTCTTTAGAGGCATAAAGAAGCGAAAAGAACTTTGTGGTCTGTCTTGTTAGCTGTTGGTTGAGGTTTAATTAACAAACGGCGTTACAGATCGTTAAAGACCGTAGGTGTTATAGGTTGTTCTTCGGTGATAGTTTTTCAGCGTCGATGAAGGGCCTGGCTTAATGATGTGTTTTAGCTCTTTTTTAAATAGCTAAAGACAAAACCTACGCAGACGGTAAAGCTTACTATTTTTTCCCTAGTGGGAAAACCTAAAGGACAGTGGCCACCGAAATAACTTGTCAAAGTTATCAATAGATTGCTTTGACAATAAACTGAAACGATAAGTGTTTTATTAATAGTGCTTATCTAATTCTGGAGAAAAATTGTGGCAATAGGACTCGAAGACAAAAAAGCGATTGTCGCTGAAGTCCAGCAAGCTGCTCAAAGTGCATTGTCTGCAGTGGTCGCCGATTCGCGTGGCGTATCTGTGGTACACATGACTGCACTGCGTAAAGAGGCTCGAGAAGCAGGCGTGTATATGCGCGTCGTACGTAACTCGTTGGCCAAGCGCGCTGTTGAAGGCACAGACTACGAATGTCTTGTTGACACTTTCGTAGGTCCAACTCTGATTGCATTTTCTAACGAACATCCAGGAGCCGGTGCCCGGATCCTGAAAGCGTTCGCAAAAGTTAATGACAAGATGGAGTTGAAAGCTGCTGCCTTTGAAGGTGAGGTGACTGATATCGCGATGCTGGCAACACTGCCAACATACGACGAAGCAATCGCCAGACTTATGAGCGTGATGAAAGAAGCATCTGCTGGCAAACTGGTTCGCACTCTTGCGGCCCTTCGCGACCAAAAAGAATTGGAGGCTGCGTAAGTTTTTCAAGTTCTTGTTTTTAAGAATTGAAAATACTTATTGGCTTTTATTGAATGTATCGAGTTTTGCTGGTGAGCCAAGTGTTGGTCTAGCAAGCTCAAAAATATAGGAATTTAATCATGTCTTTATCTCAAGAAGATATCCTCAATACAGTTGCTTAAATGTCTGTTAAAGATGTTGTTGCGCTGATCGAAGCAATGGAAGAGAAATTTGGCGTATCAGCTGCAGCTGCAGTTGCTGCTGGTCCTGCTGATGCAGGCGCGGCTGTTGAAGAGCAGACTGAATTTGATGTTGTATTGACAGCTATTGGCGACAAGAAAGTTAATGTTATCAAAGCGGTTCGTGCAATAACCGGTCTTGGCTTGAAAGAAGCTAAAGGTATGGTTGATGGTGCCCCGTCAACTATTAAAGAAGCGGCATCTAAAGATGACGCCGAAGAAGCTAAAAAGCAGCTTGAAGAAGCTGGTGCAACTGCAGAACTTAAGTAAGTTCTTTGCTTGCATGCACTTGCGGGCAGTCAGTTACTGATTGCTTGTTAAGTGTCAGGCTGACGGGATCATCTCAAGTGATGAGATTCACCCGTCGGCCTTTTTCTGTTTATAGGTTTTTGCAGAATTTTTACTAAAAACCGTTTGCCTTAATGCAGTTTATTAAAGCAACAACACCTGGGTGCGGATTTGCAGTTCAGGTGTTTCATCAGCTAAGTGCCGGCGAAGAAGGCGGTATGGAGTTGATGAAAAAGCCACGTAATTAACGCTGGGGAGTGCTAATGGCCTACTCGTATACAGAGAAAAAACGTATCCGCAAGGATTTCGGCAAAATGTCACATGTAATGGATGTGCCTTATTTGCTCGCGATACAGCTGGATTCATACAAGAAATTTACCCAAGACAGTAGTACTGCGGGTAACCGTCTCGATATCGGTTTACACGCAGCGTTCAAGTCTGTCTTTCCAATCGTCAGTTACTCCGGCAGTGCTGCCCTTGAGTACGTCGATTATGTGTTGGGAATACCTGCGTTTGATGTGGCTGAATGTCAGCTGCGCGGTGTGACTTATGCAGTTCCCTTGCGCGTTAAAGTTCGGTTGATTATTTACGATAAAGAATCAGCCAACAAAACAATTAAAGATATCAAAGAGCAAGAAGTGTACATGGGCGAAATTCCGCTTATGACCGAAAACGGCACCTTTGTCATTAATGGTACAGAGCGGGTTATCGTTTCCCAATTGCACCGTTCACCGGGTGTGTTCTTTGATCATGATAAAGGCAAGACTCACTCTTCCGGTAAGCTGCTATATTCAGCGCGGGTAATACCATACCGTGGTTCATGGTTGGACTTCGAGTTTGATCCTAAAGATATGGTTTACGTTCGTATCGATCGCCGTCGTAAATTACCGGCGTCTATTTTGCTGCGGGCATTGGGTTATAGCTCAGAAGAAATTCTGGGAATTTTTTACGACATCAATGAGTTTATTGTTGAAAAAGACGGTAACTTCAAAATGACGCTTATCCCCGAGCGTCTCCGTGGTGAGGTTGCGTTTTTTGATATCGTTGGTAAAGACGGGACGGTAATCGTCGAGTCTGGTCGTCGTATTACGGCGCGTAATATACGCCAAATTGAAAAAGAAAAACTGAAGATCTTGCATGTTCCTTCGGACTACTTATTGGGTCGTGCATTGGCAAAGAATGTTGTCGATGAAAAGACCGGTGAGATGTTGGTTGAATGTAATACTGAGATAACAGAAGAGGTGCTGGAGCAATTAGCTGAAGCTGGCGTTAAGTCGGTTGAAACGCTATACACCAATGAGTTGGACTGTGGTCCGTTTATTAGTGATACCTTGCGCATTGATCCTTCGCGCAACGAGCTGGAAGCACTGGTAGAAATCTACCGCATGATGCGCCCTGGTGAGCCGCCTACTAAAGAGTCTGCGGAAAACTTGTTTCAAAACCTGTTCTTCTCACCTGAGCGTTATGACTTGTCGACCGTTGGTCGGATGAAGTTTAACCGCCGTCTTGGTCGTGAAGAAGTGCTTGGCGATGGCATTCTCAGCAATGATGATATTGTTGCTGTGCTGAAAACATTGGTTGGCATTCGTAACGGTAAAGGCGTGGTTGATGATATCGATCACCTTGGTAACCGTCGCGTACGTTCAGTTGGTGAGATGGCTGAAAACCAATTCCGCGTTGGTCTGGTTCGTGTTGAGCGCGCTGTTAAAGAGCGTTTGTCGATGGCCGAGTCTGAGGGCTTGATGCCACAAGACATGATCAATGCGAAGCCTGTTGCTGCCGCCGTTAAAGAGTTCTTTGGTTCTTCGCAGTTATCTCAGTTTATGGATCAAAACAATCCACTATCCGAGATCACTCACAAGCGCCGTGTCTCGGCATTAGGGCCTGGTGGTCTTACTCGTGAGCGTGCTGGTTTTGAGGTTCGTGATGTACATCCGACTCACTACGGTCGTGTTTGTCCTATCGAAACGCCGGAAGGTCCGAACATTGGTTTGATCAACTCGTTGGCAACCTATGCCCGCACCAATGATTATGGCTTTTTAGAAACGCCATATCGTAAAGTTATTAAAGGTAAGGCGACAGAAGAAATTGAATACCTGTCTGCAATTAACGAATCAGAGTATGTTATCGCGCAGGCATCTGCAGTGCTTGATGAAAAAGGTAAGTTGATGGACGAGCTGGTTGCAGTTCGTCATCAAAATGAATTTACCATCAAGCCACCAGAAGATGTTGAGTATATGGACGTGTCGCCTAAGCAGGTTGTGTCGGTGGCGGCCGCATTGATTCCATTCTTGGAGCACGATGATGCTAACCGGGCCTTGATGGGGTCAAACATGCAGCGTCAAGCGGTACCAACACTGAAGGCTGATAAGCCATTAGTGGGTACCGGTATTGAGCGTTATGTGGCATCTGACTCCGGCGTATGTGAAGTTGCGCATCGTGGCGGTGTTGTAGATAGCGTTGATTCTGGTCGTATCGTTGTTCGAGCGAGTAAAGATGAAGTTGAAGACGGTCAGTCTCCAGTTGATATCTATAACCTGACTAAGTACACCCGTTCAAACCAGAACACCTGCATTAATCAGCGTCCGATTGTTAACAAAGGCGACAGTGTTGTCCGTGGCGATATTTTGGCTGACGGTCCTTCCATCGATCTTGGTGAGTTGGCTCTCGGTCAGAACATGCGTATCGCATTTATGCCGTGGAATGGTTATAACTTCGAAGATTCAATCTTGGTCAGTGAGCGCGTAGTAAAAGAAGATCGCTTCACTACTATCCACATCCAAGAGCTGACCTGTATTGCCCGTGATACCAAGCTGGGTTCTGAAGAAGTAACTTCAGATATTCCAAATGTTGGAGAAGGCGCCTTAGGTAAGTTAGATGAATCAGGTATTGTTTATATCGGTGCCGAAGTGTCTGCAGGCGATATCTTGGTCGGTAAGGTGACGCCAAAAGGCGAAACTCAGCTGACTCCAGAAGAAAAACTACTGCGTGCAATCTTTGGTGAAAAAGCCTCTGACGTAAAAGATACATCATTGCGAGTGCCTTCAAGTGTTAAGGGTACCGTTATTGATGTGCAGGTCTTTACGCGCGATGGCTTAGAGAAAGACCAGCGTGCATTAGAAATTGAAAAATCACAGCTTAATGAATACCGCAAAGATCTCAACGAAGAGTTCCGTATCGTTGAAGATGCGACCTTTGCATTGCTGCGCAAATCACTCAGTGGTAGCAAGCTATTGAGCGGTGCTGGTTTGAAAAAAGGTATAGAAGTCACAGACGAAGTGCTTGATGGCCTTGAAAAAGACCAGTGGTTCAAACTGCGCTTTTCCGATGATGGTCTTAATAGTCAGCTTGAATCTGCTGAAGTACAGCTTGCAGAGCAAGGCACTTTGATAGAACAGCGTTTTGAAGATAAAAAACGTAAACTGACAAGTGGCGATGATCTGGCACCTGGCGTACTGAAGATCGTTAAAGTGTACTTGGCAATCAAGCGTCGCATTCAGCCCGGTGATAAAATGGCTGGTCGTCACGGTAACAAAGGTGTTATCTCGGTCATCATGCCGGTAGAAGATATGCCTTATAACGAACAAGGTGAGCCGGTTGATATCGTGCTTAACCCGTTAGGTGTTCCGTCGCGAATGAATGTTGGTCAGATCCTTGAAACTCACCTTGGCCTAGCGGCTAAAGGCCTGGGTGAAAAGATTGACACCATGTTAAAAGAGCAACGCAAAATTGCTGAGTTGCGTAAGTTCCTTGAAAGTATTTATAACGGTGACGGTGGTCGCAAGGAAGACCTTAAGTCATTCACTGATAAAGAAATCTTTGAAATGGCCGGTAACCTTCGCGGTGGTGTGCCAATGGCTACACAGGTTTTTGATGGCGCTTCAGAGGCTGAAGTGAAAAACCTACTGACCCTTGCAGGCTTACCCGAAAGCGGTCAAATGCAATTGTACGATGGCCGTACTGGTGAAGCTTTCGATCGTGAAACCACGGTCGGTTATATGTACATGTTGAAACTGAATCACTTGGTTGACGATAAGATGCACGCTCGTTCAACGGGTTCATACAGTCTTGTTACGCAGCAGCCTCTGGGTGGTAAAGCCCAGTTTGGTGGTCAGCGTTTCGGTGAGATGGAAGTGTGGGCGCTAGAAGCATACGGCGCCGCTTACACCTTGCAAGAAATGCTGACGGTGAAGTCGGATGACGTCGCCGGTCGTACCAAAATGTACAAAAATATCGTTGATGGTGACCAGCGCATGGAGCCTGGAATGCCTGAATCGTTCAACGTGTTGCTGAAGGAGATTCGTTCTCTGGGTATCAACATGGAATTGGATACAGAAGACTAACCATCAACAAACGATTATGTGGGGTTCGTTAGAGCCCCTTCATAGCGGAGAAACGGCGTGAAAGATTTATTAAATTTATTGAAGAAAGATCAAAACGACGAGTTTGATTCTATTCGGATTGGCTTGGCCTCTCCGGAAATGATCCGCTCTTGGTCTTATGGCGAAGTTAAAAAGCCAGAGACGATTAACTATCGTACCTTCAAGCCTGAGCGTGATGGTTTGTTCTGTGCCAAGATTTTTGGGCCAGTCAAAGACTATGAGTGTCTTTGTGGCAAATACAAGCGGTTAAAGCACCGTGGTGTTATTTGTGAGAAATGTGGCGTTGAAGTGGCACTGGCTAAAGTGCGTCGCGAACGTATGGGGCACATCGAGTTGGCCAGCCCAGTTGCCCACATCTGGTTCCTGAAGTCACTGCCAAGCCGTATTGGCTTGTTGCTTGATATGACGCTGCGTGATATTGAACGTATTTTGTATTTTGAATCTTACGTAGTTGTTGATCCCGGCATGACCACCTTAGAAAAAGGTCAAATGCTGACGGATGAGCAGTACTTTGAATCGATGGAAGAATTCGGCGATGAATTCGACGCGATGATGGGTGCAGAGGCGGTGCAGCGTTTGATGCAAGATATCGACGTCAATGCCGAGGTTGAAGAATTACGGGAAGAAATTCCGACGACTAATTCTGAAACTAAAATCAAAAAATTATCTAAGCGTCTGAAGCTATTAGAGGCGCTGCAGACCTCTGGCAACAAAGCGGAATGGATGATCCTTAACGCCTTGCCAGTACTTCCGCCCGATTTACGTCCATTAGTGCCGTTGGATGGTGGTCGTTTTGCAACGTCTGATTTGAACGATCTATACCGTCGCGTTATCAACCGTAATAACCGCTTAAAGCGGCTGTTAGATTTGAATGCGCCAGACATTATTGTTCGTAACGAAAAGCGTATGCTGCAAGAATCTGTTGATGCCTTGTTGGATAACGGTCGTCGCGGCCGTGCAATCACGGGTTCTAATAAGCGTCCATTGAAATCTTTGGCCGACATGATTAAGGGTAAGCAAGGTCGCTTCCGTCAAAACTTGTTGGGTAAGCGGGTTGATTATTCTGGTCGTTCGGTCATTGTGGTTGGTCCTACTTTGCGTTTGCATCAATGTGGTCTGCCGAAGAAAATGGCACTCGAGCTGTTTAAGCCGTTTATATTTGGCAAGCTTGAATCGCGTGGTTTAGCGACCACTATTAAAGCGGCCAAGAAAATGGTTGAGCGTGAGCCCCCAGAAGTTTGGGATATTCTTGCTGAGGTTATTCGTGAGCATCCGGTTATGCTTAACCGGGCGCCGACGCTTCACCGTTTGGGTATCCAAGCATTTGAACCAGTATTGATCGAAGGTAAAGCGATTCAGTTGCACCCATTAGTATGTGCGGCCTACAACGCTGACTTTGATGGTGATCAAATGGCTGTACACGTACCGTTGACAATTGAAGCACAGCTTGAGGCTCGTGCCTTGATGATGTCTACCAACAACATTTTATCGCCCGCTAATGGTGAGCCAATTATCGTTCCTTCACAGGATGTTGTATTGGGTTTGTACTGGTTGACGCGCTCGCGAGTTAACGCTCAAGGCGAGAACATGGTGTTCTCTGACCCTGAAGAAGTGCATCGCGCATACAACACTCGTCAGGTTCATTTGCAAGCTCGTATCAAGTGTCGCATCAGAGAAGTTTTGTTTGATGAAGAGACTCGCGAGCCGCACGAAGAAATTAAAATCATTGATACCACTGTTGGCCGTGTGTTGTTGTGGCAAATAGTGCCTGAAGGCCTGCCGTTTGAATTGGTCAATAAGCCAATGGTCAAAAAGGCAATTTCGAAAATACTGAACGAGTGTTACCGTAAAGTTGGCCTCAAGGCGACAGTTATCATAGCTGACCAATTGATGTATGCCGGTTTTGCCTATTCAACCCGCTCTGGTTCTTCTATCGGTATTAATGATTTTGCAATTCCTGCTGAAAAAGCAGTGATCATTGCTGGCGCTGAAGCCGAAGTAAAAGAGATTGAATCTCAGTATGCTTCCGGTCTTGTAACCCAGGGTGAGAAATACAACAAAGTTATCGATATCTGGTCACGCGCTAATGACTTAGTATCTAAGGCGATGATGGATGGCATCTCGAAAGAGACTGTTAAAAATCGCGATGGAGAAGACGAAGAGCAAGATTCATTCAACTCGGTGTTTATCTACGCTGATTCAGGCGCACGGGGGTCACCAGCACAGATTCGTCAGCTGGCGGGTATGCGTGGTTTGATGGCTAAGCCTGATGGCTCGATCATCGAAACGCCTATCACGGCAAACTTTCGTGAAGGGCTGAACATTCTTCAGTACTTTATTTCGACGCACGGAGCACGTAAAGGTTTGGCTGATACTGCTCTGAAAACAGCTAACTCCGGTTACTTGACGCGTCGCTTAGTTGACGTGGCACAGGATTTGGTTGTTACCTCGGTAGATTGTGGTACTTCTGAGGGCGTTATGATGACGCCAGTTATCGAGGGTGGAGACATCATCGAAACACTGGGCGACCGCGTATTGGGTCGTATCGTCGCCGACGATATTATCAACCCAGAGACCCAGGAAGTGGCATTTGCTGCCGGCGTCATGGTTGATGAGAAGGGTGTTATCGAGCTTGAGAGCATGGGTATCGATGAGATTAAAGTTCGCTCGCCGATTACGTGTGAAACTCGCCACGGTCTGTGTTCAACCTGTTACGGACGTGATTTGGCTCGTGGCCATGTTGTTAATGTCGGCGAATCAGTCGGTGTTATCGCGGCGCAGTCAATTGGTGAGCCAGGTACTCAGCTGACCATGCGTACCTTCCACATTGGTGGTGCGGCGTCTAGGGCAACAGCTGTTGATAGCATTCAGGTTAAGCAAGACGGTATTGTTCGTCTGCAGAACCTAAAGCTGGCAGAGAAGTCTGACGGTACTTTCGTCGCGGTAAGCCGCTCGGGTGAAATTGCAATAGCTGATGCTGCTGGTCGTGAGCGCGAGCGCTATAAGCTCCCTTACGGTGCGGTCATCCGCGTTGCTGATCAATCTGCAGTTGCTGCCGGCGACATCGTGGCCAGCTGGGACCCGCATACTCACCCCATCGTTACTGAAGTGGCCGGTAAGGTGCAATTCAGTGGTATGGAAGAGGGTATCAGTGTTAAGCGTCAGACTGATGAGTTAACCGGTCTGACATCTATCGCCATCATTGATCCGGCCGAGCGTCCAGCGGCGGGTAAAGATGTTCGTCCGGCGGTGACCTTGGTTGATGCCCAGGGTAAGGAGTTATGCTTGGCGGGTACCAACGTACCAGCGCATTATTTCTTGCCGGCGAATGCGATGGTTGGTTTAACCGATGGTGTTGATGTGGGTGTGGGAGATGTAATTGCTCGTATACCCCAAGAGAGTTCAAAGACTCGCGATATCACCGGTGGTCTGCCACGGGTTGCCGATTTATTTGAAGCGCGCAAGCCGAAAGAGCCTGCTATCTTGGCAGAAATATCCGGCACCGTAAGCTTCGGTAAAGAGACGAAAGGCAAGCGTCGCTTGGTGATCACGCCAACTGATGGCTCTACTTATAAAGGATCTGATCACTATGAGTCGTTGATTCATAAGTGGCGTACTTTGAGCGTGTTTGAAGGTGAGCACGTTGAAAAGGGTGAGGTTGTATCGGAGGGTCCATTGAGTCCACACGATATTCTGCGTCTGAAAGGTGTAGAAGAATTGTCAAAATACATCACCACCGAAATCCAAGAGGTTTACCGTCTACAGGGTGTAAAAATCAACGATAAGCACATCGAGGTTATTTGCCGTCAGATGCTGCGTAAAGTTGAGATTACCGCCTCTGGCGATTCAGCAACACTGATTAAAGGTGAGCAGGTCGAGTACACTCGTGGTCTGGAAGAAAATGAGCGCTTGGCAGCCGATGATAAGATCCCGGCTAGCTATGAGCGTTTGTTACTGGGTATCACCAAGGCCTCGTTGGCAACAGAGTCGTTTATCTCTGCGGCCTCGTTCCAAGAGACTACCCGGGTACTGACCGAAGCTGCAGTGACCGGTAAGCGTGATCATCTGCGTGGTTTGAAAGAAAACGTGGTTGTTGGTCGATTAATCCCTGCGGGTACCGGTTTGGCATATCATGCCGAGCGCAAGCGCCGTAAGGAAGAAAAACTAGCCGCTAAAGCTAATGATGAAATGACAGTAAGTGCGGCTGATATTGAAGCTGCATTGACTGAAGCCTTGAAAGAAGAAGGCTAAAAAGCAGTTTGAGTCCAGAAGCTGGCTATCTGGCGCTATAACAAACCGCTACTTGGGTTGGTTTTAAGCGTCAGATTTGTCGGCATTAGGTCTCAAGCTATTGACTGGCCGGAAGTGGATCTATAGAATTCGCGCTCCGGTTTTTAAGATGGGTTTAATACCCTATATTTTGGAGTTTGTTTAATGGCAACGATCAACCAGTTGGTTCGTAAGCCGAGAAAACGTAAGGTTCAAAAAAGCGACGTGCCTGCATTGCAAGCTTGTCCGCAGCGTCGTGGTGTCTGCACTCGTGTCTACACTACTACGCCGAAGAAACCAAACTCTGCTCTACGTAAAGTATGTCGTGTGCGCTTGACCAACGGGTATGAAGTTACTTCATACATCGGCGGTGAAGGTCACAACTTGCAAGAGCACAGTGTTGTGTTGATTCGCGGTGGTCGTGTAAAAGATTTGCCTGGTGTGCGTTATCACACTGTACGTGGCAGTCTGGATACCTCAGGAGTAGCTGACCGTAGGCAAGGTCGCTCCAAATATGGTGCCAAACGTCCTAAGTAATTTAGGGCTGGGGTTGGCTGGCTTGCCAGTTACCCCAATACGTTTTTACGGTTTTAACATAAGTTTTATAACATCAACCTTAGTAAGGCCAAGCCCCTGCTAACCCACTCGCCCTCATTGGGCAGCTGGCAAATCAGTGTTTGGATAACCTGAAGAAAAGGATTAATACCATGCCAAGAAGAAGAGTCGTCGCGAAACGCGAGATCCTGCCTGATCCTAAGTTCGGCAATCTCACGCTAGCCAAGTTCATGAACCATGTGATGGTGAGTGGCAAAAAATCTGTAGCTGAGAGTATCGTTTACGGTGCTTTGGATATTGTTAAAGAAAAACTTAACACAGATCCGCTTGAAGCTTTTGACAAAGCGTTGGAAAACATTGCTCCCATGGTCGAGGTTAAGTCTCGTCGTGTCGGTGGTGCAACATACCAAGTGCCTGTTGAAGTCCGCCCATCTCGTCGCCATGCGTTAGCTATGCGGTGGTTGGTGGAGTACTCGCGTGGTCGTGGTGAAAAATCTATGCGCCAGCGTTTAGCCGGTGAAATAGTTGACGCGTCGCAGGGCAAAGGTTCTGCCGTTAAAAAACGCGAAGATGTACACCGTATGGCGGAAGCCAATAAAGCGTTCTCGCACTACCGTTTCTAAGCGGTTTCTGGGCGCTGTGTTATCAGCGTTACAGCGAGCAACCATTAGCCAAGGCGTTTCTATTTGATAGAAGCGCCTTTGAGCTTTTAAAAAACCGAAGCTTTTGCAGGTGGCTTTACTTTGAGGAATGAATAGTGGCACGTAAGACGCCCATTGCCCGTTACCGAAACATTGGTATCTGTGCACACGTAGACGCGGGTAAAACCACGACTACAGAGCGCGTGCTGTTCTATACCGGTTTATCTCACAAAATTGGTGAGGTACATGATGGCGCTGCCACTATGGACTGGATGGAGCAGGAGCAAGAGCGTGGTATTACTATTACATCGGCTGCGACCACCTGTTTTTGGTCGGGCATGCAGCAACAGTTTGAGCAGCACCGGATCAATATTATTGATACTCCGGGGCACGTAGATTTCACCATTGAGGTAGAGCGCTCCTTGCGTGTACTCGATGGTGCGGTGGTGGTGTTGTGTGGTTCGTCTGGGGTTCAGCCGCAGACAGAAACCGTGTGGCGTCAAGCCAATAAATATGAAGTTCCGCGTATGGTATTCGTTAATAAGATGGATCGCGCTGGTGCTAGTTTTGAGATGGTAGTCGAGCAGTTAGGTGAGCGTTTAGGTGCTAATGCCGTACCGCTACAAATGACTATCGGTGCTGAGGAAGATTTTAAAGGCGTTGTTGATCTAGTTAAGATGAAAGCCATTTTTTGGAATGAGTCTGATCAAGGTATGACGTTCGACTACGCTGAAATACCTGCCGATATTGCCGATCAGTGTGCAGAAATGCGTGAGTATATGATTGAGGCTGCGGCAGAGGCTAACGACGAGTTGATGAATAAATATCTCGAAGGTGGCGAGCTGAGCGAAGAAGAAATTATTGCCGGTATTCGTCAGCGCACCTTGGCCAATGAAATCGTGCCGGTATTAGGTGGTTCTGCCTTTAAGAACAAGGGCGTTCAAGCCATGTTAGATGCCGTGGTCCAGTATTTGCCGTCGCCAGAAGAAGTTAAGGCGATTGAGGGTAGGTTGGACGACAAAGAAGAAACGCTAGCTACCCGCCAGGCAAATGACGAAGCGCCATTTTCTGCGTTGGCTTTTAAGATTGCCACTGATCCATTTGTGGGTACCTTAACGTTCTTTCGCGTTTATTCAGGGCGTTTAGAGAGCGGTACTTCGGTCTACAACTCGGTCAAGTCGAAAAGAGAGCGGGTCGGACGGATGGTGCAAATGCACGCCAACGATCGGCACGAAATAAAAGAAGTATTGGCGGGCGATATTGCCGCTGCAATCGGTCTGAAAGATGTCACCACTGGTGATACTTTATGTTCAGAGGCCGACAAAATTATACTCGAGCGAATGGAGTTTCCCGAGCCTGTTATTTCGGTGGCGGTAGAGCCAAGATCTAAGCCTGACCAAGAAAAAATGGGTATTGCGCTGGGTAAGTTGGCGCAAGAAGATCCATCTTTCCGGGTGAGAACAGACGAAGAAACAGGCCAGACTATTATTTCCGGCATGGGTGAATTGCACCTGGATATATTAGTCGATCGTATGCGTCGTGAATTTAGTGTTGATGCCAATATTGGTAAGCCGCAAGTGGCTTATCGCGAAGCAATCACAACCATCACCGACATTGAGGGCAAGTTTGTGCGTCAGTCCGGTGGTCGCGGCCAGTATGGGCACGTCTGGGTTAAGTTTGAACCCGGCGAGGATGCTAACGCTGAAGGTTTAGAGTTTGTAAATGAAATTGTAGGTGGCAGTGTTCCTCGCGAATACTTCCCTGCAATTGAAAAAGGTATTGCAGAGCAGATGCAAAATGGCGTTTTAGCGGGCTACCCGCTACTGGGCCTGAAAGCGACGCTCTATGATGGATCTTTCCATGATGTGGATTCGAATGAGATGGCTTTTAAGGTTGCAGCTTCAATGGCAACTAAAAAGCTCGCTCAGGAAGGCGGCGCTAAGTTGCTAGAGCCCATGATGAAAGTAGAAGTGGTAACTCCTGAAGGAAACATGGGTGACGTGGTTGGTGATTTGAACCGTCGTCGCGGAATGATTTTAGGTATGAGTGACAGTCCTATGGGCAAGGTTATTGATGCTGAGGTGCCACTGGGTGAAATGTTTGGTTACGCCACTGATTTGCGAAGTGCAACTCAAGGGCGTGCTACTTTCACTATGGAGTTTGAGAAATATTCTCCGGCACCAAGTAATATTGCGGATGCGATTATCGCAAAAAATATGGGTTAACTTTCTTTTTAAAATTTGACGAGGTAATTAGCTGTGGCTAAGGAAAAATTTGAACGTACCAAACCACACGTCAACGTAGGAACAATCGGACACGTTGACCATGGTAAAACAACTTTAACAGCGGCACTGACCCGCGTAGCGGCAGAATCATCTGGCGGCG
>JBLHWG010000112.1:0-14461 GCA_047629055.1 Halioglobus sp.
CTGTTCGAGGAACTCGATACTGGCTGGGTGCTGATCTCCCAGTTCGTCAGACAATGCACGCAAAGCTTTATCAAGCAAGCGTAGGTCGTGCTTCTCGACCGATCTGATGAGGATATTCTGCATACTTAAACTGATCTAATCATGAAGGTTCAAATGGCTGTCTTATCACTACCTTTCAGACCCATCATGTCGCGCGCATCGCTAGTTGTTGCAACCTTGCGTCCCAGCCCTTCAACGATGCGTCGTATCTTAGTGATCTGTTCTGCGTTGGTCTTCGCCAACAGGCCACGGGCAATCATCAGGCTGTCTTCGAGCCCCTCGCGAACATGCCCACCTAGAGTCTCCGCCATCGTCGCCATGGGTATTTGTTGGCGTCCCGTGGCCAGGACTGAGAACATATAGGTATCGCCAAAGAGCTTGTCAGCCATCAGATTCATGTGCATCTGGTTTTCAGGGTCGGTGCCCATTCCACCCGGCACACCGAATACGAACTGGATGTATAACGGTGTTTTCACTAATCCGCGATCGACAAAATCGCGCAGCATGTAGAGATGGCTAAGGTCGTAGCATTCAAACCAAAGCGTGCCCGCGTACCTCGCCCATCTGCTTCAGAATAGGCTTGATGTCACGCGGAGTATTTTTGAACACCATGTCGCCGGTGCCTTCCAGAAAGGGTTTTCCCAGTCGTATTTCCAGTCGGTGATACGTTGAACAGCGGGGTAGAGCCGAGGGACTCCCGTTGTCGGGATCGCGCGCATGCAGGTGCAATATGGATGCACCAGCTTCGGCGGCACCCAGTGCGTGCTCAGTGATTTCATCAGCCGTAATGGGTAGGTACGGCGACATCGACGGTGTGTTTATAGAGCCGGTGATGGCGCAGGTAATGATGATATTTGACACGGCTAGCTTCCTTTATAAACTCGTTGCGATAACAGAAGGTATTTCGCGCATAAGCTGATCCATCGGGCGCTCCAGAATCTGCGCGATCTCATCGAGCTGCGGTTCTGTGAGGATCATGGGTGGACAGACAAGGAAGTGATCACCTGATGTGCCTCCGCGTGTCCTGCGCGAGTAAATGATCAGACCGTTGTCATAGGCAATATCAACCAGCCGACTATGGGCGTTGAAAGCCACTGGCAGCGGCTCCTTTTTGACGCTATCTGCCATCAATTCAAACTAAAGCAATAACCCTTTGCCGCGCACATCGCCAATCACTGGGTAGCGCTGCATCAACGACTGCAAACGGGTGGTCAGTGCATTGCCCACCCGAGCGGCGTTGTCCAGCAAATCATGCTCTTCGATTTCATTGATAACTGCAAGACCGGCGGCGCAAACCAGCGCTGAACCCCTTGGACCGAGCGATAATGTCTGGAGCTACTTACCAGTGTTCAGCACCAAAAAATCGCCCAGTGGATGTCCCTGCGCCTGAAGTGCGGCAGCCCGCCCCGAGCACGCCTCGGTTACGTAAATCTCCTCCTTGGCTAGAAGGTCCATCAGTTCCGCACCAGATGCCCAGTATTTCAAGACCAATTCGCGATGTTCGCGGGCTTTATCCCAGACGGCATCCCAATCCTGCACATCGTTGAGGTTTTGATTGGACTGCAGCGCGCCGTACCAGGCACGGTTGGCCCAATCGCCACCCCGGCCGCCAATCTTGCCTTTCAGTTTTTTGTCTAACAGCAGGTTTGCACCCAGTTCAAGCGCTTTCTCCTTAGATACATATTTGGTGTTTTAGGCGATGCCTGCGGCGCCGAGCAGTCCAAGGAACGAGCGGCGGTCGATATCGCCATTGCCCATGCGCTCACGTAGCGTGTCGTAGAATCTACTTTTTTCATGTCGTCTCTCCTGATAGGGTGATACTTACAATAAGTTGATACTTAGATTTTCTTGCGGGAGTAATAATGGGCTAAACCGCCAGCAAGCAGCGGCAAACCCACGGCAATACAGATCATCACGAAGCCCCAAGCGTTGATTTCGGGACTGACTGAATTGCGCAACATGCCGAAAATCTGTGTCGGCACGGTTTCCATTCCTGATGGGCGCCAGAAAGCGGTAGCGGTAATGTTGTCGAATGAGATCGTGAAGGCGAAAAGGGCACCCGCAAAGACTGCTGGCAGCATGAGCAGAAAGGTCATTTCGAAAAATGTTTGCAGCGGGCTCGCACCCAGTGACTGTGCAGCCTCTTCATAGTCGCGACGAATGCCAACTAGGCGTGCCTGCACCACCAGCACTACAAAAGGCAGGGCTATAATGCAATGTCCCAGTAATAGCAACCCGAACGAGCGTGGCATGTGTAGCCAGCGCAAGAAGATCAGCAAGCCCACCGCAAGCACGGTTTCGGGAACGAGGATGGGTGTTACCAGAAAGGTGGTGATCAGGTATTTTCCACGAAATTCATAGCGCAATGGCTGCAAGTATGCCAAGCGTGGTAGATATGACCGCTGTCAGGCTACCCAGAAGCAGAGAGGTACGGAACGCACGCATGATCGCGTCGTTCTCGTACAGTTTTATAAACCAGCGAAAGCTAAACCCTTCGATTGGAAAGCCATCAAATTGCGAAGAATTGAAAGCCAGTAGCAACACGACCAGGAAATGCGCCTTGATTGCCGAAAATGTGGATCCAGCTGAGTGTGCGAATGATAAAGCTGATCCAGAATGTCAGAATCAGCAACAACAGTAAAAGCCATTTGTCGCGGAACTTTGTCATCGCGATAAAATAGGCGGGTAGGATTTGTTAGAGGCGCGGTTATTCGCTCGGTGGTTACTCAAGCTGTTAGCAGCGGCCCCTTAGCGGTTACATCTATGGCGAGTGCTCAAACAACCAAAAATGTGGCGGGCACGGGTCCTCGCGAATATGGAAAGAAGACGGCCATTTGCGTCAGAGCTTAAGGCTAGTCCTAGCGTGAATATTGTGGTGGCAGAACGAAGTGAAATCGAATTCGGCACCTAGACGGAATGCTTGCTTCGCCTTGGCTGTTGCCGAGGCAGGTAGTGCCAGCATAATGTTGATGTCAGAAGGTGCAAACACCTACCTCCTTTTGTTCGATGGTGCTGGTGAGGAGGTTTCGAAAGACGATGATTCTGCTGAGGGTAGCAACGCCTTGATACGGGTGCGCTTGGATCCCGGTAATTATATTGTCGTTGCATCTACATTCGAAGAAGGCGTCAGTGCCAGTTTTGCATTAACCGTATTGGGCATTGATGGCCAGCTCACTCGGCTCTGAGTTGTAGAGTGCTATGCATTATGGATAGAGCGTTACTTTCTACTACTTGAGTTTGCCAAGCGAAATTGGGAAAGCTGCATTGCCACCGCGCATCACACACAAAAGGTATAGTCTCTACACAGCCAAACCACACAAAGCGACCTCATGATCCCGATCGCTGATCACCCACTGCGCTACGCAATGGCCAATGAGCTTCACGCTCGGCCCTTTCCGGTCATCGCAGCACCAAGCCGCGCGGCTTATCTGGCTATAAAGCCTGCACAGAATGCGGCAGGGCGTAACAGGGAGGCGGATTGGGCTCATCTAATCGACCTTCTTGATCGCTTCGGTGCTCAACACCCGCACCCGGGGGCAACGCACTACTCGGGTCAGATCGGTAAGCATTCGTTGAAATGGGAAAGTCACACCGAGTTCATAACCTACACAGTCTTTGACGAGGCTATATCTGGCCGTTCTTTCGATTCACAAACGTTTACAGCGTTCCCCCATGATTGGCTTGCGGCGTCGCCAGGCACTAGAGTCACGTCTGCACTCATCCAGATTGAGGTGGCTGATGGTGACGATGGAATCATTAAAAAGGCGCGTGACTGGTTTGTACCTGAAAGCCTTGCTATTAGCCGGGTACTAGATAAGGAGCTGGTGATTGCTGGCGATTTTCGGATCGATTCTTCCGGTCATATGCGTTTTGCAGTCTTTGCACAACCTGATGTTGGCGAGCGTCTGGTCGGACGCGTTGTGCAGCATCTGTGTGAGATAGAGACCTACAAGGCCATGTCTATGTTGGGCCTGCATAGGGCAAGGGAGCTTGGCTCGCGTATGGGCACTATAGATGAGACGCTCACGTCGCTGTTGTCGGATATGGTGGGCCCAATCAACAAGCCTGAAGCTATGCTGCAATCGTTGCTTGAGGTATCGGCGGAGCTGGAAAACATTGTTGCGCAATCATCCTATCGATTCGGTGCAACTAAAGCCTATGAGTCGATCGTTAACCAACGAATCGAGGTCCTGCGAGAGCAGCGGTTTCGGGAGCTGCAAACGTTCAATGAGTTTATGATGCGGCGGTTTGATCCCGCCATGCGCACAGTAGAATCCACGCAAGAGAGACTATCTCGCATGTCAGAGCGCGCGCAAAGGGCAAGCGATTTGTTACGAACCAGAGTGGATGTGGAACGCTCTGCGCAAAACCAGGATCTACTGACATCGATGGACCAGCGCGCGGGTTTACAATTGCGTCTGCAACGCACGGTAGAAGGGCTTTCAGTGGTGGCTGTCAGCTATTACGCAGTTAATCTAGTGTTGTATATGTGTGCTCCACTGGGGAAGTTCTATGGTATCTCGAAAACTTCAATGGCTGCCATTGCAACCCCTCTCGTTCTGCTTGGGGTGTGGTGGATGATTAAGAGAATTCATAAACATCTGGATTAGACGCGTCAAAATTTAAGCTATAGCAGATCAAGGTTCTTGCAAAAATTCGGTTAGCTATCTAAAGGTACAGGTGTCGGTCACTTACTAAAAATCACCCCTATTTCTGTTATCGTTACCGATGGTCGAGCTGCGAAAAATAATCATCTGCGCGTCTCGACTCTGACACAAATGAAGGTCGTGCAACGACTTCCGCGAGCCAACCCCCTTCTCCAGTGGGTTGAGTTGCCCTTAGCTATTGAATCCAAGAATGAAAAATCTACTGACCGTTCGAAATATCTTAATCGCGATTCCCGCACTTATTCTGCTGGCCGCCCTCCACTACGCTCTGCCGCAAGTTGATGTCGTGCGTGCTGTTGGTGTTGAAATCAAACGACTGGATGTTCAGGGATCCGACACCGGACAATCCCGTACACGAGATGTCTACCAGCTACAAATGGAGACTCTGAGTGGCAAGCCCAAGGTCTATCGAAATGAGGATAATTTCTTATACCTCAAATTCGATTCTGCTGACCTGCAGGCGCAAGTTCAATCATTTTCGGCAGACAAGCAGCTCGTCGCACTGCGTCATTATGGTTGGCGTTTGACGTTGTTTTCCGCATTCCCTAACGGGATTAAAGTGTGGCCTGTAGAAGAAGGGTACCGGCACATACCGGTGTTTAACACCTTGGTCATCTTAGCGCTTGGTGCTATCTTCTTCATCGTCTTCCGGCGCATCTCGAAATCGGTGGCAGGTGCTCGGCAGGTCCTCGAGAACAAACGCGAAGAGCGCGTGGAGCGAGATGCTACTGCTGCGCGTGAGGCGCAGGTGGCGGTGAATCGCGACCGTGAAGCCGAGCAGAAAAAGCAAAGTGATGTCGATGCATTCCTGAGCAATGATGATAGTAAGAAGGACTAAGTTTGATGGATAAGGGGCGTGCTGGCACGATGGATACGACCCACAAATATGACCTGGAAGCGGGTGCTCTGACGCTGAAGACATCCTCTGCCCAGCGGCAAGATATCTTCAGAATTGCAGAGCGTATAAATCCCAAGCGCGCGTTTCTGTTTGTTTCCACCATTCTTGGGCGGCATATTCCGGTAGACCCCGAAGCCCACAGGGCGGCTCTTAGTGAAATGGCGGAGGGTGTCTCGGCGCATCTGCTAAAAGGCCCTGTCTTTGTCATGGGGTTTGCAGAAACGGCTGTGGGTTTGGGTGCCGGTATCTTTGACAGTCTTAGATTGGCTATTCCTGAGCGCGATATGGGGTATCTGACGACGACTCGTTTTTCTGCAACGGGGTCTCAGGACTGGTTCACGATTGAGGAAAGCCACTCGCATGCGGTGGATCACGTCATTCTGGTGCCTGAGCCAGGAGTGATGCAGCACGGGTCTGATACCACCCTGGTGCTGGTCGACGACGAAACAACTACCGGCAAGACGTTTTCAGAATTGGCATCAGGGCTTCGAGCAAAATCACTCCGGTTCGGGCGCGTCGTGTTAGTAACGTTAACTGACTGGTCCGATGGCCGCGCCGAAGTGGCGGTCACTGGTATCTTTGAAGGAGCAGATGTGCACAGCGTTTCATTGCAAAAAGGCTCTTGGGCGTGGACACCGAAGCCGAACCGCGCACCTTCGGTTCTTCCTGGCGGATTTGAGGCGTCCCCATCGCCGTGGATGCCTGAAGTTGAGCAGCCGTTTGCGGCTCCACGTGTTGGTATTGCCTCATCTGTAGAGCGGCAAACCGGTGAAGATATCCTTACTAAGCTTGAAGAGCTGGGTCTTCGGCCTCCAGGCACTGAAGATAAAGTTCTAGTGGTGGGCGCTGGCGAACATGTTTGGCAACCGATGTTGGCAGCAGAGGCTCTTTGCAAGAGAGAGATCTATACCCGCTTCATCACGACAACCCGTTCTCCTATCCTCCAGGGTGACACCATCCGTCACAAGGTGTCCTTTCAGGATCACTACGGTCATGGCTTTTGGATGTATATGCACAACGTCGTACCTGCCAACTGGGACCGTATCTTGTTTTTCACCGAAACGGGTGTTGAAGGGTTGTCCGCAGAGCTTGTCGCCTGGCTCGGTCAGGTTGATGTTATAGACGGGGCTGGTTCAGTGACTGTTCTAAAGCCCGTTGCAGGTGTTCTATGACGCGCCCGATTATTTTCAGTGACTTGGACGATACGATCTTCCAGACAGCACGCAAGATGGACGGCGGGATTGAACAGGCTACGCTAGCCTCTGAAGCCTTGAATGGTAGTCATTCCTACCTGTCGGGCTCGCAAGCATTGATGATGGATTGGCTTTTGGCGTCGACGCGGTTCATTCCGGTGACGGCCCGCTCCACCGAGGCGCTTCAGCGCTGCACACTCACGTTCGAGGATTACCTGGTGTGCAGTAATGGCGCGGTCATACTCATGCCAGACGGTACACCGGATAAGCACTGGTTATCAAAAATGAAGGATGAAGCAGAAGCGGCTGCTGGGTATCTGAATGATCTTCTCGGGTTCGTACAAACTAAAACTGCGCCCGGTCGATTCAGATGCTGGATTGTCGAAGAATTTGGAACTGGATTCTATTTTTGCGTCAAATCCAATGAAGGTGCGGATCTCCTTGACGAGCTCGAAGACGGTCTTGGCAGCATTGCCGGTACCCAGCTAGTTCGTCATCGTAATGACAACAATCTCTCCTATACTCCGGCTGCTATTTCGAAGCGATTTGCAGTGGAATACCTAGCTCAAAAGCTACAGAGTGAACCGCGTGTACCGGTTTTTGGAATGGGCGATAGCCTGACAGATTTACCCTTTATGGCGACCTGCGACATGCTGGTAATTCCAAAAAATTCACAGATAGATCGCGAAATTCTGCACTCTGAGCGCTTTTGATGTCTCAAGTATCTACAACGATAGTCGGAACATACAACCCGGAAGACATTACATTTTTGCTTAAGCCGGTGCAGATTGCCCCGACTGACATAGCCACCAAAGAGCGGATGATCCAAAGTGGTGCTGCGCATTATTCGGAGATGATTTCGGAAGAACGCAGGCCAGACGAACGCTATCTAACAATTTTTGAGCAGGCTCGCAGCAAAGGCCAGGATCGCATTGCAGCCGAGATATGCAGTCTTGCTCAGCGCATTGCCCATCGTATGATTGAAGGGTCGCTAGAACGTAAAATCACATTGTGTTCACTCGTGCGAGCAGGAGTGCCTTACGGGGTTTTGCTGCAAAGGGAGTTGACGGCCATCGGGGTTGATACCGCCCATTTCGGCGTATCAATCATCCGTGATAAAGGGCTTGATCGCAATGCGGTGAATTACATTCTCAAGAGCCGACCTGTGGGTGGTGTCATTTTTGTCGATGGGTGGACTGGCAAGGGGGCTATTTCTACAGAGCTGCAAAAATCGTGGCAAGAGATTACGGGTCGTACCTCTGCAGAGCTAGTCGTCTTAGCCGATCCGGGTGGCTTTGCCTCTATGTCTGGCTCGCATGAAGACTGGTTAATTCCGTCCGGTATTCTTGGGGCCAACGTGTCGGGCCTGATAAGCAGATCTATCCTAAATAGGGACGTCATCGGTCCTGATGATTTTCACGGATCGATTTCGGTGCACCACTTGGCTGACATCGATGTGTCGCTTGATTTCGTTAATGGCATTACGCAGCGAATGCCGCATTACAGGGATTCGGTGGCCCCAGCTGCCCCGACGCAGGATATGCAGGCCTTGCGCACCAGAGCATTTGCGTCTGTGAATACTATTGCAGAGCGTTTTAGCGTTGACAACTACAACCGGATCAAGCCGGGTATTGCAGAGGCAACAAGGGCTGTTTTACGCCGTAAACCAGAAAAAGCATTTATTCGTTCATTCGATGACCCTGATCTTGAGGCGCTAATCCACCTGTGTCGATCAGATGGTGTCGATGTAGTGGAAGATGAGTCTCTGACGGGGCCTTATCGCGCTATCACGCTGATAGAGAAGCTTTCCTGATGCAATTCGGCTTCTCTTCATACGCGCTTGGCGCCACGCTTTATATGCCAATCGTGCATCATCGATTGCCTGAGTATCTAAGCGGCGAGTTGGATTTCCCGTCGACGTCTGTCGTGCTTTGCCTCGAAGATGCGCTGGCTGAAGGCGATGTGGCACAAGGAATTTCTACGTTGAAGCACCTTTTGCGTAATTATCAGATCAATTCTGATACCCATGTTTTCGTGCGTCCGCGCTCGTTAGAAATGGCGATGCAACTTGGCGAATTCTATGGCATAGAGAAGGTCGAAGGGTTTGTCGCGCCCAAGATGGTGCCGGAGACAGCGGCCGCCTGGATGGATTTGGCTGAAGCGACAAATATTCGCATTATGCCGACGCTTGAGAGTGCAGAATTTTTTGATCCTGGACGCATAACTGCGTTGAGAGAGGCATTGGATTCCTATGATAAGGACCGGATAGCGGCGATCAGACTGGGGGGGAATGACCTCTTAGCAGCCATGGCTCTCAGGCGGCAGCCTGGAATCACCTCATGGGAGGGGCCGTTGGCTTGGATTTTATCAATGGCGTCATCCATGTTGATTTCTGCGGGGTACCCAGTTGCCGCACCAGTTTTCGACATCATAGAGGACATCGAGACTCTGAAGCGGGAGGCGGCTCAAGACGTGGCGGCTGGGTTCATCTCAAAAACCGCAATCCATCCGACACAAGTTCCCCACATTCTTGAAGCCTTCCGTGTTTCAAATGCGGAAGTGGATCAGGCACGTGCAATTCTTGCCGAGGGCGCCGGAGCTGTTTTCAGGTTTGGTGGTGTTATGTGCGAGCCCTCTACACACAAGGCTTGGGCACAAAGAGTTCTTGCCAGATACGAAATCTTTGGTATGCAGAATGCAGAGCGGGGCTCAAAGTTACTTTTTCAACATCCTCATTGCACTGACAGCTGAGCAATCTAAAGTTGGTGGGGTTGAGATCCGCTACAAAGTGACTATGTTATTGCGTAGGTTAGAGAATCACCCGATAGTGCGGCTGTCTACAAGTGGTTTAGAGCGCTGAATATTCCAGAACTTGGGATCTTTACGGCACTCTGTGGGTCTTACCGGCAAGCTCTGGAAGAGTCTTGGCGCTGACAAGCGCACTGTTTTAAGGCGTTACAACAGCTATTGGTAAAATCAGGAAAATTCAAGTGCGCATCCTGGCTTGTGTTCCAGGGAAGAAAAGTCAATATTGCTTTTCCCCCGTAACTGGCTTCATTCAGGATACATAATTAGTAGTTTGCTACGGTCAACTTTCACACATTGGAGAAAGAATAATGAGTATCTCGCTTGCCAAAGGACAAACGGTGTCCTTAGAAAAGGATTCTGGCCTCTCGAAGGTCTTCATGGGGTGCGGATGGGATCCTGCTCAGCCGAAAAAGAAAGGTTTTTTTAGCAGCCTTTTGGGTGGCGGCGCGGCAGATGATATCGATCTTGATGCATCGGTGATTGTATTTGATGCTAATAAAAAACAGCTCGATGTGGTTTGGTTTCAGCAACTAAAGTCCACCGACGGATCCATAAACCACAGCGGTGATAACTTGACCGGTGAGGGTGAGGGTGACGACGAGACAATTTATGTTGATCTCAAAGCTCTGAATCCTGAGGCGAAGTATCTTGTCTTTACCGTAAACAGTTTTCGCGGCCAGACTTTTGACGAAGTGGAAAACGCATTCGCACGTCTTGTTGATCAGAGCAAAAATGCTGAGATCTGTCGTTATACATTGACGGAAAAAGGTAGCAATACGGGTGTAGTAATGGCATCGATGGAAAAAACAGGTTCAGGTTGGCAGTTAACTGCTCACGGAATTCCGTCAAATGGGCAGACCGCAGCAGATCTTGCTAGCGCTGCGTTAGCCGTAATTTAAGGAGAAAAATATGCTCAGTTGGTTAAAACAAAATGCTGAACAAGCGCGCTCGAAGCTAACAGCAGAAGCGTCAAAATTTAAAAATCGCGCTTTTATGGAAGCGGTGGTGAATGGGTGTGCGTTGGTCGCTGCAGCGGACGGTGAGATAGACGCCTCTGAAAAACAAAAGATGGCTGGCTTCATCGAGCGAGCAGAAGAACTGAAGCACTTTGAGATGCGTCAGGTGATTGAGGTCTTCCAGAAGGCTGCTGGTGATTTCGAGTTCGATCACGGTATCGGCAAGGCATCTGCACTGAAAGTAATCGGCAAAATAAAAGGTATCGACGATCAGTCACGCTTACTCGTCCGTGTTGTCTGTGCCATTGGTGCAGCTGATGGCGATTTTGATGCGCAGGAGAAGGCAATGGTTGCCGAGATTGCGCGTGAGCTTGGCCTTGATCCTGCAGAATTTGATCTGTAGGCTTTCCATAGCTTTTATAGTTGCCTGGGCAAGTCGTCTGACTTGCCCACCCTAACCTAGCAAAGAAAATTGATGCACGAACTTGAATCCTATCAGCTGATTGTTATCGCACTCGGTGCCATATCTTTTGGCGTTTATCTGCTTGTCATCGGCGGTGACTGGACAGTCGATAATGCGGTTATCGTTGCCGAAAAGTCTGGCCTGTCCAAGCACTTCATTGCTGCGACTGTCGTGGCTTTCGGAACCTCAGCTCCTGAGCTTTTTACCTCTATCAACGCTAACCTTTCGGGTTTTCCTGGAATCTCGGTGGGTAACGTAATCGGTTCGAATATTGCGAACGTCTTGATGGTGATTGGTATATCAGCAATAATAGCGCCTGTAGCTTTCAAAGCATCTGAGGTTCGTGTAGATACTTTGGTTATGCTTGGAGCCACCGTAGCGATGGCCGCTGCCATTTGGAACGGTCTTCTGCCACGCTGGGGCGGTATTGCGATGGTTGTGGCAATTGGCCTCTACCTCATTTACCAATTCAAAGCGTCCAAGCTTGATGTAGATGATATTGAAGAGTCCGAGGGTGGTTCGACTAAGCCCCTTTTAATGCTCGCTGCGGGAATTCTTACACTGCTCATAGGCTCTGAGGTTCTTGTTCAAGGTGCAGTTGCGGGTGGTGTGGCACTAGGTGTGCCTGAAGCGGTTATCGGCATGACTATGATCGCCTTTGGAACATCGTTGCCGGAGCTGACGGCGTGCGTATCTGCCGCCCGCAAAGGTCATTCAGATATGATCATCGGCGGCATAATCGGTTCGAATATTTTCAATATTCTGTCGGTCATGGCATTCTCTGCAATCGCAAAACCACTGGTTATGGAGAGTCGCTTCGCCGCCTTTGATCTGCCAATTGTAATTGCAGTGACATTGCTCTTTGCAGCCTTTTTACTGTTCGCTGGAAGGATTGGACGCTTGGCTGGTGCCTTGATGGCGTTCGGATATTTAGCATTTATAGTAGCCCAATACGCATTAGCTTAATGGGAAAAAACATTATCGTTAGGAGCGCAAGCGACGCACGTTCAGCCTGTATTGGCTGAACAACAGATGATCGTCCCGCTATAGAAAACCAACATCGCTCACACACATTGTGTTCGCGCATACAAACAATTTCATAAGAGGAAATTCAGATGGCTGTATCACTTCAAAAAGGTGGAAATGTATCCCTGACTAAGGAAGCCCCGGGTCTTAGTAAAATAACGGTAGGGCTAGGCTGGGATCCGCGCGCAACTGATGGAACCGAGTTCGACCTCGATGCCTCTGTTTTTGTTTGCGGCGAAGATGGAAAGGTGCTTACCGATAAGCATTTCATTTTTTACAATAACGCCAAGAGCCCTGACGGTTCAGTTGAGCACATGGGCGACAACCGTGACGGCGAAGGCGATGGTGATGACGAGCAGGTGAAAATTGATCTCAGTTCTGTTCCTGCTGATGTTAAGAAGCTGGTCTTTGCAGTGACCATTCATGAAGCGGTAACACGAAAGCAAAATTTTGGTCAGGTGGCAAATGCGTTTATGCGCATCGTTAACCAGGATGGCGAGAAGGAGTTGGCTCGCTACGACCTGTCTGAAGACTATTCTGTCGAAACAGCGATGATTTTTGGAGAAGTCTACCGCCACAATAGCGATTGGAAATTCAAGGCTATTGGTGCAGGATTTGAAGGTGGACTTGGGCCATTAGCCTCTTCGCACGGCGTAAACTTAGGTTGAGTTAGTTCTCAAGGCGCGCGGGCTTATTTAGAGCCCGCGAATCTTAATTTTTAAGAGATCTTTGAGCATTACAGATCTCACGCCGATTTCTTGGAGATTTACCATGACCACCCTTGCTATGGGCGCGAACGCGCCTATTTCATCGCCAAGTTTCACGCTTGATGTACATTTGCCGCAGGGGGCACAGGTAGATGTGACGGCCCTACAGCTCTATGCTGATGGCAAGGTTCGTGGTGATGATGATATGTGTTTTTATAATCAGACCTCGATTGGCGGAGGTGCGATTTCCCTGAAAATTGCTGCTGATACTCAGAGCTTTTCGTTTGATCTTGATAAGGCTGGCGCTGATGTCGAGAAAATTGTCGTGAACGCCACACTCGATGGTGGTGTTTTTAGTTCAGTTAACAGCCTGAAAATCTCTTTGTCGTCTGATATCGACATGAGCGTTGAGACGGCAGGACGTACGGAAGCTGCGCTGATTCTTTGTGAGATATACAAGCGCAATAGTCAGTGGAAAATCCGCAACGTCAGTCAAGGGTTCAACGGTGGGCTGCAGGCCCTAGCAGAGCACTTCGGTGTCGACGTTGCAGCACCTGAAACTCCGGCACCGACTCCTAAGCCAGCGCCAGTACCCGTCGTCGTACCAGTACCAGTAGCGCGTCCCGCAGCACCGAAACCCGTTGTACCGGCATCTACGGCAACGCCTGCGACCGTCGCCGCACCAACACCTGTTACTCCAACAGCACCCAGCCCAGCCATTGATCTTGAAAAAGTCACACTAACAAAGACCGAGAGCAGCATTTTACTCAACAAGGATGATGGCAATTTTGGTCGCATCCGAGTCAATCTCAACTGGGACCAAAGTATTAAAAAGGGCGGTTTTCTGGGGATGGGGACGCGAAGTGTTGGCCTTGATTTAGGCGCATTTGTAGAATCTGAAACCGGTGACGTCGCTGTTATTCAAATGCTCGGAGATTCATTTGGAGATTTTGATGAGCTACCTTTCACCAAATTGATTGCAGACGACACGACAGACACAGCTACTGAAGGAAAATGCCTCGAAATCAACGGTAGTGCCTGGTCGTCCTTACGTCGCGTTTTGATTTTTGCATATATGCGCGAAGGCGTAGCTGATTGGCTGGAAACACGTGGGATTATCCGCATTATGGTCCCAGGGCAACCAGAAGTAGAAGTACGCTTGAACGAACTGAGCTCGAACAAACGCGAGATAATATGCGCGGTAGCTCTCCTTGAAAACAAAAACAACCAGATCAGTATTAACAGAGAGGTTCGGCTCTTTGAAGGTCACGAACAAATGGACACGGTATTCGGTTGGCACATGAGTTGGCAAGCAGGTAAATAATAATTACGTTGCCGCGCGTGATGAGCCTCTGCTGCTGGGCTTTAAACCTAGCAGTACCCTGATTCAGCGACAGCTACATCAAGGAGTAAGGCCTACGAGAAGGCTTCCCGTTTATAAAAAGCGAGTTGGCTATCACAATCATCTTAGAAATCGTTTGCCTTTTTAACGTCTATTCATCTTTTGTTTAAAGCTCGTTTAAACGCGTGACAGTACGTGTTCAAGGGGGCTGTTTAATATGTGAAGTCTACCGGATCGCCTATTAGTGCAATAGCGGAACGGACCTTCCATACGAAACGGAACACGGGGAACTAGATGAAAAATAGTAAATTGAACCTTGTGGCTACCTCCCTATTTATGTCCATTTTCAGCATCGGGGCATA
>JBLHWG010000113.1:0-14403 GCA_047629055.1 Halioglobus sp.
TTTAGTTATTCAATTTTCAGATATCAGACTTCGTTCAATTCATTTGATATACACCACGGCAATTGAATAGTGTCTAGTCATCTATGGCACGCAATCTACTTGTGCCAATCGACGCGTAATTTTGATGAGACCAGAGATGAGCGAATACTCGGAAATACAGCTTTACATTGGTGGCAAGTGGCAGCAAACGAAAGATTATCAGCCTATCCTGAATCCTGCCAATGAGAGCGAGATCGGGCGCTTGCCGATTGCTAACCAGAGAAACCTTGACGATGCGCTTGAGGCGGCACAACAAGGCTTTGAGATCTGGAGCAGAACTGCCCCGATGGAACGCAGCCGTATCATCTACAAAGCGGCCCAGCTCATGCGCGAGCGTCAGGAGGAAATTGCGCAATCAATAACCTTGGAACTGGGCAAGCCGATCAGACAATCCAGACTAGAAGTTATTCGAGGTTGTGAGTTCTTTGAGTGGGATGCGGGAGAAGGACAACGGCTGTATGGTCGGGTTATTCCAAGTGCTCCGGGTATTCGCTATATCGTTGTTCGCCAACCGATCGGTAGTGTTGCTGCCTTTTCACCGTGGAATTTTCCAATGAGCCAGCCTGCACGTAAAGTTGGCGGTGCGCTTGCCTCAGGCTGTTCGATTATCCTCAAGCCAGCTGAGGAAACCCCGTCAGGTGCGATGCATATTGCTCGAGCGTTTGAGGACGCTGGTCTGCCGGCTGGGGTTTTAAATGTGGTTTTTGGTCACCCAGCAGAGATATCAAGCTACTTGATTGCACAGGATCGGGTCCGGCTTGTGGCCTTTACAGGGTCAACCGCGGTGGGCAAGCACTTAACGCTGCTCGCAGCGCAACATATGACACCAGTTTTGATGGAACTGGGTGGGCATGCGCCAGTTGTGGTGTGTGACGATGTTGACCCTGAGCTTGTAGGCATAACATCCGCTGAACGAAAGATGAGAAATTCGGGGCAGGTTTGCACATCGCCAACTCGTTTTTTCGTGCATCAAAGCTTGTACCATCGTTTTGCTGAGAGTTTTGTGCAACGTGCTAAATCGATCGTTGTCGGGGACGCTATGGATGAAAAAACCGACATGGGTCCAGTGGCGCATAAAGGCAGGCTGGATGCGCTTCAGCATTTCGTTGATGATGCTGTTGAGCGAGGCGGGCGTGTGTTGACTGGTGGTTCGCGAATGGCAGGCAAGGGTTACTTCTTTGAACCAACGGTTTTATGTGATGTACCGGACGATGCCCTAATTCTGCGTGAAGAGCCTTTTGGCCCGATCGCCGTACTCAATCCAATCGAGAGTCTGCAACAAGGCATAGATAAGTCAAATAGCGTTGCTTATGGTTTAGCGGCGTACGCGTTCACTCATTCAGCAGCAAATGTTGATCAACTGATTGATGGAATAGAGGCTGGCAATCTATCGATCAACACCCTAGAAGCTTCGGTCCCTGAAACCCCTTTTGGTGGTGTTAAATCAAGCGGCTACGGTCGCGAAGGTGGTGATGAAGGGTTGCATCACTACACGGTGGTGAAGAACGTTTCGCACAGTATTAAGGTTATTTAATATTTGTCAGTCAGCGCTTTAGACCGCAGGCTTGAAACGCGGCAGATGTCGCCTCTTTTTCATTGTCGTTCAACTGTAATAGCGGTGAGCGCACCGGGCCTCCAGCCTGGCCTAGTAGTTCCTGCCAATACTTTTGGTGAGCTTGAGGTTTGCCGCCTGGGCGTGTTTCTTTGAGTGCCCGACGAACCGGTTCCAAGCTGTCGCGAATACTGCGTGCTTTTGCTATCTCTCCGGCTAACGCCAATTCGGTGTATTCGTGCATGCGCAGATCGTTTTTGGTTTGCATTAAATATGGCGGCGATGAACAAAGATAAAGTTGCCAATTGAGATTAACGATGTTGTCAAACCACTCGTCTTCTGACGCTGTACTGACAATAATTTTATCGCCGGCAAGCTCAGTCAATTGTGTATACAACTCTTGTGGCACAGAGTATTTAATTGCCATGATATTGGGAAGGTCGGCAATTCGGTTGCATAGCTCGGGGCTCATGATGTAGCCCGAGTCGGGGTGACTCCACATCGCTATACCGATATCGACGCGATCGCAAATTTCTTTGTAATAGTTAAAGATCGTATCATCCCGATCGTGAATGAAATGTAGTATCGGTGCATGTACAACAATATAATCAGCGCCCGCATTCTGGGCGTGTCGAGCAAGCTCGATAACTGTATTGAAGTTCTGGTCAGAGCACGACATGATGGTGCCTGCCCGATCGTTGCATGCCTCTATGGCGATATCAAAATTACGCTTGCGCTCTTGCAAGGACATAGAAAAAAATTCGCCTTGTTTACCTGCAATGAAAAACCCCTGAATCTTCAGATCGTCAATCCAGTGATCGATATTGCTGCGTAATCCTTTTTCATCAATCTCGAAATCAGGCGTCATTGGATTTAAAGCTGCTGCCCATATGCCCTTCATATTCTCTCGTGAATATTCTTTGGCTTCGTGCTTTTTGTATTTCATTAAACCTATTCCTGAATATGGCAGCTGTAGCGCATGCTCCAAAATAGACACGCGGGTGAAATTTCGAAAGGAGCATCGCCGACAAGATGGTGAATAACGGATTCACCAATGCCAAAACCGTACGATGTTGTTTAGGGCAGAGCGTTGCAGCATCAAGAATTTGACTTTGATTCTCAAGTCAAAAATACGTATTTTGGTATAACAATTATCAATAGCAGAATATGGCCGCTTGGGTGTGTAGTAATTTGACTTAATTCAGCTCAAATCACTCAGACCCAGGTCGGTCGCAACACTCCTGAGTTCTGATAAGAAGGCTGATGCTGCAGGTGACAAGGCGTCTTCGTTGCGATAGGAAACCCCAACAGGGCTTCGTGTGAAACTAAGTTTGCAGTTGACGATGGCCAATTCACCGTTGCTCACTTCTCGGCGTACTACATTCAGTGGAAACACGCCGATCATATCAGTGTCGAGCAAGATGGCTCGGTTGGTCAGAAATGACACGCATTCGACCGGATTAGCGGGTGAGGAAAGCCCATGATCAGAAAAAGACTTGTCTATCTGTCGTCTTAGCGTGGTTTGCGTAGGAGGCAGTATCCAGTCACTTTTTTGTAATTCTTGAAACGAAATGCTTGGTCGCTTGGTCAATGGGTGCCCCTGCCGGCACACAATCACAACGTCCTCTTGATAGAGAAGCTCTTGATTAAGCTCTTCACGGTATCGGTATTCCGGTAGCCGTCCAACGACCATATCCAGCTCGCCAGTGTGCAGAAGAGGCATGAGGAAATCGTTAGTGCCGTCTCTAACCACGATACTGACCTTGGGACGTTGTTGGTGGATTATTTTGATGGTGCGAGGCAGTAGCTGAGCTGATGCGACTAGCAGGGTGCCGACCACAATTCGTCCACCCAGACCTTCGTTGATATCATCGAGTTCCTGGGCTGCATTAGAAATTTGGGCCAGAATAAGCTTGCCATGTTTGACCAAAGCTTCCCCATATTCGGTGGGAATCACGCCACGATTGGTGCGCTTAAAGAGCAGGACATTGAAGTCTTCTTCAAGGTCTTTTAGCAATTTAGTTGCTGCCGGTTGGGAAATACAGATGTCTTCGGCAGCGTGCAAAATGCTCGAACGCTCCGCTATTGCCACCAATAGACGGAGCTGTTTGAGTTTGAGGCGTGTAGATACACGCTCCACGATCTTAACATGACGGTTTTGGTTGCTCATACTGCTATTCGTATTTCAAATATCAGCATCAATTTAATTCATTTGATCGAAATAGCAAGTACCGCGCATATTTAGTACTTTGGTGGCGTCCCGTTTTTGCAATACAACCACAGGTCGAACTATGGCTTTTCATCCGAGATTCAAGCCTTTCAACTTCAACAACTGGATTGAGCGAAATCGAGACAATCTGAAGCCGCCAGTGAGTAATAAGCAGCTGTTTGATGAAAAAACTGGAATGGTGGTGATGATTGTAGGCGGGCCAAATACCCGTGTTGATTTTCATGACGATCCGGTAGAAGAATTTTTCTTTCAGCTACAAGGAGACATGGTGCTCAAGATTGCTGAAAACGGCGAGATTTATGATGTCCCTATTCGTGAGGGGGAAGTCTTCTTGCTGCCCCCTCACGTGCGTCATTCGCCGCAACGGCCAGTCCCAGGCTCTGTCGGATTGGTGGTAGAAGGTACCCGTCAGGCAACTGAGAGTGATGGTTTTGAGTGGTTTTGTTTTAAATGCGGGAATAAGGTTCACCGCGTAGAAGTGACGATTACAGATATTGTGAAAGACCTACCGCCACTGTTCGACGCATTTTATGGCAATTCTCACGATCGAACTTGCAATAAATGTGGTTCGGTGCACCCAGGCAAGGAGCCACCTGCGGATTGGGTCAACCTAGAGCAGCTGCAAAGCTAAAGAGCGTTTCTATAAGATGACTTGGAGATATTAATGAAAATATTGTTGAGAGCACTAAAAACCGCTGGCGTGATCGCTCTGGTGTCTGGATTTACTATTGGCAGCGCATCAGCGAAGGAATTTCGAATTGGCTTGATTACACCACCGTCTCACATTTGGACAAAAGCCGCCCTTGCATTAGGTGAAGAGCTTGCGAAAGAGAGCGGTGGTACTCACAGCGTGGCTGTGTTTCCGTCTCGGCAGCTAGGTAATGAGGCTCAGATGCTACAGCAGCTACAGACCGGTGCGCTCGATATGGCTTTTCTCACGGTGGCTGAAGTGTCCAATCGCGATGCCGATTTCGGTGCGTTCTACGCGCCATATCTTGTTAGCGATATCGCCGGCTCGGCAAAACTTTTGCGCAGCAATGCCGCTGTTGCAATGCTCGATCAGCTTCCGAAAAATGTGGGAGTAGTGGGATTGGGCTATGGGTCTGCGGGTTTGCGACAAATAGTTGCGCGCGATGCTATTACGGATATCGCGTCATTGAGTGGTAAGAAAATACGTATCACGCCATTCGAACCTATAAAGGATTTTTATAATTTGCTGGGCACCGCGGCAACCCCCATGCCTTTGCCTGCTGTCTACGATGCGCTCGCTAACGGTCAGGTCGATGCGATTGATATGGACTTAGAGCTTATCTGGAAGCTTAAGTACACCGAACATGCCAAGACGCTCGTACTCTCGAACCACATGATGTTCCCGATGGTGGGTTTGGTTTCAGCAAAGGTTTGGGCAGGTCTGGGTGATGAAGACAGGACTATGATTTCTTCGCTTGTTGCTAAACACGTTGACTCTACTATTGATCAGTATGTAGTTGGTGAAGCAAAGTTTCTTGAAGAAGTTAAAAAGACCGGTATTAATGTTATTCCTGCAGGCCCAGAATTTTTTGGCGACAAAATTGCTGCCTGGAACGACATTTGGTCAGTGAAGACCAGTGCATTGGAGACCTTAAGAGCTGAAGCAGCTAAATAGTTCTGTCACTATTTCAAAATTGTTTACAACTGATGTACTTGAAAAATCCAAAACTAATCCAGGTCGCCTGAGATGAGAACATTCATCACGGCAGTCTCCGCCAGACTGGTTAAGATGGAACGCTGGGTACTTATTGTGTTGGCGGCATCGATCACCTTGCTCATTCTACTCAATGTGGTGACTCGGTCATTCGATGTCGCTCTTTATTGGGTTGATGAACTGGCGATATACGCAATGATCTGGTTAGTGATGGTGGGTGCATCAGCCACAGTACGTACACGTGAGGGCATTGCTGTTAGCTTGCTTGAGAATATGGTTGGGGTGCGTGTTTGGTCTAACTTGCAATTGCTGGTTGACGTGATCAAGCTGCTCTTCGCGATGACCTTGGTCTGGCTTTCCTGGATTTGGTACGATCCCATTTCATTGATGTCTGCGGGTTTCGATACCACAGTGTTTTCTGGCAATACCTTCAATTTCATCTACGACGAACCGACTCTGACAATTGGTGTGCCAAAATATTTAATCTGGTTGATCATGCCGATCACAGCGGTAACCATGACGATTCATTCGGCCGCCAATCTATTCTCCACCCATGACCTAAAGCAGAACGTTTAAATGGTCGCATCCAGTTTTGTAGTGTTGTTATTGATAGGTGTGCCAATTGCCTTGGTATTGGCAATATCCGCGCTTGTGTACATTGTGGGTTCTGGTCAGAGTGTGTTGCTGCAATCCTATTCCCAGCAATTGTTTTCGGGTATGGAAAGCTATGGACTTCTGGCAGTACCATTGTTCATGCTCGCTGGTGAGCTAATGAATGAAGGTGGGATCACGAAGCGGCTGGTCGATTTCGCTAGCGTCTTTATGGGACGAGTGCGCGGTGGGCTTGCGTACACTAATCTTATCGTTAATATGATGGTCGCCTCCATCATAGGTTCGGCTGCAGCTCAAATCGCAATCATGTCACGCGTGATGGTGCCGGAAATGGAAAGACAGGGCTATGACAAGTCATTGGCCGCCGCAACTACTGCCGCGGGTGGGTTGCTATCACCGATCATTCCTCCATCCATGCTGTTCGTCATTTATGGTGTGCTAGCACAGATCGGTATTGGTGATATGTTCATCGCAGGAATTATCCCCGGTATATTGATGGCGATCGGCTTCTTTATCGCTCTTGCGCTAATCGGCCGGTTTCAGCAATTGCCGGTATCCCCCGTTCAAAGCCGCGCTGACAAGATCAGATCCATCAAGCTAGGACTGCCCACGCTGGTTATACCGTTAGTGATTGTCGGCGGAATTCTCGCTGGTTTTTCCACACCTACTGAATCAGCCGCAGTGGCATCAGTAGCGGCACTTGTGCTGGGTATGTTTGTTTACAAGGAGCTGAAACTAAGCAGGCTACCCGAGGTGTTGTTTCGCACAGCAATCAACACCTCAATAGTGTTGTTTATCGTTGCTACCGCCAAAGTGTTCGGGTGGATTATCATTTACGAGCAACTACCCCAGACACTCGCACAATACTTGGCCACGCTAACGCAAGATCCTTTTGTGTTTTTGCTGATGGTGAATGTGGTCTTGTTATTCGTTGGGATGATATTAGATGGGATTGCGGCATTGATATTGGTGGTGCCGATACTATTGCCAATTGCACAAACACAATACGGCATTGACCCTTATCATTTTGGCGTGGTGGTTTGCATCAATCTGGTATTAGGGCTGCTGACCCCACCAGTAGGTGCTGGTCTGTTCATCACCACTGCTATGACAGGGGTGCGTCCAGGGGATCTCTTTCGGGCGTTAATACCGTTTCTTTTAACCACTGTTGTAGTGCTTATCCTACTGAGTTGGCAACCGTGGTTGGTGACAGCACTGATCTAATCTGAAATGCTGCCAATCAATATATTCTCGAATAAATAGAGATATATATGATGGAGACGGTTAGCTTAATATAACTGGCTGTGCCCAAATCAGTTTAGAAATTCAAGTAGCAATGCGATCACCGCTTCAGGCTGCTCCTGCTGCACCCAATGCCCGGCCCCATCGATTAGATGCACACCCATCATTTGTGTGCAAAATCGAGTTGTCAGTGTATCCAGGTCTCCTGGAAACTGCTGCACACCCCAGTCAGATGCTCCAGCAATAAATAGGGAAGGAATATCGATAGTCAGACCAGAGTAGACGGCAAGTTCGGCTGCATTCCTTCCGCCGGTGTTGCAGCGGTAACATTGCAGACCACCTTGAAACCCGCTTCGAGCGTATTCGCTTGCGTATACCTCAATATCCGTTGCTGTCAGCCAACTGCAGTCACGCACCTGTTGATCTGTTGGCGCTTCTTCAGCAACGGTCTCGCCCATGCCCTTATCAAGGTGCATCACATAGTAGGTTGGAAGCTTTGCAAACTCTTCCGCTATTGGGGTCGTCAATGGAAAAACTTTGTTGCCTGCCCAGTCAGCACTTTTGTGGTGATAATAGTTTCGGAAAAATACTGGCAAACCACCCTGCGAATTCATCATTTCTGAATTCGCATCAGGGCCGGAGTAGTACCATTGATAATGTTTACGCGGCTGCGGCAATCTAGCCAACGCTTCCGGTAAGGAATCCTGATCCGAGTATTTCGCCGAATTCTGGTCCTTGGGTTGGGTGTTAGCTGTATTTCCGGGCGCACTCGTGATAGTGCCAGTTGCAAAAGGCAATGTTGGCGGTCCGGAAAAAGGCGCACTCATCAATACCACTGACTGAAAAAGATCTGGACGTATAAGTGCACAGCAACCAGCCACCGGTGAACCGAAATCATGTCCAACAACGGCAGCAACTTGTCCAACCCCTATCGCCGAGGCTAGCGCGACAACGTCCCCAGCCATCCGGCACAACGAGAAGGCAGATATGTCATCCTCGAACTCGCCTTGCCAACCGGTGGTTCTTCCATAGCCACGTAGGTCAGGTGCTACGACGTAATACCCAGCTTCGGCAAGTGCCGGCATGATTTTCCGCCAACTGTAAGCAAGCTCAGGAAAGCCATGAATCAGAAAAACACAAGGACGGTTCTGGTCGCTGGCGCCAGCTTCGAGAACATGCATGCGTAAGCCATTGATCCCATCAATAAATAGGGACCTGATGCCTTGCGGCAGTTGTTCATTGTTGAAAGGTATCAATTCATTAGAGTGCATAGTGAGTTACCGAAAAAACACAGGAATAGTTAGTATAAAATAGAAGGTGATCAAACAATAAAATTCCTGTGGGTCTGGCGTTATTGATTACCAGAAATAGTTATCGCCTGTTAATCAATGACATCCTGATCCTGCAACACTTGCCTTAATAGTGTGACATCAACTTTTTCACCAAATCGCAATTTCAATCCTTGGAAAAATGTGATCACCTGGTTACGGCCATTCTCTTTCGCAATATACAAACACTCATCCGCCTTTTCAAATAACGTCTTTTCATCTCTTGAGTCTTTAGGCGCAGATGAAATTCCGATAGACACCTCCACAGACATTTCTTTTCCGTCATGCACAACCACGTGTGACTCTATTCTTTTACGGTACAGCTCCATCAGCTCGGCCGCCTCTTCAGGCTCTGTCTCCGGCAACAGCATGCAAAATTCCTCACCACCGTAGCGGAATACCTGATCGCCAGTGTCAGGCCGGATACAACTTTGCATTACCAGTGCTACCTTTTGCAGTACAGCATCACCTGCCTTATGCCCGTGCGCGTCATTAAACTTCTTGAAATGATCAATATCTGAAACCGCCAGACACAGCGATACCCCGGTACGGTTCGCATCATCCAGCATGGTAACCAGTGTGTCTTCAAAGTGACGAGTATTATAAAGTCCAGTCATCTGATCTGTTATAGACTTATTATATAACCGGCTTTTGTGTATGTTAAGGGCTGCGTGATCGGCAAGCCCCTGACACAAGCTTAAATCTTCTTCAGTAAAACGCCCTATCTGATCCAGCACCCGCACACCATCCTTATTGGTTCGGACTTTGTTGGTTAAGGCAATTACACCTTCAACCTGATCACCGCGCATCAGCGGTACACAGCAAATGCAATACACTACATTTTTACCCATTTGCTCGATATAGTTTTTATCGTTCTTGCGAATGGGTTTTCGCTCGACAGCACATTTACCCGCTATTCCCTCGCCCAGTTCAAATGTCTTTGTCGAGGTAATACCGCTATTAATATCATCACGCACATGTCTGGGGATATTGCCCCACACCACCTTGATTTCCAGCTTCCCAGTTGCCTTGTTCAGCAGCATCAGATTGCCTTTCTGGGCACTGACCGCATCGACAGCTGTAGACAAGGTCTCAGCACACAAACGCTTGAAGTCATTAACGTGCGCTAACTGTTGATTTACATCGTACAGTGTCTGTATGTTCCTCAGAATTCTGTGATTTTTTTCGTACTTCAGCGTTGAATCAATATTGGTCGTGGCAATCGATGCAAGCTCTTGCAGAAAAGGGTATTCATCTTCACTTATCTGCTCCCCATCAACTTTTTCTCCCAGAGTCAGAATGCCCAACACTTCACCGTTTTTAATCAGCGGACACCAGAGATCAGAGTCTAGGATATCTAAATGCCATTTATCCCAGGCCGTATCGAAGCGTGCATCACGCTGCAAGTCCCTGACACTGAAGATATTACCCTGCCGGATAATCTGCCACAGCAGACCGTTATCCTGCGGAAACTTGAACATGTACAGCGACTCATTGGTTGAATCACTCATCAGAAATTCTGGGTCAAGCCCGGAAAATGCCTTTACCCGGTAGTAATTTTCACCAGGCTCAAGGTCATCACGCAACAATACGGTGCTATTGATCGCACCATACTTCTCACGCACTACTGCCATAAAGTTATCCAATAGCTCCTGTAAATTCAGAATATCCCCAAAACCTTTGCCCGACTGAAGCAAAGCTCGCATCTCAAATATCAGAATATCCTGATGGATGGCTTTTTTACGGTAGTAATCTAGCTCATCATTAACAGTAGCTGGTCCGTGACCACGTTTCGCCGGGCGTGCCGGCGTGGTTTCGACGAACAGTTCGTCATTCGCCACAGAAGGACTGTCAATCTCGAAAGTAGAGTCTTCGACGTCATAATTTTGTTCAGAGTTAGTTGAGCTGGTCACAGAGCAACCCCCATCAGTGGATAGTTTGGTGAGCACATCACTATTCATCGGTCACTCTTGATTAAAATTGAGCGAAATCCCAAACGGAACAACATCATCAGCACAGAACCGCTTTATATCCATACTTAATTAATATGTTATGTGTACATCAGCCGCTCCCGCTGAGTTCGGTAATTTTATCGCTGCGAGCTCCACAAATTTTTCAGCCATAGAGGAGCCTGACTCGATAATCAATTACCTTTGTACAATTAATCACCGAGTTCCAGTGGCGCCAGTTCGTCAAACCGATCGCCTGGGCCAGGGTTATCGGCAAAGGTTTCGCCGCCGAGGTGATTGACTACACCCCAGACCGCATTCAGGGAAGTCTGCACTGCACCTTCGACCCAACCTGGCATCCAGCCAACATCGTCTCCGGCGATGAATACACCGCGTTGCTGCGCTGGCATATCGCGCTGCATGAAATGACAAAACATGCGGTGGTTGTAACGATAGTGTCCAGGTAAAGCACCTTTGAAGGCACCGAGAAAATTGGGATCGTCTTCCCATGAAACGGTAATGGGGTCGCCGATAATATGGCTCTTGATATCAAGCTTTGGATAAATCTTACCCAGTGCGTCGAGCGCGAGTTGCACCCGTTTCTCGACAGGAAGTGGTAGCATTTTCATGGCATCGCTCATCCAGACATAAGACAGACAGATTACGCCTGGTTTATCGTCACCGAGATCGAATAGATACGTGCCACGCGTCAGGCGGTCGGTTAGCGTCATACTCATCACATCACGCCCAGTTTCTGGATCCTTGTCTTTCCAAAAAGCGCGATCAACCATGACAAAGGTTTTAGCCGATTGCATATAACGAGTACGGTCGAGTGCCATCCAGAGATTTTGTGAAAACAAGCTTTCATCACATTCGATGTTGGTGGTCAGCAACCAGCTTTGGCAGGTCGTAAGCACCGTTTCGTATTCGCGTTGGTCACCCCAAATATCGGTAATCGCCACCAGGCCACTCTCTAGGCGCTGTATTTTTTTCGCACCAGCGCGAGTTGCACCTCGGTGCAAATTTTCCAGCGACGTGCCATCAGGCCAGTGTCGCATATTCTTTGGCGTATCCTGCCACATACGCCGAGGTACTTGTTCGACACCACCGACGACAAAGTGTTGGTCGTCGTCGCAATTGGTGTAGACCACGCGAAGAATCTCCAGCATCGAATTGGGAAAGTCCGTATCCCATCCACCGGTGCCAAAACCGACTTGGCCAAAGGCTTCGAGGTGTTTAAAGCTATGACGCTTGAAGGCTTCCGAATTGGCGATAAAACCATAGAAGGTGCGGTCATCCCAGGTCGGTATTAATTCGTTCCAAAGTTTCTTAATGCGCACCACATCGCGATTTCTGATCGCTACTTGCATCTCGCTGAAATGGGCATCATTTTCCAGCGTCTCTTTCCATGCGGCTCCAACTTCCTGCAATAGCTGACTAAGTTCGCTGACATCTTCGACATAGGCAGCCTTACCATCAAGATCGACTACTGTACTCGGCGTCGCTGCCGAAAGTGGGTTGGGAAACGGTCGAGTTTCCAGTCCATAGCTATCCAAGTAATGATAAAAACCGGTCGACGAGCGAGGGAAACGCATGCCACCCAATTCAGCTACGACACCCTCTGCCCCTTTGAATGGCTCCGAATGCAAGCGACCACCGATCCGACGTGACTCGTATATGACCGGCTTTAAGCCCATTTTCATCAATTCATAAGCGGCCACCATGCCTGCCATGCCTGCACCAATAATCGCGACTTCGCTACCGAGTTTTTCTTCGGGAATTTTGCCCAGTCCCGCAGGGTGTTTGAGCCAATCGTCGTATGGGAAAGGAAAATCCGGGCCAAAAATAGTAACCGGTTTGTCATCCGGTTCATTGCCAGTTATTGAAGCATGGGGCGCAGTCATGGATATCTCGTTTAAGGCTGGGATTATTTACACAAAACTTGATGGAGGTCGGGGCGGCGATATTTTTTGGCCGATGTTAGAGCCATTTAAAAACATCTCAGGTGCTATCAACAAGCTTGCGCCCCGTGCCGCAGCCACTTTCGCACGAAGCCCCAAGCTATGCAGATTTAGCTCGACACTTTGAGGCAACTCAGGACCCTGAAAAATGGCTATTTTCACATCAATACTCTCGAATTAGGCACGACACTTCTGCCAGCTGGGTCGGAGGACAATTTACATAAAGCAAAGTTTAGCTGACTACTTCGACGGACGGAAGGCGCATTTACAAACAACGGTACTGTGTACATGAGTGTTCCCATGGATGTTGTCAGGTTTGTTTTGTTGTATTTTTTGAATCGCCTGGATAGCTTCACCTTTAATGGGAGGGCCCGTGCGGAATAACAATTCGAAAGAATCCTCGTCACGTCAGGGAGAGGAGAGCTCAAGGGCCGCATATGTTTTATCCGGACAGAGCTTAGTCAACAAATTTAGTGCAGGCTGTGGATTCCGCAAAGCGGCAGGTGTGCGATATGATCTGCCAGAAATAGGACGTTAAGTTACTTTTTTCGACAAGGTTATATTTTTCAGCTTGCCAAGTACGCCGCTGACAATAGCAACTCCAACGATACACAACAGGGTTCCAACGATAACCAACCACGTTAGAGGTTCGTCGAACAGAATCCAGGCCTCGAGGGCAACCACGGGTGGCACTAGAAAAAACAAGGTGGATACCCGGCCAGCTTCACCGACTTTAATAAGCCACATTAGCAAGAATACGGCACCAATCGAGAGTACGAAGACTAGCCAAACCAGCACTGCCATAAGTTTTGGCGTCCAGTTGATAGAGTATGACTCCCACGTTAGGGCAAATGGAAGCAGGAACAAGGTGCTGGCCACATATTGCGACATCATATTGATGTGTAGGTCTAGCGTTTGGCAAAATCGTTTTTGGTAGAGCGTGCCAAGCGTTATACCAATAAGTGCTGCAATACAAAAGCCGATGCCGTTTAGCGAGATAGCACCATCGACATGACCCCACTCGGCGGTAACCAGTGCCACGCCAAGAAACCCTAATGCTATGCCCGTGATTTTCTCCCATGTGAGTTTTTCAGAGAGCCAGACAGCCGCTAACAAAACGGTTAGTACAGGCTGGATGCCAACGATCAGCGACGATAGACCTGCACCAATGCCCTGGTTTACTCCGGCAAACACACCGCCCAAATAAATCGCCTGGAGCAGTACCCCAGCTACAGCTGCGTGGGCTACTTGCTTCCAGTTAGGTTGCATGGTTTTGAGTGACGGAAATACAAGAGTGATAATGAGCAGAGCGATTGCAGCGAGTGCGAATCGGATGGAAAGGAAGCTTGCAGGCTCTGCTGTTTCCATCCCAAGGCGAGCCATGATGAAGCCGGTGCTCCATAGCAGAACGAACAGGATGGGGATGAAACGGCGCAGGGATGTTGGCATTGGCAGAGTGTACAGGAGGAATTCCAACTCAAATGTTCAGAACACGCAGTAGAGTACTTAGCTGAGCATGGATGATACAAGACACATTAAATATATCGGTCTAATACTACGTCACCAACCGGAGGTCGCTGGCCTTACCCTGTTATGCCAAGGGACTCAGTAAGTACGTCAAACGGTGCATGGACAAGTTCCTGGCTGCCATTTCACGAATTATAGTCCGGTAGGATTCAGTTCTTTCGAATACTTCAAGTAATAGTGTCGCGCACAACAGTTAATCTGCTCACCGGCGTATTCTTTTAGAATTTCAGATTTGATAATCAAAGCCCGTTCACCATTCTTATTGCAAACTTCTGAAAC
>JBLHWG010000114.1:0-14400 GCA_047629055.1 Halioglobus sp.
TGTTTGTGCTCGCTCGTAACCAGGACAACCCGGCCTACGACGAATTGTTGGCTAACCACATGACAAAATTGTGGACCTTATTAGAGGATGCTCACCCTGACGAATGGCACTCGATAAGAGATCTGTGGCGCAACACTATCTATACCCTGATCGGCACCTTCTCAAAAGAGCAACGCGATTCAACCAGCCGTTGGCTTAAAAAAATGGGCACAACGGTTCGTGCCATTTCCGAAGACACACCCTCATTCAATATTGTCAACGATCCGGCTGTCGGTTGTCTGACAGTTGCAAGCAACTAGCCAGCCGAAAGATCCCTCAACCACACTCGGTGCTCGGCGAATGCGGTTTGAATCGCCGACACATCATGCAAGGTTCGCAGCCTTGTGAATAGCTCTTGAGCCTCATCGTAACTTCGCTTTAAATAAGCCAGCCATTGCTTGGTTCGATTGCCAATATGACGAGGGCTCAGACAATCAGACCGTAAAAACTGAGCCTCTACCAAGTGCGACACAGTCAGCCACTCGATGGCCTCAAGCTCCTTACCCGAGGACGCCGCAGCAATTCGCAATGCAAGGTCAGGAGCGGCCAAAGCCCCTCTGCCCAGCATGATGTGCGTGCAACCACTATCACCACGTGCTTGCACGCTGTCTTTTACGGTCCATATCTCACCATTTATGTAGGTGGTTAGGTCATTTTCAGGCACAACGTGACTGACAGTCGCCCACCATGCTGGTGGCTTGTAGCCATCAAACTTCGTTCTGGCGTGGATCGCTAGCTCAGTTGCACCTGCGTCACGGATTCCACCAACAATGTCAGCTAGCAAGTCACTATCATCGTAACCCAACCGAATTTTGGCAGTGACCGGGATATCCGAAGGCACCGCATTTCTGACAGCATCAACAATCATGGCGACATGGGACGGCGTGCGAAGCAGAATAGACCCCCCCATGCTGTTGTTGACTGTTTTGGCAGGGCATCCAAAATTCAGATCTATTCCCGGTGCCCCCAATTGCGCGGCCCGAACAGCATTAAGCGCCAGAGCCTTTGCGTCACTACCGAGTAATTGCGTATAAACCGGAATTCCGGACTCTGTGACTCCACCAGATTCCAGTTCTGGGCAAAATCTTAGAAAAACTTTTTCTGGAAGCAAAACATCCGTAACCCTTACAAATTCCGTGACACAACGGGTGTAACCACCAATGCCCGTAAGTAGTCTGCGCATTGGTGCGTCAATAACGCCCTCCATCGGAGCCAGAACGATCTTGTCCACCTTGTTTACTGGTTGAGATATGGCGGATTGCTGGGAATACATGATGTAATTGTTCGGCAGAATGAAAGTGTCGGCGCTCACATCATAGCGCTCTAGACGTATCATCACTGGCATAACTAGCAACACAAGCCTAAACTGCGAACATGTCGAAAATTGGCCACACAGCAGAACTCACCATCCTCGAAACAAATCGCGAGTCCACCACTCTCGACGGTGGTGATCTTGGGCCTGTAAAACTGGATTTAAACGAAACTTCGACGGCCGAAGCGGGAGAAAGACTCAACGTTTTTCTGTACACTGATGCCCAGGGAAAACCTGTTGCCACTACAAAAGTACCCCTCGTTCAACGAGGTCAGTGCGCATCATTAAAGGTTGTCGACATTACCAACGCCGGTGCATTCATGGATTGGGGGTTATCAAAAAACCTACTACTTCCGTTTGCCGAACAGCGCCGTCCATTGGAAATTGGTAGACATGAGAGTGTACTAGTCTATCTCGACAATTCAGGGCGACTTGCCGCCACCAGTAGATTGGATCATCACATGCCCGAGACAGCGGATGATTTCAAACCCTGGCAGCCTGTTTCACTGCTTATTTTTCAACGTACCGATTTAGGGTTGAAGGCTGTTATAGACAATCGAGCATTAGGCCTATTATACAAAGATGAGATTTTCCAGGCGATTCGTGTGGGCGACAGGCATGAGGGATTTATAAAACGTTTACGGCATGATGGCCGCATCGATTTGACCCTACAACCGCGCTCCAAAGAACTCAACCCTGAACTGTCGGCTCGTATACTGTCATTTCTGGAAGAAAACGCCGGTGTTTGCGAACTCAATGACAAAAGTTCGCCAGAAGCCATTCAGGCAATTTTTCAAGTCAGCAAAAAGAACTTCAAGAAAGCTTTGAGTTCGTTATACCGGGAGAGAAAAATACTGATTTTCCCCGATCGAATCGAACTTGCCAGCGCATCTCAGGATTAGTGGTTCGCCCACTAGACGGGTCAGCACTTCCTCAAAAGCCTCAACTTCCAGAAATAACAAACGCTAATGTCTATCAATTGGTTTCCCGGGCATATGCACAAGGCCCGCAAAGAGATGGCCAAAGTGCTTCCAGAGATCGATGTCATTCTCGAAGTCATCGATGCCCGAATTCCGTGGAGTAGCGTAAACCCCATGTTGGCTGAGATCGCGAAACACAAACCAGTTTTGCGCGTCCTGACAAAATCAGACCTAGCCGACAAGGAGCGTACCGATGAATGGCTTGAATTTTTCAGCCACGATGATCAAAGGGATGCACTAGCAATATCCACAAAAAATCCGGCCCGATATAAGGAAATTCCTGTACGCCTCAAAGGCCTCGTGACAGCTACGGTAAAACCTCGTCTCAAACCTCGAGTAGCGATGGTGGTGGGTATTCCCAATGTGGGTAAATCAACATTGATCAACAAACTGACTGGCAAAGTTGTCGCTAAAACGGGTAATGAACCAGCCATCACTAAGCGACAGCAGTTGATCGTATTGAACGACACCTGGAATCTACGCGATACCCCCGGTGTTCTATGGCCCAAGGTAGAAAACCAAGCGAGCGGTTTTCGCCTCGCAGCCACGGGGGCAATCAGAGATACGGCTATGGATAGCGCCGACGTTGCCAGCCATTTACTGGATCATTTGTGCGCAGACTACGGTTCAGCCCTCCGCAAACGCTATGGTGAAGATTTGCCATTGGCAGATAGCGTGGAAGCCCTCGAATTTATTGGGAAAAAGCGCGGCTGCATTGGCGGTGGTCGCATGGTCGACTTTGATCGGGCGGGTCGACTACTCCTGCAAGAATTCAGGGAGGGATTACTCGGTGGCATCACGTTGGAAACACCCGCAATGCGATCCAGGGAAATAAAAGAAACTGAAGAGCGCTTAGCAAATCTTGCTGAGAAAAAAGAGGCAAGAAAAGAACGCAAATCCAAGGAACGCGCGGTTAACCGTGCACAAAAGAACAACGATAAACGGTCTTAAGCTCGTTCCTATTTGTGCCGCCAATTTTTCGAAGACGCTGTATCGAGGCTTTGGATATCCCACTGTTATCGCCCTATTTCTGCCACAAATGAATACTGATTCACAAAACAGAAATAGCCTCCACGATAAACACCTGTCCAGTGAACTCATTCGCTCGAAAATCGAGATTTTTCGCCGCTAGCCCTACATCCCTTTGGATCAATGTGGTGTCGCTTTCCGGTGCCGCACGCAAGCGTGAGGAAAATCGATGTCAGCAGCTACAATTGTTGGAAAATTATTGCTGTTGTTGACAGTGATTTTATTGAGCGCTTGTTCGCTCACCCATGTTCCCGACAACCAGGAAGAATTGCAACAAGCTGCACTGATACGTTGGAGTGACTGTATAGAACGCCATCAGGATGTGCATGAACGCCTGGTAGCCGACTTGCACAAAATTGTCAGCGTACGCTGCGAAGGTCATCAAAGGGACGTTCTGGCCACTTTTCCTGTCCATCTGGAGAACCAAGTAGACTCACTGTTGTCCGAACGCTCTAGTAACATGACAACGGAACGCTTTTTACGATCAGGTAACTCAGCGACTTGGAACATCACTCAAAGTACCCATGTTGACACGTTGAAGTTGCGTTCATCCAGTGCACTGCCTGATGATTTATGACATAGTGCGCGGGATTTTCCAGCTGAATAACCCCAATGACAGGACTCAATCACCCGATGAAAATTACTTTACTGGCCAGTGCAACAACTCTGGCGCTCTCAAGCCTTCTGGCCGTCCCAGCATTCGCTCAGGATGCCGTGCTTGATACCGATGAAGCCAAGGTCAGTTATGGCCTGGGCATGATGGTCGGCGAACGCATCCTCAAGCAATACAGCGATCTTAATTTCGATTTGCTGGTTCAGGCAATGAAAGCTCAGCACGCTGGTGAAACCACACTGATTACCATGGAAGAGGCACAAGCTGCTCTTCAGGCACAACAGCAAAAAGCGGCCACAGAAGCAACAGCGGCGGCCTCTATAGAAGGTCAGGCTTATCTGGAATCTAACAAAGCACGCGAAGGCGTGATGGTCACAGAAAGTGGTCTTCAGTATGAAGTGCTGACTGCGGCCGAAGGGGCTAAACCCTCAATCGACGATACGGTCAGTGTTCACTATGCCGGTACACTCATCAACGGTACGGAATTCGATAGCTCCATCGCGCGAGGCGAACCTGCATCGTTCCCGCTTAAAGGCGTCATTCCTGGCTGGACTGAAGGTCTCCAGCTGATGAATCTGGGTAGCAAGTACCGATTCGTTATCCCGTCAGATCTGGCTTACGGTGATCGCGGTGCGGGCGAGAAGATCGGACCCGGAGTAACGCTGGTTTTTGAAGTCGAACTACTCGAAATTAAATAGTACGACTCCTTAGCTCCTGAGTACCCGTCAGCGCTCATGTCCTGTGACTGAGCGCTGACTATTTTCCCAATCATCCGGTTGCCATACCGGTGCATCATCTGCAGGCAGATGTCTATTGCGGATCAGATCGGCCGCCCTCTCTGCCACCATCATGCTCGGAGCATTCAGATTACCATTGGTAATCACCGGGAAAATTGATGAGTCAACGACTCTCAAACCTTCACAGCCACGCACCCGACATTCGCTATCCAACACTGCCATCGGATCGTCATCGGCTCCAATCTTGACGCTGCATGAAGGGTGGTAGGCGCTTTCCACATTCGCCTTGACCCAAGCGTCAATAGCATCGTCAGATTCGACGTCCATTCCTGGTTGAATTTCATTACCTCGAAACGGCCCCAATGCAGGTTGCTGCAGAACTTCACGTGTCAGACGTATGCAATCCCGCCAATCTTGCCGGTCCTGCTCATGCTGCAAATAATTAAACTGAATACTTGGGGGCTCGAAAGGATCACTGGAGCGTATCGCGATACTTCCACGACTGCTGGGTTTGTTCGGTCCAACGTGAACCTGAAACCCATCCCCTGCAAAGGCCGCTCGGCCGTCATAACGCATAGCACCAGGTAGAAAATGATACTGAATGTTGGGTGATTTCAAACCCGCTCTTGAACGTATGAAACCGCACGATTCAAAATGATTAGTTGCGCCAAGGCCTCGCTTGGTTGCAACCCAACGAGTTCCTATCAGCCCCTTACGCCACCATGATAATTCACGATTTAGAGATACTGGCTGGGTACATTCGTATTGGAAGTAGACTTCCAGATGATCCTGCAGATTCGCGCCTACACCTGGAGACTCAACGTTTACTTTCACACCCGCATTAGTCAGGGTTTCAGCTGGCCCAATTCCAGAGCGTTGCAAAATTGTGGGCGATCCGATTGAACCGGCACTCAGGATTACCTCGCCGCGACAGAAAATCTTCAACTGACGATTAGCTGCTCTGTATCGGACACCTATTGCACGCTTTCGCGACTGCGTTCCACCCATGATTACCTGGTCAACATGCACCCTCGGGATGACTTTGAGGTTCGGTCTTGATTTCACCGGATCAAGATAACTACGGGACGTTGATGCGCGTACGCCATCCTTCACGGACATGTGCTTTTGTCCAAACCCCTCTTGTTGATAACCATTGTAATCTGCTGTAAACGGATAACCAGCATCAACTCCTGCATCGATAAACGCCTGATATAAAGGATTCAGTCGCATATCGTTACCCGCGTTGACACCCACTGGCCCGTCGCCACCGCGGTACCGGCTTGCACCGTGATGCCAAGATTCAAGTTTGCGATAATACGGCAAGCAGTTGGCGTAGTTCCAGCCACTTGCTCCAGAGTCCTCCCATTTATCAATATCACAAGCGTGTCCCCTGACGAAAGCCATGCCGTTAATCGACGAAGAGCCACCCAGCACTTTTCCTCGCGGACAGTCCAATCGCCTTCCATCAAGACCGGCTTCTGGCTCCGACTCGAACCCCCAGTTGAACCTGGGCATGTTCATTGGAATAGATAGCGCAGTCGGCATGCGAACAAATATGCTCCTGTCAGACCCCCCTGCTTCGAGCAAGACTACCGACACTGCCGGATCTTCAGATAGTCTGTTAGCGAGAATACAACCAGCGGAGCCGGCGCCTACAATGATGTAGTCAAATTCAGTCATAAAATATTCCTGGGCTAATTACTGCCATGATTCATGGGAGGGGCCATCGCCCGAACGGAAACACGATTTCCCGCCTCCACATCATTAAGATCCAGATGATTACGCATAAAGCGCTCCGAGGCATCTTGTACAGGTTGATGGTCCCAAGGTGTATATCGCCCTTGACGTAAAGCTTCGTAGCACACAAGGCGGCGTTGCTGATTCTCACGAATATCATCGTCAAGAACATCTAGATTCCAGCGACTGTTCATAGTATCAACAAAGTGATTTACGGTCTCAGTGTGTTCAACCTTGCCAGCTAGATTATCCAATTCATGTGGATCGCTTTCGAGATTAAATAGTTGCTTGGGGTCAGCTGCACAATACACAAATTTCCAGGGCCCCTGTCGTAGCATTAGCATAGGAGAGACTGAGCCTTCTGCCATATACTCGGAAGCCACCATGCGATCGGCTTGCTCGTTACCCTTCGCGGCATCCACAAGCGACTGTCCATCCAACGGCATCGCCAGTTTGGAATCATCTACGCCCGCCAATTCAAGCAATGTTGGCAGCACATCCATAGCCGTTGCAGGCATTGTTACGTTACGAGGACTGAATTTTCCAGGTGCTGCGATGGACAACGGTATTCTTGCAGCCCCTTCAAAGAAATTCATTTTGTACCAAAGCCCGCGCTCGCCCAACATATCACCATGGTCAGATACAAAGACCACAACCGTATTGTCGGTAAAGTCACAATTGTCTAGGGTGTCCAGAAGCTCGCCAATTTTATCATCGAGGTAACTGATGTTGGCGCAGTAGGCGCGCCGGGCATTTTTTACGTTCTCGTCTGTGACTGTAAATCTACTAGCATCTACTGCTTCATGAATACGCTGACTATGCGGATCACGTTGATCGTCATTCATGATAGGTACTGCCGGATCAGGTATGTCTACGCCCTCGTACTTCGCCCAATACTCAGGACGTGCTGTGTAGGGATCGTGCGGGTGAGTGAAACTAGCTGTTAGACAAAAAGGACGCTGGTCGCGGCCTCTTGCGATATTCAATAAACACCGCTTGGCGTGATACACCACTTCGTCATCGTATTCCATTTGATTGGAGGTTAGCGCCACACCCGCTTCAGTCACAGAAGATAAATTGTGATACCACCAATCTACTCTCTCAAATGGCACTCGCCAATCGGGTGTCCAACCAAAATCTGCCGGATAAATATCAGTAGTGAGTCGATCTTCAAACCCATGTAGTTGATCAGCACCCACAAAATGCATTTTGCCGCTTAGTGCGGTGTAATAACCGGCAGCGCGAAGGTAATGAGCAAACGTTGGCAAGTTGGACGGGAATTCTGCGGCATTGTCGTAAATCGTTGTTGCTGATGGAAGCATGCCTGCCATGAACGATCCACGCGCTGGCGTACACAACGGACTAGGCGAGTACGTATTGGAAAAGTTAACGCTGCGCTCATGTAATCGCCGAAGGTTCGGCACATCCAGAAAATCAGCAGGACCGTCTTCCCAGAACGTACCCGTTAACTGATCAACCATCAGTATTAAAAAATGGGGGGAATCAGTCATCTGCATGTGTACTCAGGTTGATGTGTATTGGCAACGCCATTGGTGAGGAAAAGAGCGCATATTAAAAATCTGTGGCCACGCCACCTTCGTCTTTTCTTTTTTGAACAAACGCGCCCAACTCTTCTCGAATGGCTAAATCAAGAGTAGGCTCCTGGTATGCCGCTAGCCGCTCCTTCCATACTCTATTAGCTTTTTGAAATGCAGTCGGTTCCCCTGCTTCTTGCCAACTTTCGAAGTTGCGCCAGTCACTAAGCACCGGTGCATAGAAAGCATCTTTGTATCGTTTCTGGGTGTGATCTGTACCGAAAAAGTGACCGCCTGGCCCTACTTCCGTGATGGTATCCACAGCCAATGCATCATCGCTGAAATCCAGAGGTGTTAGAAATTCTGTCACCATTTGCAGTAGATCGATATCCAGAATGGTTTTTTCATAGGAGCAACACAGGCCCCCTTCCATCCAGCCGGCACCATGTTTCAGCATATTCATACCACCGTTAATCGCACCCCATAAAGAAAATACACTTTCATAGGCTGCCTGCGCGTCTAACGTGTTGGCAGCGCAGACGTTTGATGTTCGATAAGGGAAGTTATAACGGCGTGCCAGTTGCCCACCAATTATCTGCGCTTTCATATATTCGGGAGTACCAAACGCTGGTGAACCCGACTTCATATCAACATTGGATGTAAAGCCACCGTATACGGCAGGTGCTCCTGGCCGCACAATTTGACTGAAGGCAATTCCTGCTAATGCTTCAGCATTTTGTTGCACCAAAGCACCAGCAACAGTAACAGGCGCCATCGCACCGGATAATGTAAACGGTGTGATAACAACCGGCTGGCCCATTGAAGACATTTCGATAATTCCTTGCATCATGGGAATATCGAGTTGTAACGGCGAATTGGTATTAATGACAGTCCAGACTGACGGCTGCTCTTTCATCTCGTTCACTGACACTCCCCGCCCGATGCGGGTCATTTCAATCGCATCCTGGTTACGTTCCGCGCCCAGAGAATAAATGCAAAAGGACTTGTCGGTCAGCGTTAGAAGGTCGTAAACGCAATCGAGGTGACGAACGGATGCGTGGATATCCACTGGCTCACAAGGATAACCACCATTCCCGTGCAACACGTTATGCTGCTGAGAGAGCTTGAGAAAATTCTGAAAATCTGTCCGATTACCTGTGCGCCGACCTTTATCCATACACGAGGCGTTAGGCGCACTGGCCATCATGAAAAAGCTTAGATAATCACCGCCAATTTCAATATTGTGAGCCGGATTTCTGGCGTGCAAAGTAAATTGCGAAGGTACGGTACTAATCAGTGTTTGTATGAGATCGGGCGCAAAATGTACGCGTATTCCGTCAGCTCCAATGTCAGCTCCCGCCTTACGCATGAGTTCCCGAGCTTCATCATGTAGTACTGCGATGCCGGTATCTCGAAGGAGCCGAAGCGACGCTTCGTGCAGCGCTTCAATTTCATCCGCTGATGCAATATCAACCGGCTGGTTCCTACCGCGCATAGGTTGGCGAAACGGCTTTTGCTCAAAATTACCAGCAGCAGGTGCGGTTCGACGACCACGGCGAGTACGCCGTGCCGATGTTGGAACCGCCGTCGATTCAGAGTTCGATGAGCCGCTGTCAGTCATGGAAGCTTACTTCGTGCCGAAGATGCGATCGCCCGCATCGCCAAGACCCGGAACGATGTAACCATGCTCGTTAAGCATAGTGTCCACCGAGGCCGTAACGACGGGCACATCCGGATGTGCATCGTTAAACGCTTTGACACCCTCAGGTGAAGCAATAAGACAGACAAAGCGCATGTCATTAGCCCCACCCTCTTTCAAACGCTGAACAGCCGCAATAGCTGAGTTTGCCGTTGCCAACATGGGATCAACCACGACGATCAAACGATTTTCCATCTGACCAGGCACTTTGTAGTAATACTCTACTGGCTTCAATGTTTCGGGGTCTCTGTACAATCCTACATGGCCCACCCTGGCTGAAGGAATAACATCAAGCATTCCATCCAACATACCATTGCCCGCGCGCAAGATAGAGATGAATGCCAGCTTTCGCCCCTTCAATACGGGAGCATCCATAGCCTGAACCGGCGTTTCTATGGGGGCTAGCTCCAGTGGCAAATCACGCGTCACTTCGTAACATAACAACCAGGATATCTCCCGAAGCAACGCGCGAAAGGCAGATGATGATTGTTCTTTACGACGCATCAAGGTGAGTTTATGTTGCACCAATGGATGCTGAACAACCGTTGCTTTGATTCCCTTGGCGAGAAGTTCCTGTTCTGTATGCATGTCGTCTTTTTCTCTTTACGATGTCCTGATTTCGGTATCAAATAATCTTAGGCAACACACGGCCTAAGAAATTCTCATTAGGGACTGCACGCACGCAAGCACACACAGCCTTGCTGTTTTAACCCGCTAATTTTTTGTATCGAACTCGCTTTGGCTGTGTAGCAGATTCACCTAATCGTTCGCGTCGATCGGCTTCATATTCGGTGTAGTTTCCAGTAAAGAAATTAATCTCACTAGGATCTTCGTAAGCCAAAATATGTGTTGCCACTCTGTCCAGAAACCAGCGATCGTGAGAAATGACAATGGCGCAGCCTGCAAAATCGAGCAGCGCTTCTTCTAGCGCCCGCAAGGTTTCTACATCTAGATCGTTTGAAGGCTCATCGAGCAACAGAACATTGGCTCCTTGTTTAAGTGTCAGTGCAAGGTGCAAGCGACCACGCTCACCACCCGACAGGTCTTTTACAAATTTGCCCTGATCACTGCCTTTAAAATTAAATCTACCGACGTACTGGCGAGCAGGCATTTCGTAATTATTGATAGAGATAATATCGCTACCATCAGCCAGTACATCGAAAACAGTTTTCTCACCATCCAAATCATCACGGCTCTGATCGACGTAGGCAAGCTGCACAGATTCGCCAACGACAATATTGCCTGAGTCAGGTTGCTCACGATCCATCAACATACGAAACAGGGTGGACTTACCCGCGCCGTTTCCACCAATGACACCCACAATGGCACCTTTGGGCATGCTGAAAGATAAATCGTCAATGAGTACACGATCACCGTATGACTTGGTAACGTTTTCAAAATCAATAACCTTGTCACCCAAACGCTGACCCGGTGGAATGTAGATCTCATTGGTTTCTGAGCGTTTCTGGAACTCCTGAGACTGCATTTCTTCGTAGCGTTGCAGACGAGCTTTGGATTTAGATTGACGCCCCTTTGCCCCCTGCCTGACCCACTCCAGTTCCGCCTTCATGGCTTTGGCATGAGAGGACTCCTGTTTAGATTCCATGTCCAGGCGGGCAGATTTTTGATCTAACCAGCCGGAATAATTTCCTTCGTAGGGAATACCCTGACCACGGTCGAGTTCCAGAATCCAGCCAGCGACATTATCGAGAAAATAACGATCGTGCGTGATGGCAACAACTGTTCCTTTAAAATCATGAAGAAAATGCTCAAGCCACGCTACCGAGTCGGCATCTAGGTGGTTAGTTGGCTCATCGAGCAGCAGTATGTCCGGACTGGAAAGGAGGAGCCTGCACAACGCAACGCGGCGTTTTTCTCCACCAGAGAGGTGCTCAACGTTTTCGTCCCAAGGTGGCAAACGCAAGGCATCGGCAGCAATGTCCATCTGATGCTGCAGATTGTGGGCGTCCGACGCTTCTATGATGGCCTCAAGCTTTGCCTGTTTGGCAGCCAAAGCGTCAAAGTCGGCATCGGGCTCTGCATAGGCTGAATACACTTTATCGAGCTCAGCCTGTGCATCTTTAATTTCGCTGACAGCCTCTTCAACCACTTCGAGGACAGTTTTAGAAGGATCGAGCTGCGGTTCTTGCTCGAGATAGCCAATTTTAAGACCCGGCATCGGGCGCGCCTCGCCTTCAATGTCGGTGTCTAGCCCAGCCATGATTTTCAAAAGCGTGGACTTTCCAGAGCCATTAAGGCCCAAAACACCGATTTTGGCGCCAGGAAAGAACGACAGCGAGATGTTTTTCAGTATCTGACGTTTCGGCGGTACGATCTTGCCGACTCGATTCATGGTGTAGACGTACTGAGCCATTGATTATCCGCTGTTACTTAAAACCATAGTGTATCTAAAAAGCAGCCAACTGCCCTACACTAACGTATCGATTTTCGGCATAGAGACAGAGTCGGCGAACTTGCCGGTTCCACACTAGACTAAGGGTCGACGCCAGTTATGGCACCTGGGCTATTTGCCCTTAAATTTTACGATTCGGGCTAGAAATCATGTTTCAATCTTTCTTTCCCAGACCCAAGCAATTTTTCCTCTCGGCAATTGCGTGGTTTCTGGTAAGTCTTGCCTTATGGCATGGGTTTGCCGATACTCTGGCTGCCAGCTTAAGTTTTATGCCTGAGGCTTTGCCCCTAATTGAGGGTGAACGCCCGCCATTTTTGACTCCTGAAAAGGTTTGGGTCTACCAGTACATTGTGCTAACGACGGTGTTATTTTGCATCGCATGGTTCTTTATAGATCGTGATAAATGGTACGGGTGGGCGGTTTGTGGAACCGCTCTTATTTTACTTGTCTCCTATTTTCAAGTTCAGTTGAGTGTCTTTATAAACGATTGGTATGGCGACTTCTATAATCTGATACAAAAAGCGCTCTCAGAAAAAGGGACAAGTAACGTCACTAGCGAGGAATACTTCGGGAAACTCCTCACTCTGCTTTATATCCTAGTACCCAATATCATCATCCTCGTGACTTTCTCTTTCTTCACGTCGCACTACGTGTTTCGTTGGAGAACAGCGATGAACGAGTACTACATGGAGCATTGGGATAAGCTGCGATTAGTGGAAGGTGCCGCCCAGCGAGTTCAGGAAGATACCAGACGGTTTGCAGGCATCATGGAAGGTTTAGGATCCGCATTCGTCAGCTCGGTCATGACACTTATCGCATTCCTTCCTCTGTTGTGGAACTTATCCAAGGAAGTCACTGAACTACCTCTGTTCGGTGCTGTTGAGGGGTCTCTCGTATTCCTGGCATTAATTTCAGCAGCGTTTGGCACTGTATTATTAGCGGCTGTCGGCTACCGCCTGCCCGGCCTGGAATTCAACAATCAGAGAGTAGAAGCAGCCTATCGAAAGGAGCTAGTCTATGGTGAAGATGACCCCGAACGAGCTGAGCCGCCAACAGTAAAGAAACTGTATGCAGGTGTTCAGTTTAACAACTTCAAACTTTATTTCAATTATTTATACTTTAACGTTTTCCGTTTCGCCTATTTACAAGGTGCGACTTTCATTCCGCTCATAGCCCTTGGGCCGTCGATGGTTGCTGGAGTCCTAACTTTTGGTGTCTACCAACAGATCAGTAATGCGTTTAATCGCGTTGAAAACTCCTTTCAGTTTCTGGTTAACTCCTGGCCCACCATCGTCGATTTAATGTCCATTCACAAACGACTAATGGCATTTGAATCCATCATCCATACAGACACAACGCCTCCAACAAAGGAAACTGCAGCTATATAATACTTCCTCGACGGGGCTGGTTGAATTCGACTAGCCCCTCAATTTCTGGTAAGCGTGAAAACCATCCGTCCCAGACCTAGTGCATGGTTCTTTTTATTAATCAGACGGTCACTGTATTAGTCAGATGCTAGTGCCACCAAACCATCGTTATAAACATCAATCTTGTCAATATAGTGTTGCACCCCAGATCGCATCATCTCTAAGGCAGCATCCGTTACCGGTTTAATGATTTTTGCTGGAGATCCAAGCACCAGTGATCCATCTGGAATCTGCATACCCTCGGTTACTAGCGCATTGGCCCCAATCAGGCAATTTTTTCCAATCACCGCGTTGTTTAGCACTACAGCGTTCATACCTATTAGGCTGCCACCGCCGATTTCGCAACCGTGCAGCATCACCTTGTGCCCAATGGTGACTCGATTTCCGATAGTGAGCGGAATACCTTCGTCCACATGCAGAACAGACCCATCCTGAATATTGCTGCCTGTCCCAATGGTGATAGTGTCGTTGTCGCCCCGCAGAACGGCATTAAACCAGATAGTAACATCATCATTAATAACGACATCGCCAATGACAGAGGCGCTCGGCGCTACGAAGTGTCTACCACTGACTGTGGGTTGTTTATTGTTCAGAGCGTATAGCATTCAAATTTATTTCCCATCAAAGACACCTGGACATAGTACCGCAAGCTCTCCTTACCAATGTTATGAGATCCTGCTACAAAAAATGTGAGGTTTATCGGATAACCAATTCTGGTCCCATGATTTTTGTAGGTAGCCAGGTTGACAGCGTCGGGTAGTAAGTAACGATAATCAAGAAAACAAACAAAATTGCCACGAACGGTAGTGCAGCTTTAACCACATTAAGCACCGATAGCTTTGCCACACCAGCCGTCACAAAAAGATTCAGCCCTACTGG
>JBLHWG010000115.1:0-14188 GCA_047629055.1 Halioglobus sp.
AATTCGAGCCTGTCCCCATATTTCTGAGCACCTACTTCGTATTTGCGTGCTTACGCTTGTATTTGTCGTATAAATCACGTTTAGCCCATTGGTTACTGGTCCTGTCAATTCTGGTCGATATGGGCCTATTGTTCGGATTGATTTGGTCTTTTCACCTTCAATACATGCAGCCGCCTTCCTTTTATTTAAAGTCACCAAGGTTGCTGTATATATTCATCTTTATCGCGCTTCGAGCATTGCGATTTGAACCTGGCTACGTACTTCTAGCGGGTTTTGTCGGAGCTGGGGGGTGGTTGCTTCTAATACTTCTTGCCATCACGGATGACCCGGCAATGTCCGTGATTACGCATGACTATGTTGTTTACCTGACATCCAACAGCGTGCTCATCGGCGGTGAGCTCGACAAGATGATTTCTATTCTAGTCGTCACTGCCATCCTGACGCTGGCCATTTCCAGAGCTAGGCGTCTGATGGTCCGATCAATTGTCGAGGGCCGTACAGCTGAAAGCCTGTCCCTGTTCATCCCGGAAGGTGTGGCTTCTCAGATAGTGAAAAGTGATGGACCACTTATCAATGCGCAAACTGAAACTCGCGAAGCCAGTATTCTGTTTGTGGATCTGACGTCTTTTACTAGCCTTGCCGAGAATTTGTCGCCTGAGAAACTCATAGCAATGCTGAATGAATATTTTCTCCTCATCTCTGGGCCCATTGAACGAAATCATGGAGTGATCAACCAGTTTCAGGGCGATGCGATCCTGGCAAGTTTCAACCTGCCAACAAAGGACGCTGATCATGCTACCAGCGCTATATCAGCCGCTCGTGAAATCCAGAGGCTTCTACAGGACTACCGATTCGATGGTGGGGTAACGTTGTCCACCAGAGCAGGAATTAACACTGTTACTGTGGTTGGAGGGTTCATAGGAACCCCGGTGAGATTGAGCTATACCGTGTACGGAGATGACGTCAATATAGCATCTCGACTTCAGGTATTAAGCAAACAATACAATACAGCCAACTTGGTTTCTTCTCGTACCATGGAGCTTTGTGACCGTCGAAGGTTTGACTTCAAGGAAAAAGGCAGTGAAATACTCCGAGGCCGCAGTCACCCAGTAAAATTCTATGAGACAAGTGAGAAGCCGCTCTGAAGGTGAGTCAAGGAATTCACTGATGCAGTATTAGGGCTGTATAGTGGGCTTTCAGATACTTCAAGAGAGAATCACTCGGTGGACACAACGTTTGAGTTGCGCTGTAAATCTGTGGTCAATTCGCTGGGACTGTGCTGTGCTGATGATGTGTCCTCAATCAAGCGATTGGCCGGTGGCATTGCTTCTGATATCGCGGCCGTTACGTTTGGCAAACAGACGATTTGTGTAAAGTTCGCTCTGGAGAAGTTGCGAGTTAAAGAAGTCTGGTTTGCGCCAGTACACCGTTCCAAAACTGAGTTTGCCTGGCTATCGGTCGCTGCCCAAGTTGTACCGGATGCAACGCCTACTCTCTATGGATGGTCAGATGCCGAGAACGGTTTTGCGATGGAGTACATTGGTGGAGGGGATGTTTGCCTGTGGAAGTCAAGTCTGCTTGCAGGAGCAGATAATAAAGGTGAGTCCTGCGCAGTTGCGACCACCATTGGACGCATTCATGGTGCGTCTACAAAATCAGGATTTGACCGTACCGCATTTGACACCGCCGCTGATTTCGAGTCATTACGAATTGACCCTTATCTGCGTTTTACAGCGAGTAGACACCCTGACATTGCACCACAGTTAATCGCAATGGCTAACCAGTTGGCAACATCTAGGCTGGCACTCATTCATGGCGATGTCAGCCCTAAAAACATATTAATACGTGCTGGTCAGCCTATTTTATTGGATGCTGAGTGCGCATCAATGGGAGATCCGGCATTCGATGTCGCCTTTTGTCTTAACCATCTCCTGTTGAAATCCATTCATTTGCCTGATACTAGGACAAACCTGATTGAGACTGCGCTGCAGTTCTGGGACGCTTATGTTCCACATATAACCTGGGAAGATAATAATCAAATGGAAGCAAGAGTCACCGTGCTACTTCCCGCACTGATGCTTGCAAGGATCGATGGCAAGTCACCGGTTGAGTATCTATCGGAGGCGTCCAGAACTCGCGTGCGTGCCATAACGCGACCGCTGATCGACAAGCCTTTGAAAAACATTCGAGCGTTTCTCGAAGCTATGCAACAGGAGGTCAATGCATGAGCGATCCAACAATTTCAAGCGTGTCAGCTCGCAGAGTATGGGACAGCCGGGGGAATCCGACTGTCGAGGCCGAGGTAGGCTTGGTTGGCGGTGCCATGGGTCGTGCGATTGCTCCGGCAGGTGCATCTCGTGGAGCACGCGAGGCCATCGACTTGCGTGACGGTGGTAATTCCCTTGGAGGTCAGAATGTACTGCGCGCGGTTGCAAACGTTAATACTTTAATAGCCTCTGCTTTAATCGGCATGAACGCTATTGAGCAACACGATGTTGATGCTGCTTTGATAACGTTGGATGGAACGCCGTTGAAATCAAAGCTTGGCGCAAACGCAACTGTTGCTGTATCCATGGCTGTTCTGCATGCCGCGGCCCTTTCCAAGCAGGTACCTTTGTGGCAACACGTCGCGGATCTTTCCGGTCAAACCCCAAGTATGCCTTTACCTGAAATTCAGATTTTTGGTGGTGGAGCCCATGCTGGTCGTAGAACTGACGTACAGGATTTTATGGTTATGGTACCGGGTGCGGATAGTTTTGATGAAGTGATGGAAATCACCTCTGCAATCTATCGGGCTGCTGGAGCAATTATGAAACAAAAAGGTAAAAGTTCTGGAGTTGCAGATGAAGGGGGGTGGTGGCCTGTCTTTGATAGCAACGAAGAGGCGCTCGAAACCCTTGTACAGGCAATCGAGAATGCAGGAGAGATACCCGGAGAGCGCGTTGTCATTTCGTTGGATATCGCAGCTTCCGAATTTAGCACTGATGGTCGTTATCATTTGGCGTTGGAGGATCGTGATTTGGGTAGGGATGAAATGATCAGGATGCTAGGAGATTGGATCGATACCTATCCTATTGTGTCGATTGAAGACCCGCTTGCCGAGGATGATTCTGAGGGCGTCATCGCTTTCACTCAAGAATTCGGTCATCGTATACAAATTATCGGCGATGACTACCTGGTGACGAATGCGGATCTGGTTTCAAGAGCTGCAAATGCCGGTGCCTGCAATGCGGTGCTGATTAAAGTCAATCAATCAGGCACTGTATCTGAATCAATGGCGTGTTTGTCGACAGCACGTGCACACGGATATAGAGGTGTGGTATCGGCAAGATCTGGTGAAACCGAAGATGTGACGATTAGCCACTTGGCGGTTGGTCTTGATGCTGGACAGTTAAAAGTTGGCTCATTCACTCGCTCCGAGCGAATGGCAAAATGGAATGAATGCCTTCGTATCGGTGACCAACCGGGTTCGGGGTCGTTTGTGAAAGGCGCGCCGCTTGCCGGTACCTGGTGGTCTGGGCAATAATTCGCAAAACTTGCCAATCACCATTAGTTCGGTAAACTAAACGCTTACACAATTATGCGTTTTAATACCGTAGGTTGAATAAGGAACAAACATGCCACCATCAAATACCCTGGATACCGAAATCGCGCAAAGTAACTTGCTCGGTGACCGAGAGTCAATATACCAACCTGAACAGAGCGGGTTAATATTTCCGCAGCTGCCTGAATTCAACTCTGTAGTCGAAGAACGCGAACATCGAAAGCAAAGGTTGGTGGCTGGTTGTCGCGCGTTTGCCATGAACAAGTTTGACTATGGTATGGCTGGACATATTTCTGTTCGCGACCCTGAGCACCCGAATTTATATTGGACTAATCCAATGGCGGTTCATTTTTCACAAGTCAATGTATCCAATTTAATATTGGCTGATCATGAAGGTCGAGTTGTTGAAGGCAAGCACGCTATCAATCGTGCCGGGTTTGTCGTGCATGCTTCGGTGCATGAGGCCCATCCTGATATTGTTGCTATGTGTCATGCACACACACCACACGGTACAGCCTGGTGCTCCACGGGAAAACCGATAGAGCCGTACAATCAGGATGCTGCATGCTTCTATGATAATCACGCGGTTGTCAATGATGATGGTGGTGCGGTGACGGTGTTTACGGCTCAAGGGGAGGGCGTGGTAAATGCTTTCGCCAGCAACCGTGCGGTGCTCCATCAGAACCATGGCATTCTCACGGCCAGTCGCCATAGTGTGGACGATGCAATATTCTGGTTTATCGCGATGGATCGTTGTTGCCATGTACAGCTAATGCTAGAAAGCTCTGCAACTAAACCGGCACGTATGGATGAAAACGCGGCTCGCCACTCAGCGACCCACGTTGGCAGTGATTACCTTGGCTGGCTGCATTTTCAACCAGTTTATGATCAAGTTGTGGCGGCCAATGCGGATATGTTTGACTAGAATTTTTGGACCAAAGCGTGCGCCTCGAACACCGATATCAACTAGCCTTTAGCAGATGGATCTGCCTTGCTGCCACCCGTGCTGCCTCAATAAGCGTTGGCTTTGGTGCGCTGTACAGTTCATCGGGGTGTAAACCGCGCTTTTCACGCACAGGATCTACAGCGTCATCCAGGCTTGGGAATTTCGTTGGATTGTTGATATGCAGATACAAGGACACTAATGCTGTCGATCGGCTTCTGCCACCACGACAATGAACCAACACATTCCCCGCTGCACGTTGCGGGCAGGATTTCTTATCCGGGATGGCCCGACGCACTGCGCCATCAAGTAAACACTAGCCTGCAAGCATCACTTGCTCTACGTGTGCAGAGCATGAAGCTTCACCGTGTAGCATTCGACGTCGTCCGCGGTTGTTGCCATCGCTACAATCCGTATTCAGCATGCACTTTCGATAAAAGTGCACGCGTGTGCAATACTTTTCATACTGCCATATATTTAAGAAGCGTCAACCAGTATTTTTATGAGAGGAGTAATTATTCATTAAAGAGTCAACCGTATTGAATCATCAGGCTAAATACTTGGCCGAAGCTAATTTCCTCGATAGCTTGCGACCAGACCGAGTCGTTGAAGGTATTGAGTGCTACATCAAGCAATATGTTTCACACCACTTTGGCGACGATCAGGTCAAGCTCCACGCCATTGAGCAGCTTTGTGCTGATGCGAGTGCCAATGTTGCTAACAAAGACAGTGAACACCTAGCTCAGCTGCTACGTGACCCGCATTCTCGCCTATGTATGGACTCAACTGAAGAACTGACTTCGCTCCATCGCATGAAGGATGTTCAGATTCTTAAGCGTTTTGGTGACATCGTTTTCCTTCCTCCAAATGCTGAGGTCATTGTCATTGGAGATACACATGGCGATCTAGATTCCACACGAAAGATCATCGCTTACATTACCAGCAGCGGAGCAATTGAGAGGGGCGCTTTTGTTGTTTTTCTTGGTGATTACGCCAACAACGGTTTAAAGAGTTGGCAAAACTTGGCCGAGATTATTGAGTTCCAAAACGCGTATCCAAACGCTGTGGTACTGCTCAGTGGTAATCATGAATTTAAAGAAAGCTATCTCACAGCACTCAGCCAGTATCTCAATACCCATTGGGAGCGATTTAGCGCTGAGGAACTACCTGCAAACCTGCAGGACCGGTTGCCCCACTTAGGCAACCATTATGGCCATATGCGCCTAGACTTGGTACGTTCCTTCGGGTTCGAAGAGGGTGAACGCCTCTATTCGGCGTGTTTCGAATGGGGGCTTGGTCTTCCTTGCATGTGTATTTCTGGCGATCTGATGATAAGTCATTCATTAGGCAAGCTTGCGAGCCAAGATGTCCAATTAAGTGATCTGCTGCATTGCAAGCAGATTGATGTGGTGAACTTAAGGCAATTGGGGTACGAAACATGGTCTGCCTGCAGACCATCACTGCACTCAGCTCTGATTAACAGCCGCACAATAACCAGCGAACTTATCAATGAATTTAGCCGTGTACTTGAGGTAAAGCAATTCGTCGTGGGCCATTGCCATTACCGCTCAGGAGATACTCTACGTTTTGGAGATAACTCAGTGACAACTATCGTCTCCTCTGCACCCTTTAGTCCAGATTCTGGTCACTATATGTATCAACAAATGATGGTTGAGCGCGATAAGAAAAGGTGTGAGGAAAATCTTAGTGAGAATGACGCAACTGCTGGCTATCTAACGTTTGCAACGAACCAAGATGGGAGTGGAACAAGGAGCCAGACAATGAATGGACTACAGCAGTTGAGCGATTGATGAAGACTCACAATTTTGCAGCTTTTATGAGTTTTCTGGCTAATACGCAAAACTCTAATTCATAATTTTGCACGTAATATTCTTCATCTGTGCAAATTGGGATTTTCAAAAGGGGACGCAAGAATCCAAGATGATAATACTGTCGCGCAAAACAGGGATGCTCGTCGATTTGGAGACATATTGTTAACCTTACGTTAATCAATAGATTAGAATTTATGTCAAAGTAATTTTCTCAGGCCTTATACTGATCGTGCGGTCTCGGAATCGGCCTGGAAAATGCTCGATTCTCAGAATATTCTATTTAGCTTTGTGCGGGGGCTAGTCCATGGGCGCCATCGATATAGTTTGCAATCTGTTTACTGAGCGCGAAGTGCGAGAAGGTCGCACCGGGCTCGATGACACCTTTAAAGAGCAGGTACGCATGCCTGAGGCAATGCGTAATGGTGTATCCATTGACGCCTACCTTGCCAAGATGGACCGTGCTGGTATTGATCGGTCATTATTGATCGCCGTGCGTGCCGGTGACCTTAACGTACGTGGTTCTTTCGAAATTGAATACTCTCGAGTGGCCGAAGTTTGCCGTGAGCATCCGCAACGCTTTTCGGGTCTTGCGGGCGTAGATCCTTTTCGTGGTATGCAGGGAATTCATGATTTAACGTATGCGGTGAATGAGCTTGGCTTTGTCGGTGCTCATTTGTATCCCCATTGGTTCGGTCTAGCACCGGATGATCGCCGCTATTATCCGTACTACTCAAAATGTTGTGAACTAGACATTCCCATCATGATGCAAGTAGGGCATAACCTGGTGTACTCACGTGAACGTCGATTACCGTCAGTGGGTCGGCCAATCACTCTTGATAATGTTGCTATCGATTTTCCAGACTTGAAATTACTCGGCATTCACATTGGCATACCGTGGACCGATGAAATGATTTCAATGGCCTGGAAGCACGAAAATGTGTACATCGGTGTCGATGCCTATGCACCGAAACATTGGCCAAAGCAATTGATACACTATCTCAATACCTACGGTCGCGAAAAAGTGCTGTTTGGTACCGATTGGCCGGTCATCGATCCGGAAAGAGCCATGCTAGAAATTGCAGAGCTCGGCCTGCGTCCGGCAGCTCAGGGGCTGCTGATGCGTGACAATGCCTTACGTGTTTTTCGATTGCCGGAAAGTGCATCGAGTGGGGCTTCAGTGAGTAAACCGGATGTGATAACAAGTAGTGATCGCGCACGGCGTGAAATCCAGCTCGGCATACGTGTTCCGCCCAATAAAACCTGATTGGACTTAGCTCCGTCCCAAACACTTGCATTACACGCTCATTCGTTCAAAATGAAAGTAATTTCATAGCTTCAGTTTCTGCCTCCCAGCTAGCCTGCTGGCACCGACGACTATTGAGGCACAGAGACGGAGAACTTTCAGCGTGGCAGGATCACAACCTCCAAAAAGCTATCGAGCCTTAGACATCAGCTCGGGCGTGCGTGCGAACGCACGACGATTTCCCAAGAAAACAGCGGTGCGCTTAGGCAGTCAAACACTCACCTATGGTGAGCTCGGCTCGCGCATCAATCGCGTCTCGCACCTGGCGTCGGGGCTTTGCGCGCTGACGCCCGGTTGTAATGCAGCGATTATTGCTGGTAACGTCGTTGAGTATTTCGAAATTGTGTGCGGAGTGTCTGCAATGGGAGCAGCCATTGCGATGATTAATCCACGCCAACCACCCGGTGAATTAGCTGCGATTATAGGAGACAGCGATGCGCGGATCGTGTTCGTAGACAAGGCAAATGAGGACGCCGTGCGGGCCGCGAATCTTCCAGCCGACATCAGAATTCTGGTTATTGGTGGTGACTATGAGAGGCTGCTGCAAAAATCATCCGATAGAGAACTAGAGGACAGGCCTGCGGAGTGGGATACCTTTGCCATACCGTACACGTCGGGTACAACTGGTCGGCCCAAAGGAGTCTGTTTGTCACACCGTAGTCGTGTTATCGGCTTTATGATGAATGCGTCGGTGTATGGGTGTTTTGGCACTAGTGACTCGTTTTTAGTAACAACTCCGCTATTTCATGGCGGCGGTTTTGCGTTTCCGATGGGTGCGCTGTTTCTTGGTGGTGAGGTTGAGCTAATGCCTCCTTTCCAACCGGAATTGATGCTGGAGTTTATGCACACCCGCAGGCATACCGGCACGTTTGTAGTACCCACACAATTAAATGCGCTGTTGTCGCTGGAGCAGTCGGTTCTTGATCGTTATAGAGAGCATCATCTAAAGACGATTATCTGCAATGCCGCGCCGCTGGCAGAATCTACCAAGCACAACTCAATGGATTACTTCGGCGATAGTGTGTTGCATGAAACCTATGGCTCTACCGAGGCAGGGGTAGTAACAAATCTTGGCCCCATTGACATGCGGCTTAAGCAAAATTGCGTGGGTCGGCCCATTGCAGGTCAGAATGTTCGATTGCTCAATGATGATAAAGAGCTGGTCGCTGTCGGTGAGATTGGAGAGCTGTATACCAATGGCCCCACCTTATTCAATGGCTATTACAAACGTGAGGCGGAAACCGAGGCGTGTTACCACGAGGGTTGGTTCACGGCAGGCGACCTTGCGCGTATGGATGACGAGGGTCACATCTACATTGTGGATCGTCGCAAGGACATGATCATCAGTGGTGGAGTCAATGTGTATCCGCGCGACATAGAGGAGGTATTGCTGCAACATCCAGACATTATGGATGCGTCTGTTATTGGTATTCCTGACGACTACTGGGGTGAAGCGGTTTCAGCCTTCGTCGTGCCGTATCCAGGGCAATCTATTGAAAGCGGCACGGTCGTCGATTTCTGCAAAACGCAATTAGCATCCTACAAAGTGCCCAAAAAAGTGCAATTTATTAGTGGCATACCACGCAACGCCGCCGGTAAAGTGCTACGGAAAGATTTACGCTCACCAATAAGCTAAGGCGATGGCCAACATGACTGCACCCCTTGAATGCTTCGTAACCACAGCCTCCGGGCAGCAAGTTCGCGTGCGGCTGTTGGGGGCAGGCCCAGCGGTGGTGCTGTGTCATGAAAGCCCGCGTTCCGGTGCCGCATTGTTGCCTTTGGCGAAGCATCTTGCGAACACATTTACCTGCGTGATACTCGATACTCCGGGCTTTGGATTGTCTGAGCCGCTGAAGCTGACGCGCCCTGAAATTCCCGACTATGCGGCCATAGTGTTGGATGTGACCGCGCAGTTTGGGCTGGATAAGGCGTCTTACTACGGCACGCACACCGGTGCTGCCATTGCGATTGAAGCGGCAGTGCAGGCACCCGATCGAGTGGCCGGTGTAGTACTTGATGGTTACGCCTTGTTCTCGCCAACCGAGCGCGATGAATTGCTTGCAGCCTATTTAACGCCCATACACCCGGGCCTGGATGGTACCCACGTTGCCTGGTTGTGGAGTCGGGTGCGTGATCAGTTCACTGCATTTCCGTGGCATCGGGTCGGCGATGCTGGACGTCTACCGTTTGGTCCACCTCCGATTGAAACCTTACAGGCCGTTGTAGATGATTTCTTGTTAGCGGGTGATCACTACCGAGCTGCCTATGCCGCTGCATTTCGTTACGATCATTTGAAGCCGGTACAACTGTGCGAGGTACCGGTACAGTTGGCTGCCCGCACTGATGATCTCTTGTTTCCGCATTTACAAAACGCGGTTGGAGTGCCGAATAACGTGATTGTAGGGTCACTACCTGCTGACCGGGTGGAATGGGCGAAGCAGATTGGTCGTTGGCTGCAGAGCTATGCGCTGGAACAGGATGCAGTGGATGCGGCAACACTACTAAGCCGTATTGATCACAAGGGCAGTCAATACCACATTGTCAACACATCAGTAAGCCCTGTGTTGCTTCGTTTTGATGGTCCGAGTACTGGCGAGCCCCTTTTACTGTTGCATGATGTGCCCGGGGATTTAACGACACTGGATTCCTTGGCAGAGCATCTGGCCCGTACACATAGGGTGGTCAGGCTCGACCTTCCAGGGCTTGGCGCATCACGTTTAGGCGAGGGTATGGAGCCTACGGTTGAAAGCCTGGCGACAGGCGTTAGAGAAGCTCTAGCCGACATTGCCGTGGGTCAGTTTTCAATCGTGGCTGTGGGTGCTAGTGCGGCGGTTGCTCTTGAATTGTTGGATGCCGAGGTGCAGTCCACCATCATCGTTGATCCTTGGACGCAGCAGTGCGATGCAGGCGCGGAATTACCGGACCTGGTACCGCGTTGGGATGGTGGACATCTGATGTCGTCATTCTATTGGGCGCGTGAATACGAGCTTTACAAACCCTGGTACAACCGAACGAATGCGGACTCTCGAAGCCTCGGTGGCGAGCGGGATGTGCAGATGTTGCATCAAAGGTATCGAGCTAGCGTTATCGCCGGCAATACCGGCGTTCAGGCGGCGGCTGCTTTGTATCGCTACGATTGCAAATCATTACTGACAAAGGCGGCCATTCACGCGTCTGTGTTGTTGTATGAGGATGATCCGGATGTGAAGCAGCTGCAGCGGTGGGCTAATGAGTGTCTGTCCGGGGATGCCATCTACCGGGTATCGAAAGATCCGCGCAGTCTTGCCGCTGCCATCGCTGAACTCCTGCCAGCAACGGTAATTCCGTGACAGCTATTGCCGGCTTGATTGAACTGATTGGTGCCGATCGCATTAATCAGGACGCGTCAATCTGTAGGCTTTACAGCGAGGATATTGCCGGCTCGTCCAAGAATACAATACGCGCTTTGGTTACGCCTGCAGATGTTGATATGATCGCAAGCATTGTTCAATGGGCAATGCAATCGAATGTTGCCGTCATAGCGCGTGGTGGTGGCATGTCTTACACAGCCGGGTATTTACCGACTTGCGATGCGTCAATCATGTTGGATATGACGGCGTTAAATTCAACTATCGAGATCGATCACGCAACGCAGAGCGTAACTGTTGATGCCGGATGCACCTGGTCGGACTTGTACGATGCGTTGGCTAAGGAGAATAGACGGACACCCTTTTTTGGCCCATTGAGTGGTTTAGTAGCCACAGTGGGAGGAGCGGTTTCGCAGAACGCTGCGTTCTTCGGCTCTGCGCGTTATGGCACGGTGCGTGAGCATGTGCTGGGTATGGAACTTGTGGATGGTTGTGGTCGGATTAGCTGGATCGATCACAGCACTAATCCCGTGATAACGGGCATTGGGTTCTCCGGTGCTGAGTTGCTGAACGCTCTCGTTGGCGATGCAGGCGCAATGGGTATTAAGACACGGATTAAACTACGCACCATTGCAACGCCCATTGAATGTCATTTTGCATCTTTTGCATTCGGTAATGCGCAGCAGGTTATTGCGGCGATGGATGAGTTGCGCAGTGTTGTGCAGCTTGCCGATGTGTATGCGTTTGATCAGCAAACGCATTTGAACCTGGCACGCACTGGTTTCTCGTTGCAAGAAACGCCGGAGTTCGTCAAAGATCTTGTCGCGCAGTCACGATCTGTTGTTAAGTCTGCAGTGAACTTGATGAAGGGCGCTGCATTGTCAAAGCTACATTTGAAAGACTGTGCGTGGTCGCTGCATATTGCTATGGATTTAAACGAAGAGGAACAGTATCAGCCCTATATGGATGAGGTAACAGATATTTGCAAACAGGCTGGTGGTAGAATGATACCGGATACGATTCCGAGAGTGACACGTGCAAGGCCGTTCCGACCTATCAAAGCCTTGATTGGGCCTGATGGTGAACGTTGGTTGCCTTGTCATGGTGTGTTCGATTTTCAGCAAGCAAAGCCTGTTATGAAAAAACTTGAACATTGTTTGGCTGAACACAGCTCAGCTATGCGGATTCATAGCATTCGTGTGTCAACGTTGTTGGCCAGGGTAGGGCAAGAGGTCATTATTGAGCCGCAATTTTATTGGCCTGATGAGTTGTCTGAATTTCAGCGGGCGTTTGCAACTAGGAACCAGGTGCAAAAGTTTGATGGCAATGTTGCGCAGACTGAGGTACGCACCGAAGTGCATCGTTATCGTGCAGAGATACGAAATTTATTTGCGGCTGAAGGTGCGGGGTTTATGCAGCTGGGGAAGTATTATCCGCAGGTTCATCGATTAAGTGTTATTAGTGTGGATATGGCGAGGGAGATAAAGATGGGATTGGATCCTCAAGGTATTTTGAATCCTGAGAAATGATACCAGCTTATTAAATCGATAGATCCGTTGGCATGTCGATATCTTTGAGAGTAGCTTCAGATGCTACCTCCACGATTAGCACACCATAGTATTTATCCAGCAGCAGGCAAAGTGTTCAGTGGCATTTCTGTAACGCTTCTTCTAATTCAGTTTGAGCCTCTAGCAGAGCATTTTTCATGTTAGGGCAGGCATCAGTAAGTGATGGTGCAGTAGCGATTAACATAGTGAGATTATATAAAGTAGACTCAAGTTGTTGCTTGAGTTGACTACAACCGCAATTATTTGCATCGTCAATTGCATCTTCAAAAAGTATTTTTGTTTGGTAAATATCATGCTCGCAGCTGAGCACTTCTCTACTGTAATTGCCGTTGATTGCTTTCTGCCTGGCAGCGTAATAATTTTCCAGCGCTAACGCGCAATGGCGATCGGCATACGCCACGCGTGGCGTGATTCCGGTAAGTAATCCGAAGGTCAGAATGGTTGCGATGAATAGGTATTTGCAACTCATGTAAACAAATGTCAGAGCACGTATTAGTTGTTGGACGACTAGGTATTATTAGCGGTAAGACAGTATCTCTCGGAAAAGCGTGTCTGCTACAAGTCGGTACACTTCAAGTCATTGTGCAAAGCAGGAGATTAGGTTGTCACGACCCAAGGCATATTGAAATATTTGACATTAATGTGCCTGACATCCGCACCTTGGTCGTCAAAGTGCGGAGCAGCATGCCTGCCGCTTTTTCCGAATACATCAAGTTTGAAGACATGTTTTTTGTCGACACGAAGGGGCGGACATCGCCGGTGTTGACGAGATTTCCGTGGAAGAACCTTCCAAGACCCGTCTTGCCTATTGATCCGGAAACCGAGTGGGAAGGCCCTGTTATATCGACTCGACAGGTTCCACAGATCGTGGCAACAGCTCAAGGCAAATTTTAATGCTAAGGCAATTTAAGTGAATTAACAGCAGCTCTTCGATCTATGGTTTTCTAGAAGCCGATCCTCCCGTATACCCGTTAATATGAGCATGGCATTCCGATATCATTGACAAGGCGATAGACTCAGGTAGCTCACCACCTAAGTAAAAACCAGCTGGCCCAATCAGTTCTGTTCGAATTTGTGTTTCGGTAAGGTTTGCTGCCTGTATTACGCGTTGTTTGCGAGACGTTGGACCCAGTAACCCAAGATATTTGAATTGAGCGCTCGACAGGGCTAGGAGTGCAGCGGCATCCAGAGCAATGTTATGAGTCATTAGAATAGCGGCATCAACCATTTGATCAGTAGCGTAATCACCTAAATGTTCGACAGAACATTCAAGTATCGTGTTGGTTGACATAAAATGTTCCCGTCTGGCATTCGCTGGACGTGAATCCCACAGCGTGGTCTCCCAACCCAATTCGCGTGCAAGTGACACAACTGGCTTGGCATCAACTCCTCCACCAATCACGAGCAAATGCGGATCAGGCTTAATACCGAAATGGAGCCATGTAGACGCTGTCTCGGTTATGAGTTTGGCATGAGTGTCGTTTCTGCAACCAGCTGGGTCAGGAAGTAAACGGGTCTCTATTTTGGCATTTTCGGCAGGAATTTTTAATTGAAATATTCCAGACTTACGCCGTTCGAGAAGCTGGTGAATTTCATTGAGTTGTAAATAATTATTTTCATGGGTAATGGGTAGAAGCGCGACATATACCGT
>JBLHWG010000116.1:0-14105 GCA_047629055.1 Halioglobus sp.
AGATCGTCGTTATCATGGCATCGCCTGGGGGTCTCGAGGTGAACAAGGTCATACCCACAAAAGCCACACCTAATAAGGCAAGCCCAACCCATATGCCAGAACCCAACAGCAGGAATAGGACCAATAGGAAAAGGCTTATAGCGCCTATTTCTTCCATGCGAGGGTCTCCGAACGAATTGAGAAAAAGGATTTACTAAGCAACATCGAAACTAGTGACAAATCCACTAGTGATGAACAATGTCGGATTCTATTGCATGCTTTTTCAGGAGAATTAGCCGAAGCAAATTATCCCAGAAACAGATGGCCAACAATACGGCTCCGATGCACATGCCCAATTGTGGAATCCACAGTGGTGTCGCGTCCTGCCCTTGACTAATGTCATTAAACTTATGTGACCATTGTGTGGCTATAACGGCGTACCAAGCCAAGTAGCTTGCTGCGGCAGCGCCTACCGTGAAGCACCAGATTTCCAGCCAGTAGCGCTTTTTACTTCCCAGAGCATTCAGAAGAATACTCACGCGAATATGAGCACCTCTATTGAGTGCATGTGCAAATGCCAGAAAAGAAGCAGCTGCCATACAGTAGCCTGCGTAATCTGGCGCGCCACTAAACATCTGCCCCGTCCAGCGCGCAAGCATTTGTACAACAATGAGTAGAAGGATAGCAATTAAGAACAAGGATGCGAGAACACCCCCGCCCAGGTAAAGAGCATCTAGAAATTTGCATAGACGTTGATACGAAGTCATACAGCAACCTTTACCGGTAATGCGGTGACCATACTGAACCGTGTTTTGATCAGTGATCTGAAATCAGTAATGATACCGGCATATCGTATTCGATATGCCGGCGGCATCAACTTTACTTGGACGCGTTATAAGCTTCCAGAATTGCTGCACCGTCTTCACCCGAAGCTGCAATCCACTCGGCAGTCATGGTTTCACCAATAACTTTAAGTTCAGCAACCAATGCATCGCCTGCAGGACCTACTGTCATGCCACCAGCTGCCAATCCAGCCATAGTGAATCCTGTGTATTCCTTGGAGCGCCACTGACCCGCATATTGAGCTAACTCAGCACAACCTTGGATAACCGCCTGACTTGACTCACTGGTGTCATTCCATACGTCTTTATTTACCATGACGTAGTTGTACGGAAGCCACGCATCAACTTCATAGAAGTGTGTCAGGCTTTCCCAGACTTTACGGTCATAGCCGGTTGCACCTGATGAAACCATTGCTTCAGCAACACCCGTAGCAAATGCCTGCGAAATTTCTGCAGCTTCAATGCTAACCGGAAGCATGCCTGTCAGCTCTGCCAATCGCGCTGTTGCATTATTGTAAGATCTGAATTTCACGCCCTTCATGTCAGCAACAGAATTGACTTCTTTCTTGAAATACAGACCTTGTGGTGGCCATGCTACTGCGTACAACATAACGAGGTTTTGCTCATCGAGCAATTTTTCCATTGTAGGTCGAGCGGCAGCAAACAACTTGGCTGAGTCATCAAAGGATGTGGCCAAAAAAGGAATAGAATCAAAACCGAAAACGGCGTTTTCGTTCTGGTGTCCAGACATCAACCGCTCACCGATAGGTGCTTGACCCGTCTGAATTGCGCGCTTGATATCCCCTCCTTTGAACAAACTGCCCCCAGGGTGAGTGACAATTTCGATATCGCCAGCTGTGCCGGTTGTTACACACTGTGCAAACTGAGCACCGGTAGCAGAATGAAAGTTAGAAGCAGAATATGCCATAGGCATATCCCATTTTTCTGCTTGTGCAGCTCCAGCAAGGCACAACGCCGTTACTGCAATACTGGCAGTGAGGCCGGCCTTGATTTGATTTTTTGACATAAATGAAATCCTCCAATTGTTTTAAATAGTATCCAGATTCGGTGAGTGCAGCGATATGTATGCAGCGATTAGAAAATCGCAGCAATACTGCTACACCTCTAGCTAGAGGTGCTTCCACTGAACTGGGAACAATCTTACTCGCGCTGGCTCAGGAATGAAACAAATTGTCTGATGAGAACGTACTAAGTACAAAAATTCAGGACTGTAAAAAGTGTCAATTGAATCTATCGGGTCGGAAGGCCGTCAGTGCAGAATCATCCTGCTCTCCACTAATCAAACCGGCTATGACTCGCCCCGTTTTAGCGCCGCCGGTCAGGCCAATATGCTGATGACCAAAACCCGTGTAAATACCCGTATTTCGAATTTGCCCAACAAACGGCAGACTATCAGCGGGAGCCGGTCGATGTCCTAGCCATTCCTCTGTCTCGCTGTAGGTCACATCGGGAAAAGTTGCCTTAAAATTACGCATAAGGAATTCAATGGGTGCCTTGGAAGGACCCGCCTCCAGGCCTGCAAATTCCACCATCCCCGCACAGCGCATCCCGTCATACATGGGCGTGGCAACAAATTTCCCATAGGTGATCATGGTCGGGCAACTCACCTGCTGAGACGGGTTCTTAAAAATAACGTGATACCCACGCTCTGACTCCATGGGAATATTTAAACCTAGCTTCGTGGCAATAGGCCCTGACCAAACACCCATGGCAAGCACAACGGAGTCACAGGCTATTGAACCCTGATCTGTTACGACTGAATTGACTTTGTCATCCACTAGTTCGATGTCTTTGACGGAGGCTCTTTGAAACGAACCACCCAAATCCTGAAATACCTCAGCCAGGGCTTTAACGTATTTCCCTGGGCTTCGAATATGCCCATGATGTTTCATGACGGCAAGCAAGTTGATATCTTTGCTTAACGCAGGTTCTTTTTCGTGCACCGCTGGTCCGTCAATTAACTCTGGAATGAATCCATGCTCGCGGCGCAGGTTCCAGCCATAAGCATCAGCGTCAAATTCAGCTCTGGATCGATAAGCAAACTGGTATTCTGATGGAATCAGCCACTCGTCAGCTTTCGTATTGCCAGCCAACTCATGATGCTGCTCCACGCTATCACCCACTATGTAGTTCAGCCTTTCAGCTATGCGCCGAGTATCCTTATCATTGGCAAACGATAGGTAACGGTACAACCATGGTGCTAGTTTCGGAAGATAAGACCAGCGCATGAACAGCGGAAACTCAGAACTGAACAGCATTTTCGGCGCTTTTATAATGAGGCCCGGTATTGTCACTGGAATCATTGAACTGGCTGCGAGCACCCCCGCATTTCCATGCGATGTCCCCTCTCCCGGGGCATTTTTATCTAACAGTGTGACTCGGTGCCCCGCCCTGATTAGCCAAAGCGCTGTAGCGACCCCGACAATCCCTGCTCCGACCACAACGGTATGCGACGTTTCTGTTTGTTGGCTCATAATTCAAATCCACGGGTCTGGAGGGAGATTGCCGACAGATTTACCCAACTCAGTCGGCGAAATTTAACACTGTTTGCTATGTTAAACCGATGAATAGTTTTGAACAAAATAAAAATAACATCTCACTCACCGCCAGCGTGGGTATTCTCATGTTGGAGACTCGTTTCCCCAGAATTATGGGCGATATTGGCAATGCCGAAACCTGGCAATTTCCAGTGCTCTACAAAATAGTGCACGGATCGTCTGCCACAGCAGCATTGTCAGCAAATAGCGGTGAACTACTAGCGCCATTCATTAGCGCAGCCAGAGAGCTGGTTGTCAACGGTGCGGACGGCATAACCACAAGCTGCGGATTTCTCTCACTTTTCCAAAACGAATTGAGTTCAGCCATAGGAGTTCCAGTCGCCACTTCATCATTGATGCAAGTGCCCTGGGTACAAGCGATGTTGCCACCCGGCAAGCGAGTGGGTGTTTTGACTATACAGGCAAGAAACCTAACCGCTGCACATCTAGTCGCCGCTGGAGCACGTCTGGACACACCTGTGGCTGGAACAGAAAACGGCACGGAGTTCACCCGTGTCATATTAGCTGATGAATCACTAATGGATTTTGATGCCTGCCGCATAGACAACCTGGAAGCTGCGAGTGAACTGCTCAGGCAACACCCAGACGTTGGAGCCATTGTCTTGGAGTGCACGAATATGGTGCCTTATGCCGCAGATATACAATTCAGCACCGGCTTGCCAGTCTATTCCATTTACACACTCATCAACTGGTTTCAATCAGGTCTAGTGCCACGGCGATTTTAAGTGAGGGGATTAACTATTGAACAACCCAATAAAAAACGGCCGATAAAAATCAGCCGTTTTTTCTACAACTGGACTTAAAGCCTGTTAGACCTCCAGCCGTAGTCTGTATCGACTTACTTCAGGAATGAAGTATCGATAGCAACAGAGTAGTCTTCTAACGCAGGATTTTCTGCAGTAGCGAAAGCGTTACCAACAATACCGATTGCAGCTGACGCTAAGCCATTTTCGTTGAAGTATTTCTCAAGCTGTACTGCAGCAGAAGGGAAAGCCATGGTAGCCATTTGAGCACGCGAGTCTTCAATACTCATACCAGCATCTTTAGATATAACCAGCATTTCGTCGTCAGTGTCGCCAAAGTTAATGTTGGCAGCATCTGTGACTTCAAGAAATGTACGTAGAAGATCAGGGCTCTCTTGCAAGAATTTTTCAGTAACAGAAACCACGTCAAAGCTAATGATTCCAGCAGCATCTTTCTGCTCAGGCGTCATGAGTACTTCACCAGATTCATACATTTTGGCCATTGCGTTTCCACCGAAACCACACGCCATAGCTACTGCGCCATCAGCCAAAGATACTGCCGCATCAGCAGGAACCTGATCGATAACGGTGATTTCAGAAACGTCAACTTCCAGAGCACGCATCATCATACGGAAGCTGTAGTCAGCCATAGTTGCCAAAGGAACAGCTACAGACTTACCTTCCAGTTCAGAAGCATTGCTGCTGTCGATTCCGGCGCCTGCGCGAACAACACAGTCGTTAGCTGGGTACTGAACGGCAATTGCGACCAACTTGATTGGCGCGTTTGCGTTTACCGCATTGATGAAAGGAGCTAGGCCCTGGCTGAAAGAAATATCGATATCGCCAGCAAGCATGGCTTCAGTCATCTGAGTACCAGCATCGAAGTTGGTCCAGTTGACAGGCACGCCCATCTCGTCATCATAAGTTTTCAGAACTTTAGCAACCTGGTTAGGTGTCGCCCATTCCAGGAAGTATGCAACATTGACTTCGTCAGCCGCGTGAACAGTGGTACCAGCTACAGTCAACGCAGCCGCGGTTACGACTTGTATTACAGATTTACGAAAATTCATTCCAACTCCAAGTGATTTTGAGGCGAATGCCTCACGTCGAGAGACAACCTGTAAAGTATCTCCAGATACGACTCAAAAAGCAATGAACGCGCTCTACGGACTAGCCCTTGTGCACGAGTTTCATCACTGATTGGGATGTCGACCACAGGAATTGAGAGTCTGCTGGTATCTTGGCACCCCTAAAATATAAATATCCTTCTGATTTCATTGAGTTTTATCAAAAATATCTGGCCTCACCCGAACACGGGAACTGCCACCAATTCGTTTTGCACTTGTAAGTTTTCAGACTGCAATATATTGCTTCAAACGGTGCGATAACGATCCGATTTAGCGTGTGAATTCCGCATCACGCTTGGCCAGAAATGCACTCATGCCCTCTTTTTGATCATGACTACCAAATAACGAGTAGAAGGATCGCCTTTCAACTCGCAAACCTTGTTGTAAATTCGTCTCTAAAGATGCCTGTACTGATTCTCTCGCCAGCTGCACAGCAGGAGCTGAGAATCCGGCAATTTGCTCAGCTGTTTTCTGAACATCTGACAAAAGCTCATCGGCTGAGACAATTCTTGCAACCAGCCCTGCACGCTCAGCCTCTTCAGCACCCATCAATCGCCCTGTAAGGCATAGTTCCATGGCTTTGGACTTACCGATCAGGCCGGTCAGCCGCTGAGTCCCACCCAAGCCTGGCATCGTACCGATGCGAATTTCGGGCTGACCGAACTGAGCAGTATCTGCCGCCAGAATAAAATCGCACATCATTGCTATTTCGCAACCACCGCCCAGCGCGTAGCCTGCGACAGCCGCAATAATGGGCTTTCGGCAATTGGCTATGCAGGTCCAGCTATTGAGAAAGTTACCTTCAAGTGCATCCAGATATTCAATATCTACCATTTCACTGATATCAGCTCCAGCAGCAAAGGCTTTTTCGGACCCAGTCAGAACGATTACTCTGATAGTTGAGTCGTTTTCCCATTGCCCGATGAGCTCACTGACCTCCAACATCATCTGCTGATTGAGCGCGTTCATGGCGTTGGGTCTGTTCAGGCTCAGGGTGCCTACCCCATTCAGAACACTCGATTGAATGGTTTCAAATTGCATTGCGATGACTCATGTCGGATTCGGCAAATGGCTATCGTTGCAGGCTCAATATTCAGCGTCAAGTCCGAGGGTCCGTAAAACAATAAACTAGCGCATTACGCTAAAATCCGGCATGACTAATAAACCCTGCATATTCCATATCGCCCAGACGGCAGACACTGACAACAGTGTTGCCGACTACCAATGCGATTCATTAACCTTAGAAGGATTCATTCATTGCTGCGACAGGCACCAACTGGCTGGTGTCGTCTCACGCTACTACCAAGAAATAGACGATGTCGTGTTGCTAGTCTTGGACGTTGAAGCCCTTGAACCTGCTCTGATTCACGAGAACACAGTCGGCGGATCAGAATTATTTCCACATGTATACGGTCCAATCAATCGATCGGCAATTATTGACGTCATCCCTTTCGGTATTAACTCCATCGAGAGAGAAGGATTATTCTCATGAGCGGTGTATCTGTAGAAGTCGCAGGATCGGTCAGGTATCTGACGCTAATAAAAACAGCAACTCTCAACGCAATAACGCAATAACGCAATAAATGCTGAACGAACTCCATGACGGACTTCGCGAAAGCATCACCGCACAACAACGATGCTGAAAAACTAAGGACCTTGATGAACGAAGGGGGCCCTCCTGGATCTATGGTAATCGCTAACCCTGCCCTGGCGCTCATGGGCCACGGGGGGGTGGGACCGACGAAGGGCCGTCCATGGCGCCGGCTGCTGTGGTTATCGTGGTTCCTGCGATAACATCCCCTGTAATCTTCGAAACGGCGCCGAGCGCAACAGTCGCTACCGCGGTTACATCTCCGATCACGTCCGCATCAGCACCCAGCGTCACTGTGCTGACTGCCGTTAGTAGACTTGTATAACGTGCTGCCTCCACCGGAAGTGAATGTAAGTGCCTCGACAGCAGCTGGGGTACCGCTACCAGCGTCTACGTTGACCCACACGTTGGCGGCGAGGCCCATGGTATTCGCCGGTGAAGATGTGAAAGCAGTAGATGCGGTGGTGTCGCAATTGTAAAGAAAAGTCGTCGGGGGGATTGCCGTTCCTAAAGTTCATCCGTCTCGTAACGTTGCCCCGTCAAAGTTAGCCGCAACCGCATTCGCAGCTGCAGAGAATACCGAGAAGGTTCCGGCAAGTACCGTGGTCGCTATTAGTGTTTTTGATTTAGTTTTTAAAATAATCATGTTGTACACACCCTCCTAGGGAATCAAGTGGATATATAGAAGTCGCATGGCGGTATTTGCCGACGGCTGCTACACAAAGCGCAGTCCACAATCCCCGGACAGGTTGATACTTTAGATTGAGATATTTAGCTTTTAGACTAGCCTTGCCAAGCAAAGAGCTTTATACCGCGCAGTTTTGAGTACTTAACCCTGCTCAGAAATGCAGTAAAGCGAACTAATCGATTTTGATGTAAGTTCCCCAGTTACTTAAAGGGTGCTGGATTCTGCAACACTACTTGAATGACCCCCAAAACCATAGACGTCTACATTGCGGATTCACTAGAGCTATAGGCCAGAGCAGTCACGCCGGATATAACTACGCAGTCTTCCAAAAAAGTACGCTGCAGGTAATAACTCACTGCGCGTACAGATGGATAGTCTATCGACCAGACCTACGTGACTTGGTAGTTTTGGGTCAGGCCGAATTTCGAAGAACTAAAGTCATAAATCGGTCCTGAAGTAATCAGCAGTCAGTGGGCGCTATACACGCCCACTTAGTCAGTCTAGCAAACCTTGACTACAGCAAAGCCACATCAAGAGCGACTGTAGTTTGTGCACTATCAACAATGACGGTAAGAGAAGACTCTACCAACGGGAGCATACGTTCAGCGTAATAACGGGCCAGAATTATCTTGGCTTCCAGATACGCAAAGTCAGCGTCATCCTTCGTCGCCAAGCCTTTGGCTGCTAATGCAGATCTAGCCATCATCCAGCCACCTGCCAGACGTCCTTGCATCATGAGGAACTCGACAGAAGATGCAGCGGGCAATGTGGCGTCGTTCTGACCCAGTAACCATTCGGTGGCAGATTCGGCAGCGGCAACAGCAGGTTCGAATCGTTTTATGATTGCTTTGAAATTTACATCGTCGTGTTGTTCGAGTTCAGTTAGCGTGGCACGCATATCCAGTATTAGTTCAGCCATGCCTTTGCCACCGTCACGTGCGGTCTTGCGCCCGATCAGATCATTGGCTTGAATGGCTGTTGTACCTTCATAGATAGGTGCAATACGAGAATCGCGTAAGTACTGAGCGGCACCGGTTTCTTCTATAAAACCCATTCCACCGTGTACTTGCACACCTAAGGAACAAAGATCAACACCCATCTCGGTTGACCAGCCTTTTACCAATGGTGTTAATAGTTCACCCCGGCGCTGCATGCGAACCCGAACCTCTTCATCTGGGTGACGACGTGCCTGATCAAATGCTGCAGCACATTCAAGCCCCAGACACCGCATGGCATCAATGGTGGACTTCATGGTCATCAAAATTCGACGTACATCAGGATGATTGATGATGGCTTGATCATCTTCTCCTTTACCCAGCAGTGTTTTGCCTTGCTTTCTATCACGTGCATAACTTAAGGCTTGCTGATAAGCACGCTCAGCAATACCGTAGCCTTCAACACCCACTGCATGTCTAGCCTGATTCATCATGGTGAACATATAGACCAACCCATGATTTTCCTTACCGACCAGATAACCAATAGCTCCAGCGTCATCACCGTAGGACATGACACATGTTGGACTCGCATGAATACCCAGCTTATGTTCGATGGACAGACAGCTCACATCGTTGCGCTGGCCCGGCGTGCCGTCGTCATTGAGTAGAAACTTAGGCACGATAAACAGTGAAATACCTTTAACACCCTCTGGTGCATCGGGTAGGCGAGCTAACACCAGGTGGATAATATTTTCTGTTAGATCATGCTCACCATAAGTGATGTAGATTTTTTGGCCCTTGATCAGGTAATGATCGCCGCTTGGCGCAGCCTGCGTTCTAACCGCTGCTAGATCGGATCCTGCTTGCGGCTCGGTGAGGTTCATTGTGCCCGACCAGACACCTTCTACCATCTTGGGTAGGTATTGTTGCTTCAGCTCGTCAGACGCGTGATGAGCAATTGCATCCACCGCACCTTGAGTTAACAGGGGGCAAAGCCCGAACGACATATTCGCGCTATGCCACATTTCCTGTACTGCTGCAGACACACACATAGGCAGACCCTGGCCACCGAACTCAGGTGGAAACGACAAGCTACCCCACCCGTTTCCAACGAATTGCGCGTAAGCCTGTTGCCAGCCATCTGGAGTCGTTACAACACCATCCTTCCATTGGGCGCCTTGTTGATCCCCAACCCAATTTAGTGGCGCAAGCACCTCACCAGTGAACTTTGCAGACTCTTCGAGAATTGCCTCCACCAAGTCTGGGGATGCATCTTCGAAACCCTCAAGCGCTGCAACCTTGTTTAGTCCCACGACGTGATTCAGAACAAAGGAAATGTCTTTTACAGGTGCTGTATATGTCATAGATAATTCCTACTTTCGGGATTTAAATTGCTCATTCCATTCGTTCAGTACGCCACTGAGATCACTAGCTGCTTTGGTTGCTGCTTCCTGCATGGTGGACGCTGAGGCCTGAAATTCTTCTGCAAACTTCGAACCGCGCTCCTCCCAGAATTCCTTGGCTTCCATCATCGCCAAATGCCTTTTTAATTCGGCTTCATTGAGAAATTTTTCAGAGGCTTCTGTAGATTTTCCTAACACATCGTCTAATATTATTTTGGAGGCGTCGAGTTTGTCTTTTGCTTCCATGATGCCCAGATGCGCCTGTAATTGGGCCTCTTCGGCTTTGTCACCTGCCTGCTCCACTGCCTTATTGAGCACACTATTGATCTGCCCAAGCAAACTCTTAGTGGTTTTCTTGATCTCCTCTGTGTCGTCTGGCAAATCATCAATGAATTCCTCGACTCTGTCCTGAACGTTTTTCAGCTCTTTCAAGGAACGGCTAATAGCGTCTCGAATACTGTTTTCCATGTGACTCTCCTGCCAAGTGTAACTTTAAGTATAAAGGGCTGAGCCTCAAAACGAAAACGGGCCCTGCTAAATGGCAGTGCCCGTAAAGTTACTACGTTGAAACCATCCGCGTAGACCTAGCCCGGACTATTAATGAAACGCGCTTGATTAGCTATCCAGAGCGGCTGACAATTCAGGTAGTGCATCGAACAGATCGGCGACAAGGCCGTAGTCAGCCACTTGGAAAATAGGCGCTTCTTCGTCCTTGTTGATCGCAACAATTACTTTGCTATCTTTCATACCCGCAAGATGCTGTATGGCACCGGAGATACCCACTGCAATATACAAATCAGGGGCAACCACTTTTCCGGTCTGACCGACTTGATATTCATTAGGCACAAAGCCTGCGTCTACTGCCGCTCGAGATGCACCCACTGCTGCATTGAGTTTGAGGGCAATTTCGTCGAGCATGGAGAAGTTCTCGCCATTTTGCATGCCACGACCACCTGACACGACAATTCCAGCACTGGTTAATTCAGGACGATCTGATTGAGACAGCTCCTGGCCTACAAAAGCTACCAGAGGATTAGCATCCGCTGCTTCTACAGATTCAACTGCTGCACTTCCACCTGTCGATGCAGCCGGGTCAAATGAGGTGGTTCTTACACCAATCACTTTAACTGAATCAAGACTTTGCACTGTAGCTAAGGCATTTCCGGCATAAATTGGCCGGACAAATGTGTTATCACTCTTCACTTCGATAATGTCAGAAATACCTGACACATCAAGCAATGCGGCAACGCGAGGCATCGTGTTTTTTCCTGCAGCTGTCGCTGCAAACAAGATGTGGCTATAGCCTTCAGCATGCTTAAGCACCAACGCAGCGAGGTTTTCAGCCAGTTCATTCGTATAAGCCGCATCGTCCGCCAACAGAACTCGCGCGACACCCGTGATTTGAGCCGCTTTTTCAGCAACTCCGGCAACATCACTTCCGGCAACCAGCAAATCTACATCGCCACCAATGGCAATAGCTGCAGTCACAACACTTAATGTAGCGGGACGTAATTCACCAGCTTCATGTTCAGCAAGAATTAAAGTACTCATGATTATATTTCCTTTGTAGCCCGCGTCAGATGACTTTTGCTTCGTTACGAAGCTTTTCAACAAGCTCGGCAACACTATTAACGATGACACCAGCATCACGCTTTGGCGGATCATTGACTTCTATCACCTTAAGTCCGCTGGACACATCGACACCTGTGTCCGCAACTGGGATAATTTCCAACGGCTTCTTCTTCGCCTTCATGATATTGGGCAATTTTGCATATCGCGGCTCATTCAAACGCAAGTCTGTTGTGATGACCGTCGGCATTTTCACCTTGATGGATTCCAGGCCAGAATCCACTTCACGAGTCACTTTCAAGGAATCGCCGTCGAACTCGACTTTCGATGCAAACGTTGCCTGCGACATACCAGTCAATGCAGATAGCATTTGACCCGTTTGGTTTGCATCGTCGTCAATCGCCTGCTTACCCAGAATAACGAGGCCAGGTTGTTCTTGATCTACGACGTGCTTGAACAGCTTGGCGATGGCCAAAGGCTCAAGCAGTTCATCAGTTTGAATCAAAATGCCACGATCTACACCCATGGCTAATGCAGTTCTGATTGTTTCCTGGCTCTGAGATGTACCAATGGAGACGGCAATGACTTCTTCAGCATGACCGGCTTCTTTGATGCGCAGAGCCTCTTCGACGGCAATTTCATCGAATGGGTTCATGGACATTTTTACATTTGCCAGCTCAATACCGGACTTGTCCGCTTTTACACGGGCTTTGACGTTGTAATCAAGCACTCGCTTGACGCCTACGATAATTTTCATACAGTCTTGCCTTTAGGTAATTCTAAGGTGATTGATGGGCGCAATGTTACCTGTTTACGAGTGCCATAAGCGCTGTGGCTCACCGTCACACGGCGCATTTTTGGCGAATAAGGTCGTATTGCGTTCAGAATACCGGGTGCCAGGCGGTTGCCCGCTGGTCTTTTATCACTACTCGCCGATGTCCTCGTTCCACAATGTGGGTTCATCTGCAATGAATTCTTCCATCATGCTGATGCACTCGGCATCGTCCAGAACCTCAACGATGACGCCACGACTGCGAACGTACTCTTCGGGGCCCTGAAATGTTTTGTTCTCACCCACCACAACATGCGGAATTCCGTAAAGAAGCACAGCGCCACTGCACATATCGCACGGTGAGAGCGTGGAATACAAGGTGGCGCGTTGATAGGTGCTAGCCGGTAGGCGGCCAGTCTCTTCCAGACAGTCCATCTCGGCATGGCGGATGGTACTGCCTAGCTGAACTCGCTGATTATGCCCCCTGCCGATGATTTCATCATCAAGAACAAGCACAGAACCAATAGGTATTCCACCGGCAGCTCGCCCTTTACGAGCCTCTTCAACTGCTGCCTTCATGAACTTAGCGTGATTCACGTCAGATTAACTCCAGATACGATTCTGTTAGTGTAGCAAGCTGGCTCAGTCTAGTTGAACCCGACCATAGACTTGCACACTGACCCGACTGGTTCCTGCTTCAATGGTGGGTTCAGAAACAACCGAACTGCGCATCATCTCCATACCCGTCGAGCGAGAATCATACATAGCGGCACCGCCTTGATCACTCTGAATGTTGACATCGAGAATTCGATAGCCAGTCGCCCCCATATTCCTTTGAACAAGTGATGCGCGTTCTTTGAATGCGTTCAGCGCCTCATTGATCAGAGCATCAGCTGCGACACTGCGAGTTTCAGGCTTGGTAGCGAGCTGAATACCCTGCACCTGCAGCCGTTCCTGCAGTTTCTGTATGGCTTTGCCTGCAGCTTGGAAATCATCAGTCTCAATCTGAATACTCTGACTACCTCTCCAACCAATAAGTTTACGATTTTTTCCTGAATCGTAACGCGGATACGTTTGGTAATCGCGTGTCTTGGTCTTTAGCGCTCCATAAGGGCGTAGAACATTCACTGCCCAGCTCATCGATGAATTGATCTTACTGGCTAATAATGCAGGATCTTTGTCTTCTGCCTGCACAATCAGAGTGGCTACCATAAGATCGTTATCGACCTCGGCTGAAGCCTCGCTACTCAATGAAAAAATGTTGTACAGCGTGTCGCTATTTGCCTGTGCAACTGGTGTTGAGAGAATCAGCCCGATTAGAAATGGAACTAATAAGTAGGTGCGGATAACGCGTTGTATCTTTCTCATCTCTTATTTCTCCAGAACAGCACTTAGACCCATACCGCCAGCTGTGCACACTGAAATCAAACCCTTACCAGAACCCTTTTCGTTCAGTTGCTTGGCAAGCGTACCCAATACCCGAGCACCTGTCGCAGCAAACGGATGACCCATCGCCAGGCTGGAGCCCACTTTATTCATTCGCGAACGATCAATGCTACCCATAGCTTCACTTCGTCCAAGTTCGTTTTGGCAGTAGCTTTCGTCTTCCCAAGCTTTCAGGGTGCACAGCACTTGTGCAGCAAACGCCTCATGAATTTCATACAGATCAAAATCCTGCAAAGACATATTGGCTTTGTTCAGCATATTGCTTACTGCAACAGTCGGCGCCATGAGCAATCCTGCACCTTGAACAAAATCCACGGCTGCTGTGGCCGAGTGCGTCAAATAGGCTTGGATAGGCAGGCCGCGTTCGCGAGCCCATTCTTCGCTACACAGTAAAACACCCGCAGCACCATCAGTTAAAGGCGTGCTGTTAC
>JBLHWG010000117.1:0-14071 GCA_047629055.1 Halioglobus sp.
AATGTCCATGTCATTGTGCTCGAATCATTCTTCGATCCGATAACACTTGGCCCAACATGGGTACCTGAGGATCCGTTTCCTGAAGATTTTCGTGAACTGTGAAATTCAGCTGGTAACAGTGTTGCACTTTCACCTGTTTTTGGTGACTACACAGCCAACGCCGGGTTTGAAACTCTTTGTGGATTTACAGTTACTAGAAATACAGTGTTTTTCGAAGGATGGCTTCGCAGAAAAGCACCCTGCCTGCCCCGATGACAACACCGCTGCAGAGGAGTGCTTGGAGTCCTCCCAATGGCTTGCTCGGACTCGAACACTGATAATCGACTTGTTCAGCGGCAAGCAATTCAGCTTGAAAAATCGCAGACCACTATCTGATAGCTCATGATCGAGTGGCAAACGTTTTAGTATTAAAAGACAAGACTGTATGGCCACTGGATTTATTGACAGAGCCAATGCCAGAGAATCTACAGGCAGGTGAAAAGGTAGAAATACGGTATCAATCCAATGAAGATGACGGTGTTCAAACAATCTACTCCATTGTTCGTGTGAGTCCTTAGTTAAAGGCTGCGTTTCAATCGACTATTGCGAAAGGCTGATCTCTTCCGAGCAATTATACGAATATATAGGTGTTGAACTGATTCGGTGCCTGTAAATAATCGCTCGGATCAGTGTCTTTGTTCAAAACTGAGAATGTCCTGATAGGTACCAATGACAAACATTGCCAGTGCGTTTAAATTTGTCAGGTGGTAATTGTCAGGTAACGCCTCCGGGCACCCAATGTCCATAGTTAAAGGTTCGCGAATGATCAAATTAAATCGCCGTCGTTGGCTACAAACGTCACTCATCGCACCGCTGGGCGCAGCGTTACTAAACTCAAATTCCGCCTGGGCCCAGGCTGCCGACAGCGCAGAACAGGCATCAACTAATAGCATTGCCTGTAAACCGCTGTTAAGCCATCGCATACGTCCGCTAATGGCCCCTCAGGAACGACCATTGTGCGATTTGTTTGCAGGTGATGTGCTTCTCATTGTCAATACAGCCAGCAAGTGCGGATTTACACCTCAATTCGAGCAGTTGGAAAAACTTCACCAGCATTATGCTGAGCGGGAATTTAAGGTATTGGGGTTTCCCTCTGATGACTTTCGCCAGGAGTTATCCACCGAAAAAGAGGTCGCAGAGTTCTGCGAACTGAATTATGGTGTTTCGTTTCCCATGTTCCAGAAAGTTGGCGTGAAATCAGATAAAGCACATCCATTGTTCCACGACTTGGCCAAGGCCGCGGGCACCTATCCCAGATGGAATTTCAATAAATACCTCGTTGATAGAGACGGGCGAGTAATCAAGCACTACGATTCCAACGTGCTGCCCCTTAGTGCACAATTAGTTAATGATATCGAGGCTCTGTTGTAATTACTGACTCTAAGTTTGTGCGCATCAGAATGTCCGCTGGCGACTCATCAGATGGCAACAAGAAAACAGGCTATTCCACACTCCTCTGAAGCAACCTCCTCTCTGCGTTAACTTTGCTTGCTATGCATCCTCTGTCTTGACCATAAAGGCACATAAGCCGCTGTGTCACCAGTAAATCACGAATTCGACCTAAATTAAGTAAGACCTTCCGGTACGTCATGGCTTTGGATAAGGGAGTCTGCCTAGTGATACTGGCAGGTAGTATTCGTCCAGCCCCGACAGGGCGACAGCCTCCATGCTACTGAGCTTCAAGTGACCATCCTCTGCAATCATGTCATCCGACAATCTAATCTCTTTGATTTCGCCAATCACGAGTACCGTTTCATTAATGCTCAGTGTTTGAGTTTCAACCAATGACAAACCAATTTTCACCGGACTCTGAGCTACATAAGGGGCACTGAGCACATCCGAATATTCAGGCGTTAGCCCTACCGCTTCAAATTCTGATAGCTCACGCGGATAGCGGGCACTAGTCTGATGAGCTTGTTTGTAAAGGGATTTTGTTACCGTATTTAAAGTAAAGCATCCCATTTCCACAACATTCTCTAGCGAATGCCTGGGGACGGTATGTGGTCGTAACAAGCAGCCCATTAACGGTGGATTTGCGCCGACGTGAAAAACCGAACTCATTAAAGCAAGGTTAGTCTGTTGTTGAGCGTTGATCGAGCCCAGTAGATTAACGCTCTTGAAACCTGAGAGAGAATTAATCAGGTTGGTTCGTCGGTGCTTGTCCATGCTATCAAGCTGGTTACGATCATATGATGTTCTCAATTGTCTAATTTCGCCCTTGTGATGATCATATTCTTTTCTGTTTGTACGCACACTGATGCGTTATGGATAACTGCTGACTATCGTTCACCAAATCGATAATCACCGACTATGCGCATGCCCACTTGTTAACTCTTTTATGCAGGCTTATCAACGGCGAATGATCAGCGTGGACACTAGTCGATATTGCCTAACGTCAATTGCACTGCGTACGCGCTATCATTGCCGCTCACTTAGGTCATATTTTCCCACTATCTTCATATTCAACTTGTCTGATTCTTCCACTGCTATAGTGCTAGCACCTACCCGCTCTGAAATGAAATTACTATTTGGATTATGATCGCAGGGCCATATTCCACCGGTGCGGCCAATTCAGAAGAGCGGCACCAAAATCATAATGCCTTAAATGAAGCTGCACTTCAGATTTTTGAAAAAGGGCATATTCCGATTATTGGAGTCAACCTTGCGCTACAGATCATCAGTATCGCAGGAGAGGATAGATTTAATCAAATAATGATGCCTATATCTCTGGCGATAGCTGAGCGGTGTGAAGCTTGCCTGCGTGTTGGTGGTGCGTCTGCAGGTGCTGACAACCCGAGTTAAACGCTTGTAGCCCTAAATTATTGATTTAACTGGGACTCGGTTTTTAAGTTGCCACTACAACAGCGAAAGCTGCTTAGATTCGGTCGGTTTGTCGACATTCAGCGAGCCTAGTAGCTCGCCCTGTTCATCGGACAACGTGCTGATGCCAGTGTGGGTTTTGTCATTGAGCGTGATGCGGTGACGCTGTTCTCTCACCAGCGGTATAGGCGTTCCATCACGGTCTCGAGAGTGCTCTTGAGCGTGGACACTTCAGCCACATTGCCATCGAACACCTCATGGTAGATCGGTAGCCCTTCAGCGGTTTGAAGATATCTGGGATACACACGGTATCCAACCAGCGCAACACACCCAGTTTGGACTCCGGATCGCATAACCGGTTAAACACCATGACTCTGATCATCGCCTCTACATCCAGCTTGCGCTTAGACGATCGAAACACAGAGGCTAGTCGATCAAATCCTAGCTCTTTCCAAATCTGCGTCAGTGTCCAAACATCACCCAGAGTTCGTGTGGGTTCGAAATTGATATCCACCTGATCATCATCAGGCGCAATAGGCGAACCATTGGCAGCAGCAGGTGCGCGCCCGGTGGCACGTCGCAGTCCGCGTATCACTGAACCGAAATGCGCATCAATTTTCTCAACCCTTCCAAGGCTGGCAATGGTGCGTTGTTTAACGCGCCCATTCTCGTCGCGATAGGATTCGGCCAGTTGTAAATACCGGCGTGGGCCTGACTTGGTGAGTTTGACAAACATGCCAACACGATAACAAGTCCATAAGCTCTTTCAATTAAATACTAATGCATCGTACAGACAAACAAAACTTGCCAACACATGCATATTTCAAAAAACACCCCTACAACCCGCATTGCTACTAGAGAAATGTTCGAAAATCAGGCGTTTTTGGCTCACAACTGTCGAAGCCGGGAGGCCCCGGTTAACTTTCATGATGGTGGCTCAGGCGACGCACAATTTTACGGTGTAAGTGATCCCACTTTTTTTTGTATGGAGTGTTGACGAGACACTAAACATTATGGGCCAAGATCTCTCTCTGACGCTGTATGAACTTGTAGTCGAAACTAATCCAATAAGCAGGAATCAAAGATACATCGGTGAACTTACTGCTAAAGTTGCCGAAGGTGGAACATTAGCTTGCTCAAAGTCCCTTGGGCAATCTTTCTAGTCGATGATTATGTATTACAGATACATAGCTGTAATTCGGATAAAAATATTGCAACCTCAATGAATCCATCGATACATTTAGGGGACATTTTTGTAGTTTAAAGATCCAATGCTGCACTAAAATCAATCCAGCCCAACAATCTCATATCAATAGTCGAATAGGAGGGATTCGAGTTTCATATCGGTGCCGAGACCGCTTGCTTACTCACCTCTTGTATCATGTGAACGTGCAATTGCGAGAAAACTTCACACCTGTTCGATACATAATTATTTTTGATGATAAACGCTCAGAATAATGGCAAAATGCCTAAGCGCAACCTGTCAAATGTAGTGATGAGAAGTTTAACTTTGGCCATGTTCTTTATGCTGGCCTAGTGTAATGGCGGGTCTTACTACCCGCCTCAGTGGCCAAAGGATCTTGAAACCCTGCTCTCCAGTCAATACAGTCGCAGCAGAATGTAGAAACCCAGCCGTCCATTCCATCCCTGCCGTCGCAGAATGATGAACCTCAGCAGTCCACCCCACCGGCCAGCCAAATTGAACAGCGAACGAATGACGGTAGGTTTCTCATTAACACCGCTAACGACTATTGGATTTGCAGTTATGTCGAGGGCCAAGAGATTTATTAGGAGGCAGAGGTGCCGTTTTACGAATTTGGCAAGGGCGATATTTCATTCAACTCTCGAGATTAGGTGACTACTTTTGCATGGAGCATTGGCATCACTTTAAATATGTTCGGTCAGGGGCTACGGCTTACAACTTTTAGTTTTCGAATAGATACCGATCCTACAAGCGGAGCTGTTGATCACATTGGCCAGCTTGACGCAAATGTTGCTGAAGGTGGACAGCTTAAATGTTCGAATTTTCTTCGGACTGATTAGAGCCTAGTGGTCAGAAAAGCGCCCAAACCGGAAGGACAAACCTCGAGCAGAACCACAACACCAAGCGCCACACACACCTCAACCATGGAATTTCATCTAGAAAGCAGCTGCAGGATACTTGCTCATCCCCGTCCACACCTTCCTTGTCCAGTATCCATCAATCTTACTTAGTTTAGAAGTGCCCCTACAACCAGTCGTCGCCATTTAAGCGGCACGTTTGCCGTCTTTGGGTTGTAACTTCTGAATGTCGCCGGTATCCATGGACAGCATGGTGTTTTCGGCGGACAGTGGTTTGGAGAATAGGAAGCCTTGTATCTGATCGCAATTCCAGCTTTCGAGCATGGACAGCTGGTTTGAATCTTCGACACCTTCGGCTAAAACCTTGACTCCTAGCCTCTGTCCCAAACCGACAATGGTTTGGGTAATCTCAGCTGCCTTATCATCGCTTATGAGATGCTTGATAAAACTACGGTCTATTTTTATCGTGGATATTGGAAACTGATACAGGTACCTCAAACTGGTCTGGCCGCTACCAAAATCATCAATGGCTACGGACACCTTCATCTCTCTCAGCTCCAACAACAATTTCGACATCACCTGAAAATCATGGACCAGCATTTCCTCCGTTATTTCCAACTCCAAACTCTCAGGTGGTAGCTGATGACGTTCCAAAGTGTCTTTAACGACCTTACAAAAGCCGGCATTCCGAAACTGCTGCGGCGATACATTTACAGAAATCTGGTATGCCGAACCATCATCAGCAAGAGGCCAAGTTGCAGCAAACTTGCAAGCACTATCGAGAACATACGTGCCAATCTCATCCATCAAATTGAGTTTCTCTGCAACTGATATAAACTCACCGGGCGGAATTTTGCCACGTTCCGGGTGTTCCCACCTTATCAATGCTTCAAAACCCATTATCCGATTGTTTTGGGAATCAACTTGCGGCTGATACTCAAGATAGAACTCCTCGTCCTCAATGGCTTTATGAAGATCAGCCTCAATTTTTAACTGCTGCTTGGCATCGACATCTAACTCCGAATCAAAGCAAACAACACTCCCTTTTCCTCGAGCCTTTGCTTCATATAGCGCCAAGTCAGCCATACGAAGTAAATCCTCCGGCAGAACGCCTTGATCTGGAAAGGACACTATACCAACGCTTGCCCCAATACGTATATCGATAGTCTGCACATAACACAAAGCACTTACATTTTCGATAAGCCTATGCATTACCTCCAAAGACACTTCGCTAGCGGTCTCTGGATCCAATTCAGTCAACACGACTACGAATTCGTCACCACCTGTTCGATAAACATAATCGCTTAACCGTAGCGATTTCTCCATGCGGCTAGCCACCTGTTGTAGCAAGATGTCCCCTGTCAAATGCCCGTAAGCATCATTCACACCTTTAAATCCGTCCAAGTCCACACCAGCCACTACAACTGCTTGGTCTTTTCCCTCTGCTATTTTTAGATATTTAGCTAAGTGTTCCGTCAATGCACGACGATTGGAAAGACCTGTTAACTCATCATGATTGGACAAAAACAACGCACGATTTTCGGCTTCTTTTCTTGCAGTTATATCAGTTACTGTTCCGCGATAACCTAGAAATTGTTTGTCAGTATCAAAATACGGAACCCCACGAACTTCCACAACAATAATTGTCTCCGCTGTTGAGTCGTAATGTATTTCGGCTTCGAAGACGGCTAAAGTTCGTCGATCGTCTATAAGCTGCTGGATACGCGCTTCCCAGGATTCATCTAATTCAAGAAAATACAAAAGGTTCCTTCCCAAGATCTTTTCAAGTTCGAGATAATTAGCATTTTCTGAATTCGCATTAATATAATTCAGCGCTAACTCTCTATCTGTTTCCCACAACCAGTCAGAAGCGGTTTCTGCAAACTGTTGGAAGCGTTCGTTTGCAACTACTATTTCCCTATTGGCTGTTTCATACTTCCAAAGCACTTTATTAAGCGAAGCCGCAAGCTCAGAATGCTCATCCTCGATGTTTCCTATTGCTTGATCACCAAAGCGGCTAGCATTTTCAGAATCCTTCTCCAACGCCTGCTGCAACCGAACTAAACCTATATTCTCACCATGTTCTGTGTAATTTAATCCTAGTTTTTCCGATTGCTCGGTTACACGAAATTCCATGAAACGGCGAATTAGAACAATGGATATCCAGCAACTGATCGCGGTTATTAAAAACACAGTCACTACACCCGCCAACTGGACGAGCAACTGTGACAGGCGACTTCCGGCGAGCAACGAGGATTCAGGCGCTACAAACGCAACAGCCAACGTTCCAAATACACCCGCCAAACCGTGCGTGGCAATCGCATCGACTGGATCATCTAATTTAAACCGGTGTAAAAGAATGTGAGCGCTATATGTAGCGACCCCTCCCCCCGCCAAACCTACTAAAAATGCGTCCAATCCACTCATCAAATGGACACTTGCCGTACAGGCAACCAGACCACCAAGCATACCTGTTGCTACGCGACCAGGATTGAATAGCCCTTTGTCTAACCACGCACCAACCAACATCCCAGAGGCAGCCCCAAATATCGCCGAAGAAATCGTATTGAATATTACTAACTTCAATATTGGATCGGACATGGACAACGAGCCACCGTTAAATCCGATCCAACCAAATAGCAGTATTAACACCCCGTACAGCGCGATTACCGAATTGTGCGCAGCTAAGGTTTGCACTTTGCCATTTTCGTCGAAGCGCCCGATGCGAGGGCCGAGCATTATCAAAGCAACTAAACCAAACCACGCTCCTACGCCATGTACCACCGTGGAGCCAGCGAAATCGATAAAACCAATATTGGCTAACACTGCAGATGCTTCGGGATTATAAATGTTACCCCACACCATTTGCCCTACTAGCGGGTATACAAAAGCTGTGATAACTACAACAAGCGCCAAGTAAGCTCTAAAAGAGATTCTTTCTGCTACGGAACCAGAAAGAACGGTGGCAGTTGTGCAACAAAAACAAAACTGAAATACAAAGTCGAGGATGTCAGGGGGGTTTTTGGAGGATGAATCAGCATTAAATAACTCGGGAACCGTCACACCAAACATGATGGAAAAACCTATCGTAAAAAAGCACACCCATGCGAGTACGAGATCTGTCACATTTTTTTGAGCAACATTAATCGAATTCTTTGACCTAACACGACCACCTTCCAGCAGTAAGAAACCCGCTTGCATCGATAAGACCAGAAAAATCGCAAGAATTTTCCAGAGTGTATTTATTTCTTCCATATGCAAACAACTGTTTAATCCTTATACCGAATGTTACTAGCGGCTACAAAGCAGGCTGGTTTAACTTGGTAAAAGCCAAACGTTAACTGGCTCTAAAAGTTTAAACTCGTAGGGAATAACACTTTCGAGTATCTTAAAAGAGCTTCGACGTTATAGTCACCATTTCTCACAATTGGATAGAGGAAATAAAAAGTATAGGTCGGTAGGCAGAATGGGCTAATTTGGCGACAAAACCATTAATCTCACTTACTACCTTTAACAGAGTATGTCGCAGGTATAGAATTCGAGAGCATGAAGATTGTGCGATTTCGCAGAAGTTAATCGCTGGTCGTTAAAGCACTACCTACTACTCTGAAGTCTGCATCCCCATTCGACGCAAAACTCGCCTTTCGCAAAACACCACCAGCTGATAAAAAACAATCGACACGATAACCGACAAGGCTGCAACCGTCCATATCATGCCAAAGTCCAGATACCCTCTGGATTGGTTCAGTAAATTGCCCAGGCCCGTGCCAGTCGCCAGCCATTCGGCAATCATGACGCCTAGCAGCGCTCTTGGCACTGTCAGGCGAATGGACGCAAACAGATAAGGCAAAGAAGACGGTATTGTAATGAGTCGCATCTCTTTCCAGGTAGACGCGCCATAGGCTCGCGCAACATCTATGGCAGATCGGGGCACCAATGCAAGTCCTTGTGCAAGCGTAACAAATGCGGGGAAAAACGTGACCGAAATCGTCACCCACAGAATCAAGCCGTAGCCTCTTCCTAACATGAGTACCAGCAGAGGCGTTAACGCCACCAATGGCATTGTCTGTGTCACCAATGCTATGGGCATAAGCGTCTGAATGGTGCGTGGGAAGAGTCGGCCACTAATAGCCAGTAGGAAAGCTGCGAGTAAACCTGCACACATACCTACCAATGTAATTGGTAGCGTTTGCGCAAACGCTGCCAATATTTTAGTACGTGCAATAGCAGATGTATCGGCAATGAATAAATAATCAAAAACCCCGATGGGTGTTTTAGCAATCATCTCTGGCAGATTTAACAAACGTACAAAAGCCCACCAGACGAGAAGTGGTAATGCGATTGAGCCAATCGTTAACACCCAGGCTTTGTATCCGCTTGCATCATCTGAAGTTTCCGACGTAGGCGCAGCTGTTGTTACCGTCACAGCTCTTGAGGCGCCAAGCATGCGACTGGAAACCAAAGCAAACAACATATAGCCGGAACCTGCAATGAGTGTTGCCATGAGTCCAATGCCCCATAGGCGCGCTGGATCGCCACGACCTAGTGAGCCCAGGAGATAGCTACCTAAGCCCCAACGACCCCCACCACCAAATTCGGCAAGTATCGCACCAAGCACGGCACTGGGAGCTGCGATACGCAAGCCACTGAGAATAACTGGCACAGCTCCACGCAATTGAACCAGCCGCATAACTTTCCAGCGCCCCCCACCGTAGGCCTTAACCACATCAGCAGATCGGGAATCAAACTGCGTGAGCCCAATGACCGTTGCACTCATCGTGATGAAGTAACACCCCATGGCAGCCAGCACAATGCGTGGAGAATTGCCAGACAAGGTGAGCGCCAGTATGGGCGCAATGACGATAGGTGGCAGCGCGAAAACAGTTATATTTAAACCACGTGTTAAACGCGCAGCGACAGGAGAGAGTACGAACAACATGCCGGCCAGCACGGCAATAGCATTACCGATAAAAAAACCGACCCCGGATGAATAAACCGTTGCAGTGATGTGTTCGGGGTAATCGCTGCGATCGTTCCAAAGCTGGATAAATATATCGCTAATAGCCGGCAAAGCACCATTGGCTACCCACTGAAACTGCCCTGCAGCTTCCCACAGCATAAGCATCATAAATGCGTTTCGACACTTGGCCCAGATGGTGTAGTGATCGGAACTGCTTTCACTCACCGTGCAAGGCTCGGGTTATCGTATCGTTGAGCGTATGAAATTCCGCACTGGCAAACAGGTCATCGCTCCGTGGGCGTGCGAACGGAATATCAAAGGTTTGCACAATACGCCCCGGGTCGCTTTGCATCACCACGACCCTGTCAGCTAGAAACACCGCTTCGTCAATTCCGTGGGTTACCAACAAGGTTGTTGAGCCAGTGTTCATCCATATGCGTTGAAGTTCAATGTTCATCTGCCGTCTTAGAATTTGATCAAGCGCACCAAACGGCTCGTCCAGAAACAAGACTTGAGGTGAGGTCACCAAAGAACGGGCGATAGCTACTCGTTGCCGCATGCCGCCGGATAGCTCTCCAGGCAATGCGTTTTCAAATCCGCTAAGCCCAACGAGCTTGATGAGCTTAGTGATAGCCTCGCGGTATTCTTTAGGCTTACGATTAAGTACTTCTAGTGGTAATGCAATATTGTTGCTTACCGAACGCCAAGGCATCAAAGCAGCGTCTTGAAACGCCACCCCTGTCAGGCCTGCCGAAGTTGCTTCAGACGGTGCAACACCTTCTAGAGTGATGTCGCCACTATCCGCGGTATCCAGACCTAGCGCAAGACGCAATACTGTCGATTTACCACAGCCAGATGGACCTATGAGTGCAGTAAACGAACCGGGCTCGCATTGAAGGGATAAATCTTTAAGAGCCTCTACACGCATGCCCCTGCCGACGAAGGTCTTACTAACGTTGGCAAGTTCAATAGCGAGAGGCCCTGTCATCAGATCTCGTCCAGCAAGGTAGTATCGAACATATCACGTGTTCCTTTGATGCCGACTTCTGCCAGTGCATCCAGGTTCATTTGAATAGTCTCTTCAGTCATTGTGAAAATGCCACCTTCTACTTCCATCAGCGGCATTTGCGCTTTGTTAAAAAATATCTCATTATCAATCTCGCGACCCGTACCCTTAAACCAGGTATCAGCCCACTTGGGAGGGTAAGCGGCCGTGTCTTTGAAGTTCTCATCCCAACCCTTACGACTGGCTCTGAGCCACGCAATCAGTTCAGCACGCTTGTTTTTAAGGGTGTCTTCAGTAACTACCACGGTGTCATTGTAAGTGGTGTAACCAAAATCGTATAAGAGGAAAGAAGTTGCTTCAACACCCTGTAGTTTTATGCTGTAGGGCACATTGGTTGTAAAATCCAGCGACGCATCTATCTCGCCTTTAATCAAGGGTGTTGGGTCATATGAATAAGGCACGATATTCACTTGTGATCGGTCAATGTTATTGAGTTTTAACATCGCCTCTACGGAGATCACATTAACCGGCGGCACAGCTAGAGTTTTGCCAATCAGATCCTGCGGTGAGTTAATTGGGTTGGATACCAACGACACAATGCCTATCGGGTTCTTTTGATACTGCGTACCAATAATTTTGAACTTCGCGCCCAGCTCGGAAATCGCTTTTATCGTTGTGTCTGGGGTGGTTAGCGCAATTTCTGCCTTGCCAGTGATTATCGAACTTTCCGGTATGACGTCTGGGCCACCAGAAAGATAGGTAACGTCCAAACCTTCCTCAGCATAATAACCATTATCGATAGCAGCAAAATAGCCTGCAAATTCCGCATCGTTTATCCATGCCGCCTGCAATATCATTGGCGTTGCAGCGTGCGCAAATCTGCTCATCAATGGGGTGGTGGCACTGGCGGCTAATAGGCCGAGAAACTGACGACGATTCTGTTTTAACTTCATTACAAGCTCCTGTCTGTGTCAGATATTTAGGGACAATCAATGTCTACTGTCAAAGCATTGCTTAAACAACGCCCAACATATTTTTTAATTCGATCAGCGGAGGGGTACTAGCGATCTGCTCTTCTGTGAGTAGCTCCCACTTTACACCGCTAGGGCGTTTTGCTCGTGCATCGATAGTATGCAAGTGTTTAGGTGTAGCGACTACGTCTACCAGAATATCAGTTTGTTTCGGTTCTAACTCATCATCAACGAACTGACAGTCATGAACTAAAGCGGCTACCGGCGTTTGCTGATCAGCTGCACCAATATCGGTAAACATGCCCCATTCAAGGTCAAAGAAACCATGACCTTTGCCGAAACGTACGCCTTGCCTCGATACGGCGGATGCTCCGGTGACCATGAAGTCAAATTTGCTCCGTTGCTTTATGTCTTCCAGTGATATGGGCGCACCATAATATTCCATTCCATCTAACCAAGAGGCAGATAACTCTGCTCCCGCCGGCACCATCCCGGGTTCCATCAAAATAAATCCACGATAAATACCGTAGGTGGACATCACGAACGGTATGCCTGCGCAGATCATTCGATAGCGGAGATCCGTTAGACAGTTGTCCGGAGTAATAAATGCAAAGCGGGAATTTTTATAGGCATCTAGCGCTACCAAATGATCGGTTGCAAGCGTTGAGCCTATAAAATCAGGTATATATTCAGAAAAATTCAGATGAAAGCGTGAATCTGGTAGTGCCACATCTATAAGTTCTGACCACACTTTGGTACGGATTATTGATGACTCAGACACTGCAGTTCCTAGTGTGCGGGTGATGCGCTATAGTATAAAGTACTTTTTACTCTCACTGCAAAGTGGTTATCAATTGATAGCCTGACTGCATGGATGTTTATAACGCTTTACCCAACTGCAACAGATCATGAAGCCCTCTATTGCAATGATGTTGGATTAAGCTAACTACCGTGAATTGCCATCGCAATCATCAAGTGCACTAACGTTCAATTCTACTAATAGCGTGTTTACGTGTAAGATTGACTTGCGAATCATTAATTACATATCCACGAGAGTGCATAAGACAGTCTTTGCAATTGTGCTGCAGTCCCAAAACGTGACCCAATTCATGCGCCATCGTTCTCACAAAAGATCCTCTTTTGTTGACTGACAGATCCTCGGTTAGTATCGTACGTTCCGGAGTTCCACCTCTATGTAAGCGCCAAACGATCAGGGTGTCGAACTAGCCCAAGTGTTCCTATTTCATATTCTACGGCATGAGCGCCTCATCCGTATCGGCGGTGCAAATATTGGTGAGAACATACTGCAGGTAGACGGACGGTTCAATGCCGTTAGCTTTCGCTGTCTCAACCATGGAAAACATCGCTGCACTGGCCTTTGCACCTTCTGGAGTATCGCTGAACATCCAGGCCCTACGGTTATGAAAAAATTTTCATAACCGTAGCTATGGTAGCCCAATGATTATGCAAGGTTTGCCACCTGACTGGGGGTTAGTGGCACAGCGATTCCATCCATGGATTCGCCTGATTTCAGGATTATTTCAGACAATTTTTAAATACCAGAAAAACCCATTTCCCTGTCCCCTAACCTTGCATAATCAAAGTTGGTCGAGAAACATTATCAGGTCATCATCTGGCGCAAAGCGACTGTTCAAGGTTTCAGGTGGGGCAATAGAATTCAGTGCTTTCTCTTTCATAGCAATGTCTGCCTCAATATATCCATGCGTGGTTGATGGAGATTCATACCCAAGCCACAATGCAATCACGGTGATATCAACGCCAGACTGTAGTAAGTGCATGGCGGTAGAATGTCTTATCAAATGCGGAGTAACTCGTTTTTCAATCAGCGATTGACACGACTTAGACGCCTGATCAGTGGCCAGTTGATCCCTTATTGGACCTTACCCGCTGGTATGCCTCCCATACCAGCGTTTTGGTATATCAAACGGTTTTGTTACTGACATGTCTTCATCCTCTTTACGAGTTGGTACATACAACAACTGGCACAACCGGACTCCTTTGCTCCAGCATCATTACAATGCCTTCAACGCTACTACAAGTCCGTCCTCACCCCGATGCATTGGTACTCTTGGCCTCGCTTTTCTTCACTTGGCCGTCTCCCTTAACATCATCAGATCGAGTTCCCGCAGTTCCACAGAAACGCCTCAAATCAAGCTCGCGCCATCTCTATGCCGGACGCCGCCCACCCAGTAA
>JBLHWG010000118.1:0-14015 GCA_047629055.1 Halioglobus sp.
CTTCATCGTCGATCATCAGGATCGCGGTTCGGCCTGAGCCGTATAATTTGACACGTATGGCGGTGTCGTCTGGAGAATATTTTATGGCATTGCTCAGAATATTCGTAAACGCACGCTCTAGAGACGAAGCGTCACCGTCCACCCAAAGGTCATCATCAGACACATCCAGCTCGAAAGATATGGCTCGACTCATGGCCTGTGGCAACATTTGATCCAGCGCATTATCCAATACGTCATTCAGCAACACCTCAGAGAACTTAGCCTCGGTCAAACTGTCCGCGCGTGCCACATGCAGAAGATCATCCATCATCGTCAGACTGTGCTGAATATTGTGTTCAATACGAGAATCACTATCCTCTTCAAGTAGCGCCAAGGCTGAAATCAGTGGAGATCGTAAGTCGTGAGAAAGATAATCCACCATCTCAGCGCGCGCACGCTCTGCCGTTCGAATCTGTGACACATCCAGAACACTGGCGCATATCAGGCGCTCAGCCAAAGTATCACCCACAGCACTGAAGTTGACGACCAACTCTTTTTCTCCATCACTATAAGGTACCTGCCAGGCTTTGCATTCGAGCAGCAATTGACGGAGTAGTTCGTCATCTTCGGTCTCACCAAAACGACGCCCCACAGCCATTAAAAAATCAATAAAGTCTGCTTTATTATCAAAAGCTGGGACCATCTGGTAGATGAGCTGATTGGCTCGCACACACTCACCAGCAGCATTCCAGACACCAAACCCAGTTGGGCTTCCATCCAAGATTGTTTCGGAAAACACTTTAATGCTGCGCAGCCAGTCCATCTGCTCACTAAGCTGCAATGCATCGGTTTGCAATTTTTCAATAGAACCTGCAAGTTTGGAAGCGCGCTCTCTGGATTGAACCCTAGCCAGGGTATCAACGTAATGGGTAACAGCCGCACCATGCTCGGAATCCTCGATAACTATCTCGATGGATAATGGCACGGCACTCGGATAGGTGCGTGTATAGACGCCATCTCGATATCGCCACGAGCCCTCGATACTGATGATTGGAGTGTCTGGCAATCCTGTTCCCCCAACATACTCTTCATCACCTGAGCGAAATCGCCAACCACGCAACGGTAGATGTCTAGACGCCGTGGTAAAAAAATCAGCCAACAATGCATTACTTTGACTATCTCGACGGGGAATGTGGGGCGCCAGCTTAGCTTGCTCCCTTTCCAGAAACCGATTGATATAGGCCAGACGGTGCCAACTCCAAAACAAGTAGCTGATTAAAACCGGAACACTCGCCGCAAGCGGCGCGTACCAGAGACGCCCGTATCTATAAAGAAGAAAGCTTAAGAGTACTGGCAACCCAGCACCAACCACTGCAGATAAAAACCCCCACTGAGGAGGCATGCGAGAGTACAGCAATAGCATCAAAGGTAGCAACACGAGGGCCACCACAATATTCGTATTGTGGGGCGCTTTGGTCACCAGACTCTGATCCCTTAGAGCTGCAAAAATAGTGGCGTGAATCTCTACCCCAGGAACAGGTTGATCTAACGCGGATACAGGAGTTGGAACGACATCACCCAAACCAGTCGTCGTCATTCCGATAAAGACAATCTTGCCAGCGAGATCAGATTTCGACACATCAGCATTGATAATGTCGAAGGCACTGATGCGTTGAAACGCACCATTCAAGCCGAAGAACGGAATCATAATTTCATGATTTTCAACCCACTGGCCTACTTGATCATCATGGCTCTTTGCCAACCCGGGCAACTCTGCCGGCATATCACCCAGCGCCTGCAAGGCGGCCAATGACAACGCTGGCCAGTGCGCTTGAGAAAAACCAGATTTCAGGAATACTCTGCGCACAATCCCATCATCATCGATAGGCAAAAATATATGCCCCAGATCAGTGACTTGCCGAGTAATAATCGGTATCGGCAAAGACTCGCTAGCCACCCTGGCACGACCTCCTTCAGTGAGCACCGGCAGTATTGAAACAGAGTGAGAACCAATAGCTTTAGCCAATCGAGAATCCTCGGCTGGTATAGATGGCTCGACATAGAGCAGATCGACCACCACTGCACGTGCATCCATTAGTTTCAGTTGTTCAAACAACTGAGCCTGCAAATCTCGGGACCAGGGCCAGCGGCCTAACTGGGCCAGACTCGGTGAATCGATAGCCGCAATTACAACGTCTTCAGGCACATCCCTTTGATACGACCGTACCCAGCTATCGTGCAGCAAACGATCTACTTTGAGAGTGGCTGCACTCCATTGCAGAAGCCAGACAAGAAACAGCAAGGTACAAAAAAACACCAGAAGCCCTGCTAAGGTAATTCTGCGTTGCCCTTGCCCAGAGCCACTAGTCTTCGCCATGCTTCAGGCAACTTGCTTATTCAAGAATGGGGGGATCGATCAAGAGCTGCTTGTATGCTCCTCAAGCCGGTAGCCATGCTGATATATAGATGTCAATTTCCACCGTTCTGATGCCAGCAACTTCAGTTTCTTCCGTAACCGGCTAGCGTGAGTATCCACGGTACGTGTATTCAGTTCTGCGGATGTCCCCCAGACTGATGTCAGCAAATGTTGACGAGATAGCACTCGACCTCTATTCCTGAACATAAATAGCGCCAGCTCATACTCTTTTTCCGTCAGCTTAATCGGTTCATCATTAAGTCGAACCTCACGATTAGACGTATCAAACACATAAGGTGGGCATTCGAGCACTTCGCTCTCTGGTTGGGCACGTCGGGCCAAAGCATAGAGCCGCGCCAACAGTTCATGCTGACGAACAGGCTTGGCTAGGTAGTCGTCCGCCCCCGCTCTCAGAGCCGTTACGATGTCTTCCTCAGCTTGCCTGGCGGTAGCGAATATCACTGGAATATCACTCGTTAACGTTTTACGAATCCAGTGCAGTACTTCTAAGCCTGAACTCCCAGACTCCAGCGTCCAATCAAGAACCACCACATCGTAGCTGGTTTTTCTAAACGCGCGCTGAAATTCCTCAGCCGTATTAAATACGCCGCAGTGGTAGCCCTTGTTTTCAATCCACCCACTCACCCGAGTTGCTTGTTCGTCGTTATCTTCGAGCAGCGCTATTCGCAGGTTTGGCCTGTCGCTCATAATCTATCTCATGTATATCTGGCAAGAAGTGTCACCTAATGCACTGGCAAGTGCAAATAACTCGGCTTAACAGCTCAACCATTGTGACCAAATCGAGATGACTTGTGTCGACTAGTCTACCTTAAGAGACTGCGGCGACAGGATTTAGATAGTGCCGACCACCACCTAATTCACTGATTCTATTCGCAATATTTCGAACTTCAAGTGGATCTTCCGACAAATCGATGTCAGCAGCGTTAACTATAAGCAATGGTGTTTCGGAATAAGCATGAAAGAACCTCTCATACAGTGCGCTGAGCTGTTGTAGGTAATTGCTGTCAATTCTTTGCTCATGACCGACCCCGCGCTTTTCGATTCGCTGAATCAAACGTTCTAGTGGGGCTTGTAAATAAACCACAAGATCCGGTTTTGGCACTCCAGCTACTTGTTGCGCGTAGAGTGTTGAGTACATCCACCATTCGGTGTGATCCAGTGTGAGCTCTGCAAACAGCCGATCTTTATCGAGTAAAAAATCGGCAACTATTGGCTGATTAGGACGCAGCACAGCCGGATTTTTCAATGCTTCCAACCGTGAAGTCAAAAAATGCATCTGCGTGTGAAACGCCGCAGCGGACGGGTCCCTATAGAACTTTTTCAAGTACGGATTACTGGCTTCTGTGTCGGTCAGATAGCTGGCTTTGAAGTGAGTTGCCAACTGCGAGGCCAGGGTAGATTTACCGACGCCGATCGGACCTTCTATAGCAATGAACTGATATTTCATATAGTACATTGTAGCTGGTAAAAATCATTCAGCAGCTCATTCATATGCCTTTATGCCAAATTGCTGGCAGTGTTCCCGTAGGGCTTTAGCCGGTCCAAGGCCCGGTATTTTGAGCTCAGGATCGAGCTCAATGAGCGGCCAGAGGACAAATGACCTTTCAGAGATACCGACATGAGGAATTTGTAGGCGTGGCTCGTCGACACGCTCACTCCCAAATAATAAAATATCCAAATCTAATGGCCTGGCTGTCCATCGCTCATTGCTTTGGATTCGACCATGCTGGCGCTCGATGCCCTGAAGTTCTTCCATAAGATACAGCGGTGCATCTGAATACGAAAATCGGCATACTGCATTAAGGTAGTCTGGTTGATTTTGTGGTCCCATTGGATCAGTTTCGTAGACCGATGAGCACACAAGATTAGAACAAGCCTGCATCGTTGAAATATCCTCGCAGGCTTTCGCTATATGACGTTCCCGATCGCCCAGATTACTGCCCAGTGCAACGTAAACTATGGTTAAGGGAGTCTCGTGCATACCACTTAAGCGTCCGACGAAGGACCCGCTCCACCTGCAGGCTTTCTACGTCTGCGACGACGCTTTTTAGCGGGCGGCTTATCACTTGAACCCGCAGCACTAGCATCGTCTGACGCAGCCCCATTAGGAGCTTTACCGCGATTTCCCTTGTCCGGCCAAATACCATCAACAGTAGGCCTTTTTGCAGCCGCATCAGCTCTCCCCTCTTCGTCGAGAGTCTGTACTTTGGTCCACCAAGCAGCGCTATCCTTTAATCGTTCATCTATGGTCGAGCGCAGACATAGGAAATCGTAAGCTGCTCTGAATCGTCTGTCTTCCATCAATTTCAAGGCGCGCCCACCTTTGAGTCGCTCCAATCTAGGCTGCATTTGCCAGATTTCTTTCATCGGGCCAGAAAACCGCCGAGGAATGGATATGATGCGAAGCTGTGTTGCGAGCACCGAATCTGCTGCCGTGAATAGCGCATCATTAATCGTCGCCCCATCCCGACACTCGGCTGTCGCGCGCTCTTCAACATCAGGCCACAACATAAAAGCTAACAAATATGCGGGTGTGATTGGCTTGCCCTGGGCCACACGCTTATCAGTGTTGGTCAAAGCCGCATCTAGCATGCTCACCAGCTTGTCATCACCCTGCTTGAGGCGCTGATCTAGCAACGGAAACAGATAAGTCAGCAAGTCGTGCTCTCGAACGGAATGAAAACTACGCAGCGCGTAGCCGCCTTGAAACAGTTTCAGTACTTCTTCAAACAATCGCGGTGGCGGCGTTGCGCTAAGCTCCCTGGATGTGGCTCGCATTGCCTCTAGCGTTGATGGCTCGATGTCAAACTTGAGCTTGGCAGCCAAGCGAACAGCCCTCAGAACTCGCACAGGATCTTCTTCGCAACGAGTTTTGGGCTCACCGATGAGCTTGAATACCCCCTTGTCAAGATCTGTCAAACCGCCCACGTAGTCCACAACAGAACCATCAGCTATGTTGTAGTACAGCGCGTTAACTGAAAAATCTCGGCGATAGGCGTCTTCCTCGATCGTGCCGAATACGTTGTCTCGAACTATCCGTCCAGCGGCTCCTATTTCACCACCTTCGCCCGTGTCATGTGCTGCCCGAAAGGTAGCAACTTCAATTATTTCGCGGCCATACACCACATGCACGAGACGAAATCGTCGGCCGATTATTCTCGAATTACGAAAAAGTGCTCGAATCGTCTCTGGACTAGCATCAGTCGCCACATCGAAGTCCTTAGGCTTAAGCCCGACCAATGCATCTCGCACGCCACCACCCACCAAAAAGGCTGAATGTCCTGCTTCATGCAGTTTATCCAGCACTTTCAATGCGGAACGGCCGATCGACTTGCGAGTTACCGAGTGCTCGCCTGCCGGCACTATCAAAGGCTGCTTACCTTTAGTTTTTGACGTGTCTGGACTTATCAAAGCAGATTTTTTTGCCTTACCCTGGCTACGCTTTCGACTTCCACCACGCGACCGACCCTGGTTAGGGTTCTTCCTAGCCTCGGAATTCGAACGGGCTGTATGCCCTTGACTTTCCGATGAAGAATTCTGGCTTGTGGAAGCCTTGTGCGCGACTGTGTCTGCGCCCCCATCTCCGTCGTTATCGGATGGAGTATCGGACTTTTGCGTAGATGTGCCTAACAGCCTGCGAGTTTTTTCCAGGGCTGTGCGTGACAATCCACTTAAACGTTTAAGCAATTATTTCTCCGTGCTGGTCAGTCATTCGATGCGGGGTCAGATGTATCATTCTGGTTCTGAAACCGAATTATCTGACGACGTTGTTTTTTCGATGGCCTGCCGTCACCTGCCAATCCTACATGCGCAATACGATCAATTCGTAAACGCGCTCCTAATAGTTCGCGAGCCGTTTTACTTTGCTCACTCTCTTCGTACAGAACCTGTGCCTCAGAAGCAGGGCGGCGCTGATCGTTTAATGCTAAAACCGTCACTATGAATTCATAAGGCGGCTTTTCGACCTGAATCACATCTCCAACAAGCACAACTCGTGAAGGCTTGATACGCTGCCCACCTATACGAATCTGATTTTTGGATATGGCTACGTTTGCCAAGCTGCGGGTTTTAAAAAACCGCGCTGCCCATAACCATTTATCAATACGAACCCTATCTACCATTGAACAAAGGCTCAGTCTATGCAGTGCTACATTTATCGCAGCTCGATAAAGGAAGGTTTATATGTCTATCTAGCCGATGAAGATGGACTAGCCAGCCTTCCTCAGCCGGTCTTGAAACAACTCGGAGCACCCGAGTACTCAATGACACTGGATTTACACCCAGATCGTAAAATGAGTCAAGAGAATGCAGCTGTAGTGCTTGATAATCTGACTACTCAAGGGTTTCATGTACAAATGCCTAGAGATATCGAGCATCAGCTAGAAACAATTGCACGTACTGCAAACATTTCGTCCAAAAAACCCTAATCGCTATGATGTTTCGAGAAATCAAGGTAACCATTTAACTATACATATACCGGAAGCAAATGTTTCCGGTATCTGGTCACAATTACTTTCTAGGCGTTGTTTGCAACGGGCCCTTCTGGGAAGAAAACCAGGCAGCCAAATCTTCTATATCCTGATCTGAAAGCTGTGAAGCAAAACCTGCCATGATTGCACTTTGACGACTGCCAGAGCGGTAGTCTTTCAACGCTCGCTCTAGATAACTTGGATACTGACCGGCCAATATAGGATTGGTAGGAATCTGCGAGACACCATCGGCACCGTGACAGGCTGCGCAAGTTGCCGCCTTCTTCTCACCTTCGGCAGCATCGCCAGCGTTTGCACTGCTTGCGCCAATCGCCGCCACTACCAGCACCAAAACACGCAAAGTTGACGCACTTGTTACCCAGCGAGCCATTACGTTTTTTCCACCTTCACTAGAATGTGTCATTATTTTGCCCCCTGAGCAGACAACCAGGCAGCAATATCAGCAATATCCTGATCGGTTAACAGCGCAGCGTTTGCCTGCATCGTCGGGTGAGATCGAGTTTTTGCTCGATAGGCCTGCAGTGCGGCAACAAGATAAGCCTCGTGCTGTCCGGAGATTAATGGCACGTGGTAGGTCGGATAAGTATTGACGTAATGCTGAACGCCATGGCAACCTAGACATGTGTGAGCTTTTTGCTCGCCAGATACAGTATCACCTGCGGCATAGGCCTGTGAGAGAGGGACGAAGGCGCTGGCTAGCAGCCCCAAGATGCCTGCTCTAATAAAGAGCGATGCCTTGGGCGCCACAAGGGCCGTCTCAAAAGAGGATTTCATTGAATATTTCGCACCTATTACGATGAAATAGCCGAAAGTGTAAAAACATCACCTTCGAGGTTGTTTCTAATTCTAGCGGTTGGCGCGAGCAGAGCCAACCGCTGATTGAAGTTATTACTGATCCGATCAGCTCGAGAGTGCCAAAAACATCTCGTTCATACGCTTAACAAACCCAGCACTGTCATCAAGCTGACCACCATCAGCTAACAATGCCTGATCAAGCAGTAGATGCGCCCAGTCGTTAAAACGTTCGTCGTCTTGCTCTTTATCCATCAGATCCAATATCGGGTGAGTAGGATTGACCTCCAACACTGGCTTCGTACTTGGCAATTCATGACCAGCCTGCTTAAGAAGCTGCTGCATATGCAAAGCCATGTCGTGCTCGCCCATAACCACACAAGCCGGAGATGACGTTAATCGAGTTGACACACGCACATCACTGGTTGTTTCTGCTAACGCTGCTTTGATTCGCCCTATGGTCGGTGCCACATCGGCTGCCTTTTTCTCTTTTTTGGCCTTTTCTTCGTCTGACTCAGCATCAACGCCTTCGATGGCACTCAGGTCCAGATCACCCTTCGCTATCGATACAAAGGATTTTTCGCTGTATTCATTCAAGTACGACATCATCCACTCATCGACTCGGTCGTGCATTAGCAGAACTTCAATACCTTTGTCCCGGAAGATTTCCATATGCGGACTATTCTTGGCAGCCTGATACGTGTCTGCCGTAATGTAGAAAATTTTGTCCTGACCCACTTTCATACGAGCAATGTAATCATCAAGACTGGTTAAATCTCCAACCTTTTCTGCATTTGTTGTATCGAAGCGATAGAGCTTGGCGACCTGCTCCTTGTTGCCAAAATCCTCACCTGGGGCTTCTTTCAGGCATGCACCAAATTCTTTCCAACACGCGAGGTAATCTTCTGGCTGCTTTTCCGAGAGCTTTTCAAGCATTGTCAGAACACGCTTTACGGATGCATTGCGAATCGCATCAATGATTTTGTTGCCCTGCAATATTTCGCGAGAAACATTCAACGGCAGATCGTTGCTATCGACCAAGCCTCTTACAAACCGCAAATACCGCGGCATCAGCTTCTCAGCTTCATCCATGATAAATACGCGCTGAACAAACAACTTGATGCCGTTACGCTGAAAATTACCGTCGTACAGATCAAACGGCGCTTTCTTAGGTATGAAGAGTAAAGACGTGTATTCCTGATTGCCTTCAACTTTATTGTGGGCCCACGTTAGCGCATCTTCATAGTCATTGAATACTTGCTTATAAAACGCCTGGTACTCGTCCGCTTCAATACTCGACTTCGGGCGTGTCCAAAGCGCAGAAGCGGCATTGACCTGCTCAAGTTTTGCTACCTGCGGCTCAGGCTCTTGCTCTTCTTCGCCCTCTGATGGAGGGGGAGCCATCGGAACCTCGCCGAGCATCATGATTGGGAATGTAATGTGATCAGAGTACTTCTTGATTACACTTCGCAATCGGTGAGCATTAAGAAATTCGCTAGCGTCGTCTTTAATGTGTAACGTAATCTCGGTACCGCGCTTAGCTTTATCCGCTGTGCCCAGCGTGTAACCGCCACTAGCATCAGAAACCCATTGAACCGCCTGATCGGCAGCTTCACCCGCTTTGCGAGTAACCAGCGTCACAGAATCAGCAACGACAAACGCTGAATAGAATCCAACGCCAAATTGTCCAATGAGCTTAGCGTCAGTTTTCTGATCGCCTGTCAGTGATTCAAGAAACTGCTTGGTTCCGGATTTAGCAATTGTGCCTATGTTGGCAATTACCTCTTCGCGATCCATACCGATGCCGTTGTCAGAAACCGTTACAGTCTTCGCATCTTCATCAACGCTGACAGAGATTCGCAGCTCAGTGTCAGATTCAAGTAAAGAACTATTTTCTATTGATTCGAAGCGCAACTTATCGCAAGCATCTGAACCGTTTGAAATTAGCTCTCTGAGGAATATTTCCTGATTGCTGTATAGCGAGTGAATCATAAGCTGCAGCAGCTGATTCACTTCCGCTTGAAACACCATTTTTTCGCCATCTACTGGCGCAGCGGTGGTATCTGGTTCCGCGTTAGTTTGGGTTTGGTCGCTCATTTAAGATGATCTCCGGGAAATCGCAGGCGGTTATGGAAAAGTTGCCCGAAAGATTGGGATGTTTTAGGGATAAATCAAGCGCGCCCATGGTTAGCGCTCAACATATGAGGGCTTATCAGGCGCGTGTACTCAAGCGCACGGCTGCATGCTGTCAGATAGACGTATTCTTGACGCGAAACAGTTTGGTGTCAAAAAAACGAACTGTAGTTACTCACCAAAAACAAATCGGCCAGCTTAACAGCTGGCCAATAACAGTTCGACTTCACAGATCTTGTAACCAACGAGACTGAACAGTCGAAAAATTTTAACGACTGTCGTGAACGGGCTTGCTTATAGCTTTTCTTTGATACGAGCAGCACGGCCAGTGAGTCCGCGAAGGTAGTACAACTTGGCACGTCGCACATCTCCACGTCGCTTTACTTCAACGCCAGCAACCAATGGGCTAAATGTCTGAAAGACACGCTCTACACCTTCACCGTGAGACATCTTGCGCACTGTGAAAGCTGAATGCAGTCCACGGTTACGCTTTGCGATGCAAACACCTTCAAAAGCCTGCAAACGCTCGCGCTCGCCTTCTTTTACTCGGACCTGCACAACAACTGTGTCACCGGCAGCGAACGAGGGCAATTCCTTTCCCATTTGTTCCGCGTTGATTTCGTCGATGATCTTGCTCATTTTATTACTCTTTGATGCTAGTGCCAGGAGCCCTTGTTACGGATACTCTAGCGCTGGTTAAAAATAAATTGTCTTCCGCCGTTAGATTTGCCTTTTCAAGCAAATCAGGACGCCGGTCCCTAGTTTTCTCTAATGCCTGCTGGCGTCGCCAACGAGCAATAACCTTGTGATTCCCCGACATCAGCACCGGCGGAACCGGGCGACCCTGATACACCTCGGGTCTTGTGTAATGCGGACAATCGAGCAGCCCATCTGCGCCAAAGGAATCTTCCAAAGCCGAATCAGGATCACCCAAAACACCTGGCACTAGACGCGTGACCGAATCGATCATAGTCAATGCCGCAAACTCACCGCCACTAAGAACAAAATCGCCCAGTGACACCTCTTCATCTACAAGCTGATCAATCACTCGCTCGTCAATTCCTTCGTACCGACCTGCAATCAAAATCACACTGCCGAGCTGTTGCCAGCTTTGAGCCTTAGCCTGGTCAAACACTGCACCTTGAGGTGACAAGTAGATGACCGGCGCGTCCGGCAATTGGGTCTTGAGCAACTCAATAGCCGCGCTCAACGGTCCTGGCGTCATCACCATTCCAGGACCACCACCAAATGGGCGATCATCCACGGTTCGATGCTTATCTACTGCCCAATCTCTTGGATTGGCTAAAACTATTTCTAACTGTCCGTTTAATTTTGCACGCCCAACAACTCCATGTTCGAGCGCCCCCTCGATCAATTCAGGGAACAATGTTGCGATACCAAATTTCACGTCAAAAATCCGGATCCCAATCCACAGTGATTGTCCGGTTTTCCATGTCCACATCTGTTACTACATCTGGCAATACCCATGGCACAAGCACTTCAGTCTCGCCACCATCCCCGTAGTCTGGTCGGTGATCAGCGACAACGACAACGTCGTTGGCACCTGTTTCAAACAAACGAAGGACTGGCCCTATCTCTATTCCATCGACAGTTTTGACTAACATCCCAGTTAGATCTGCCCAATAATACTCACCATTGACTAGCACTGGCATTTCATCGCGATCGACTGCAATAGTTGAACCGATTAAAACCGCTGCCTCCTCCGGAGTTGATACCCCTTCGAGCTTGGCGACGATCGTTTTGCCTTGCGGCCTGCCATCTAACACCACCCACTGCTTCCAGTCGTCGGACTGCTTTAACCACCAGCGCTTATAGCTTGTGATGTTATCCCTCGGATTTGTGTCCGAGTGGACTTTCACCCAGCCTTGGAGACCAACCACACCCGTAATGTGCCCAAGGAGAACTTTCTCTTTGGATTCATTGGACGGCGAATGGCCCACCGAAGCTGATCTCGAATCAGGCTGCTGCATTCTCCTTACGATAGCCTTTAACGATTTTAGCAACGCGGTCGCTCATCTGAGCGCCAACACCAATCCAGTATTCAACACGATCCATGTCGAGCTGGGTTTCTGTAGCATCGCCACGAGCAACCGGATTGTAGTAACCGAGACGTTCAATGTAGCGGCCATCGCGACGAGCACGACTATCAGTAGCAACAACGTGGTAGAACGGTTGCTTCTTAGCGCCGCCGCGGGAAAGGCGAATTGTGACCATGGGCCTGAAATTTCCAAAATTAGTTAAAACAAAACCGCACGAACAAGTGCAGTCGGAAGGTAACTCCCAATGATACGCAATTTTTTCCTTTTAGCCAACACGAAAACCAACTTTCTCTTCTCAAGGGATCGGATCTCGTTAAGCTATTGATTTCGTTATGAAGCCACATACCTGACCGCACTGGGTCGGACCATCATAACTTATTGATTTAATTAGTCGATCATCGATTTCACGCTCACTTCTCATCCTTAGCGGAAAAGTGAACCAGAAGTTCACTGAGCGAAACTAAAAAAGGTCCTTATTGCTAGCTTGTTCACATCTAGCACCTATCAACGGCAGGCTCAAATATAGTCGTGCAGGAAATTAAAGATGCATAAATGACCATGTTTTCCTGCCTATAGTCATCGTTTTCTGGCCAATTAAGCTTGTTAATGCTTATTTTTCATTCGCTTACGGTGGTCCGACCCCAACAATCAACAATCCGACAACACAATCAGAATTCCGGGTGGGAAACGCTAGCGGGTGCGCTATTGCGTGAAACGGTTAACTGAAGGTTAGATCCGAATCAAAAATCATTTAGTGCACCCCTCAATTTTGGTCACAAAGCTATTTCCACTAGCGATTTAGCCAAATAACTTGAATTATGATTCGTGCCAACTCAGTAGCTGACTTAATAGTGGCAATAAATAATCCCAACCAAATAACCCTTTCAGGCATGAATTCTGCGGCTTGAAACACAACGCTCTCAGGATAGATTCAAGCCTGAGTATTTCGTCAGATTCACCTGTAACAAGGAACCGGTAACATGGGAATACGCGCAAAACTCGTTTTCTGTCTTTTGGCCGTACTTATACCGCTGTGCGCGGTGAGCACATTTGCTTTTCATTTATTTGATCAGCAACTCAAGGAAAGAACAGAAACGGCCTTGTCCAATACCCAACAGCTCGAAGCGCTGCGCATATCCGAGATTCTTGCAGGCTACGCACAAACTGCTCACACTCTGGCAACTGATCCACAGGTGCAGGAACTTGTAACAGCCATTGATAGCTACAGCGCAGACCGGCCATTGCAGCCAATCGCAGCTCACCTTCGGAGCAAAGCCGGAATTATTGGTTCGGCGGCAGCAGAGCTCAGAATTGTGAGCAGAAATGGCATAACGCTGGGCGAAACTCTGAACTTTACCTGGGAGCCGACAGATAATAAGTTAATCGCACGCGCCATGTCGTCGGTTAAAACAATTTTTGGCGACGCTTTTATGACCACCACTCAAAACCAGCGCGTTGGCGTGGTTTCTCCAATTGTTAGTGACAAGGGCGAAGTCGTTGGAGCGCTGGTAATAGAAACACCACTCAATCCAATTTTGGATGTTGTCGCAATGCTCGAACGTACAGGGTTGATAACAGAAGCCTATATCGTTCAGCGCACACCGACAGGGGATGCCCAATTAATCACTGCACTCAGATTCGACAGAAAGTCGGCTCACTCCAAAGTTATTTTATCGTCAAGTAATCTCCCTGCAAACCTGGCGCTCAACTCACAAAGCTCTAGAGTTATAGAGGCTCCCGATTATCGTGGAATAAATTCAGTCTCATCCATTCAGACGATTCCAGCCACTGGCTGGGGGCTCGTCGTGAAAATCGATGAGCAAGCAGCCTTCGATCCATTGAACAGACTAAGGACAATTCTTGGCATTGCTGTAGCCCTATCTCTGCTGCTCATGTTTATCGGATATACAATCTTCCTAGGACCCGTTGCACGCAGATTGAAACGGACAGCTCATGCCGCTCACAAAATTATGAATGGAGATCTGTCAGTACGCGTCTGTGACTATGCCAATGACGAAATCGGCAACATGGCACGGACCATAGACAGTCTCGCTCTGCAGCTAGAACAGGATCATTACCAGCGTGTCAGGATTGAGGAACAATTACGCCACCAAGCTACACACG
>JBLHWG010000119.1:0-13993 GCA_047629055.1 Halioglobus sp.
CGTCTGGTTCTTGTTATTGCGCCAACCAGAGAATGTCAGTGTTGCCAAAGCTGAGCGATTACCCGTGGAGTCAATGGCTACAATGTCGTACGTGTAGGCACTCCCGCGGCTCAAAGTCCTATCGAGATAACTAACACCGCTAATGATGTCAAGCGGCTGGCCATCTCGCCTGATTTTGTGATTCAATCCCAACGTCGAAGATCGATCCCAGAACAGTTCAGCTGTCGAGCTAGAATATAGCTCGTAGGCAAACGACTCGGGGGGCGAGATATCCTGAGCCACTGCAACATTACCCATCAATATCATCGTGCCAAACTGAAGTGCAGCAGTGGGTATAAAAACGGTAATAAACTTCCTATCAATACGTTTCATATGATATCCATACTCAAGTTAACGTCGGACTTTTTGGGCTAAAGCCCGTTGATTTAGGTGGCCAACTTAAATACCCGCCCCTACATATCATGATAAATAAAAGGGGTGGCGAGTATGTAAATAAAAATGCCTGCTTAAGGTTTTTATTAGTTCTCTTCTTATTCGAAAGTATGGGATTTAACTATTTAACGCCTTGAACGGCCTTGAACAAAAATCGTTAGCCCCTCATTGAGAAAATCAAAAACGGAACGCGGTCTCAGTTCCTTCCCTGCTAGCTCTATTAATGGACGGGCGATATTCGACGCTCTCAATATTCGCTACTCCAATCTAATACTCATTGCAGCTACACTTGATCCAAATCGATAAAAAAGGCTTCCAACATGGCAGTGCTAGTCATCAATTGTGGCTCATCAAGTCTCAAATACGCCGTATTCACAAGCGATGAAACGCTACTTGCCTCTGGCAAACATGAACGCCTGGTACAGGATGCTGATGCCGGCGAATCGCACGCAGAGGCCGTCGCAGAAGTACTGCGTGAATGCGAAAAATACGACATTAATTGCGTCGGACATAGAGTCGTGCACGGTGGGGCTCTCTACCACCAACCACAACTAATAAACGCCTCTGTACTTAAGGCCATTGAGCAGTACATACCAGCAGCTCCCATGCACAATCCATTTAGTCTCGCCGCTATTAATGCGACATATGAGGCATTGCCTACCGTGCCGCAGATTGCAGTGTTTGATACCTCCTTTCATGCACGGATGCCACGACGCGCAGCCACTTACGCAATTGATTACGAGGTCGCTCAAAAGTACGGTATTCGCCGCTTCGGTTTTCATGGCATCTCTCATGAATATGCAGCCAACGTGGCAGCAAACTATCTCGAACGCCCACTAGACGAACTGCGCCTAATTACGATGCATCTAGGCAATGGCGCAAGCGCTTGCGCGGTGGAATTCGGTTGCTCAACCGAGACGAGCATGGGTAACACACCACTTGAAGGCTTAGTTATGGGTACACGCTCTGGCGATGTTGATGCAGGAGTGATATTGAACTTATTACACACCGGAGAGTACGATGCTGATTCATTAAGTACTTTGCTAAATCATCAAAGCGGATTAGCAGGCTTGTCCGGTCTCGGCAATGACTTACGGGAAATTGAGGCCGCCGCTGCTGCGGGCCATGACCGCGCAAGACTAGCAATAAACGTATTTGCTCATCGAGCCCGTAAATACATTGGTGCCTATGCAGCTGCTATGGGCGGTGTTGATGCCATAGCATTCACGGGCGGCATTGCTGAAAACAGTTCAAGTATGCGCAGAAGAATTTTACAACGACTCGAATTTCTTGGCGTCATGATCAATGAAGATGCCAACCACGATGCCAGTATTCAACACGATAACGATCACGCAGTCATTAGCACCAAAAACTCACGCGTAGATGTCGTTGTTGTTAAAACTAATGAAGAATTAATGATCGCGCGTGAAAGCCTGCGTGTCATGGGATCTGAGAATATCGCATTTTCAAAATCTGAATATTTTTCAGATAATACAACAAGCGACACAGCACTTCCGCCCATCCCTATAGCCGTTAGTGCAAGGCACTGTCATCTAACCGCAGAAACGTTTGCGCAGCTTTTTGGAGCTGACGCATCACCTACTCCAATTAAGGATCTGTATCAACCAGGCCAATACGCATGTGCTGAAAAAGTGACGTTGCTGGGTCCCCGCAACCGAATTGAAAATGTCCGGCTACTCGGGCCACTACGCAGTGTTGACCAAGTCGAAATTGCAAGAACTGATGAGTTCAAACTCGGAGTCGATGCACCAGTAAGAAATTCTGGCCAAGTAAAAGGTTCAGCGCCTATCACCCTTGAAGGGCCAGTTGGCACTGTCCATCTAAAAGAAGGTTTAATCTGTGCGCGACGCCATATTCATATGCATACCGATGCTGCAAAGCTCTACGGTGTAAACGACAAGGAGCAAGTATCTGTGAAGATTCTGGGAGGCGAGCGCGATCTTATATTTGGTGATGTGTTGGTGCGGGTCAAGGACAGCTACAAGCTGGAAATGCATATCGATACCGATGAAGGTAATGCAGCGGAGCTTATGCCAGGAACCGGTGGAAGTATCAATCCGATAGATTTGGATGAAGTTGATTCTTCAGATCACGATTCAGATACCGATGACGTTTATCTCAGCGTTGGATTTGGTAAAGCCCATGTAGGCTCACTAAAGAATTAGTAACTATAAAATCATTGCACTATTTTGAGACTGTTAAATTAGCAATAATTGAAAATGAACCGGTATGGTGCAGTAAATATAAAATCAACTTGAATTTCCACAGCACCACTATGTTATGTACCCGCACTCACCGACACAGAGGTTTCTATAATTCTTTAAGCAATCGATAACGCGCCATGTGCGTGCAGGCAACATGATAGCTCTGAAATCTACATCGCCCTATTCTGTGGCTGCATGGGATCAGGTTGACACATGGGGTTATTTAATGAGAAGTTGTTGAAATGTCTATCGAGAATTTCGAAGCAACAGTCCAATTTTAATTCTGATTAATCCACGTACGAGGAATTGCGTAATGAAGTTGTTCAAAAACATAGCAACGACAGTCGTCGCCAGCGCCTGCTTTCTAAACTTAGGCATAGCTCAGTCCGCGGACTGGATAATGACATCGGGCTATCCTGAAGATAATTTCCACACTAAGAACATTCAAATGTTCATTGATGAGGTGGAGCAAAACACGTCTGTCAACATTGCACTTAACGCTAATGATTCACTCATCAAGCTCAATGTAATCAACACGGCTCTTCAACGTGGCCAAGTCGCCATCGGCGAAATTCGATTGGGCGTTTACGGAAACGAAGACCCGATGTATACCCTTAGTGGCCTGCCATTTATCGCCCCAGACTATGAATCCGCCTGGAAATTAAAGGATATGCAAAAACCCTATTTCGACTCGCTATTTAAAGAAGCTGGTTTACGCATTCTTTACTACACACCTTGGCCAGGACAAGGTTTCTATACAAAGTTCCCAGTCAATTCCACAGCAGATTTTGAAGGAAAGAAACTTCGTATCTACTCCACAGCCACACAGCAAATGGGTGAATTGTTGGGCTTCGATGCAACCATTTTACCCTTTGCAGAGATCCCTCAAGCCTTCTCTACTGGCCTGATTGAAGCACTCTTTACCAGCCCCCAAACCGGCATTGATATTCAAGCTTGGGACAACACCACAGACTTTACTTATGCAGGCGCAATTTTCACTAAAAACGCGGTTGTCGTAAATGAGAAATTTTTCAGCGCCCTGTCTGCTGAAGATCAAGCAGCCATCCTTGCTGCTGCTGCAACTGCAGAGACTCGAGGTTGGGAGTTGAGCGAAGAGACGACCAAAGCACAGCTAGCCACACTTGCAGAAAACGGAATGACAGTGACTGATGCCCCCGAACAGGTAATCGAGAAGATGAAAGAAATTGGCTTGGTGATGATTGACAACTGGCGCGCTGATGCTAGCCCTGAAGCAGAAGCCGTGCTTGATAAATTCCTTGGCATGTAGTCCGTCTGACAGCCCTTCTAATTTAACATTGGCGGTTCAATGAACGCACGACGCTTATTTGATGGGCTGTATCGATGGAGTGGATACCTGGCAGCCCTCTGCCTGGTATCCATTGCCATCACAATCATATTGCAAGTTGCTGGCAGATTTGTTGGTATCACAATTGATTCAACAGAAAGTGCCGGGTTCTTTCTCGCAGGCGCCACGTTTCTAGGACTGGCTCATACATTTCGCCAAGGCGAACATATTAGAGTGACCCTGGTAACAAGATTGGCAACCGGGCAACTCGCCCGAATCCTGAATCTGTGGGGTGTAGGTGTCAGCATAGCCCTACTGTTTTACATGACTTATTGGGCATTCGACCTTGTGTATTTTTCATACAAGTTCAACGATATTAGCCCTGGACTACTCGCTGTACCTTTCTGGATTCCCCAATCAGTCATGGCGATAGGATTACTGGTGCTGAACATTGCACTCATTGATGAGCTTGTGTCGCTTATAAAAGGCCAAGAACCTAGCTACAACCGCAAACCGGTTATATAACGATGGATGCCAGTGCAATCTCAATAGTGCTGTTTGCGCTAATGCTACTCCTGCTTGCGAGTGGTCTTTGGGTAGCACCTACACTCATAGCCGTTGGCTTTGCAGCTCTCACCCTTTTTTCTGCAGTCCCCGTGGGCTCAATCATGGCGAGCACCCTGTGGGACGCCAGCTGGAACTGGGCCCTAACCGCCTTGCCGCTATTTATCTGGATGGGCGAAATACTGTTCAGAACCCGATTATCCTCCGACATGTTCAACGGCCTTGCTCCATGGGTAGCTCGCCTCCCAGGCGGACTTCTCCACGTTAACATCATAGCGTGTGGTGTCATGGCGGCAGTGGCTGGCTCCAGCGCCGTAACGTGCGCAACCGTAGGCAGAATGAGCATGCCTGAACTGCAGAAGCGTGGGTACGATGAAAGTCTATCCATTGGCACTCTGGCGGGTTCTGGAACCTTGGGTTTACTTATTCCGCCTTCCATCATGCTTATCGTTTACGGCGTAATAGCGCAGCAATCCATATCCCGAATGTTCATCGCAGGTGTACTCCCAGGCTTGATGCTCATTTTAATGTTCATGGGCTATGTGATGATCAGAAGCAAATTGAATCCATCGCTGGCACCTACTGAATCCGGTAAAACAACTCTACGTGAAAAGCTCTGGGCATCGCGACTACTACTCCCTGTACTAGGCCTGATCTTCACTGTTATCGGATCAATCTACGGCGGATACGCGACACCAACTGAGGCTGCGACTATTGGTGTGTTAGGTGCACTGTTTCTCGCCTTTGTGTCTGGCAGCCTAAGCAAAGCATCTTTCATGGACAGCCTTATGGGTGCAGTCAGAACATCTTGCATGATCAGTTTTATTCTGGTGGGCGCAGCGTTCTTATCAATTTCAATGGGCTTTACCGGTGTACCGGCTGCATTAGCAGGTGTAGTAGAACGCTGGGAGCTTTCCCCCGGCATGCTATTGGTCGTATTAACCATCCTATACATCTTTCTGGGTTGCTTCCTGGACGGTGTGTCCATGATGGTCATAACCGCTGCAGTGGTGCTGCCCATGGTCAGGGATGCAGGCATCGACCTAATCTGGTTTGGAATATTCACTGTCATTGTCGTGGAGATGGCACAAATCACACCTCCAGTGGGTTTCAATCTATTCGTGCTGCAAGGAATGACGGGGCGGGATATTTTTCAGATCACTCGCGCCGCCATGCCATTTTTCTTTCTAATGCTCTTGGCCATAATCATCATCAGCGTCTTCCCACAAATCGTGACTTGGCCCGTTGAATATATGGTTAGTCGACGTTAGCGCACGCTAGGCGCTACGAGCACGCGCCCACAACCAGTCAGCAACGGACTGTGTATTTGCGATAACCTCCGCGGCATTCACTCGAGTAGTTTTACCGTCTCTAAGTAAAACTTCACCGGCACAGAGAACGTATCGAATATGTGTCCGAAGCATGTCGGGGATGCCAACGATTATATAAATCCGGTGGATTCTCTTAGCGATTGCTCGAAGCCCGTCTAAGTTCGGGTAATAGTCTACGATAGTGTTGGCGCCAGCCATCATCTTGCTTAGGAAAAGCCCCCTTAACGAGCTTGTATTTAACTCACGCACCTAAATACTGAACATATTCATTCATGTTTTAATGGAGAAATATACAAGCCAAACCGAACACTTACAAATAGGACAATGCTATGGATAAAGCATTAAATCTGCAGCGCGATTTGAAGGGAAATTGGGGCCAGCCCAACGACCCACCACCCTGGCCAAATGATGCAAAGCTAGCAGTTTCGTTTGTGGTTAATATTGAAGAAGGATCAGAGCTATCTATTAGAGAAGGTGATGAACGTAACGAGTCTGTGTACGAAGTACGGGAGGAAGTGAAAGACGGCCCAGATTTATGTATGGAATCCCATTTCGACTACGGTCCTCGTCGGGGATATCAGAGAATCATAGATACGTTCACCGAGCACAAAGTTAAGGCTACATTCTCCACCTGTGGTCGATCCGCACAACGCCTTCCCTGGTTATTAAAAGATGCCATTTCCAACGGCCATGAAATTAGTGCTCACGGATGGCGCTGGGAACGCCATGCAGGCATGTCACGCGAATCAGAGGAGCAAGTAATCGCAAATACTTACAACGCCATTAAGGACGCCTCTGGTACTGCACCCGTTGGATGGCATACGCGTTCAGCGTCCACCACAAACACCCGAGACCTACTCGTACAACACGGAGGTTTTGCCTACGACTCCGATGCATATGACGACGACATGCCACGTATAACCTCTGTTAACGGCCATGAACACATCATCCTGCCATACGCATTCGACACCAACGATATGCGGTTTTCACCCGGTGGAGGCTTCACTCAGGCGATAGATTTTTCCAACTACGTGATAGCAGCCATTAACCAGCTACTTGATGAAGGCTCCAGTTCAGTTCGCATGCTATCCATAGGCCTGCATCTACGCATCATCGGCAGACCCGCCAGAATCTCAGGCTTGCATAAAATCCTGGAACACATCTCCAACAACCCTGCAGTCTGGTTAGCCAGCCGAAAAGACATTGCAGCATGCTGGCGAGATAAAAATGGGCTTACCCCATGGTCACCCACGATTGATAACTGAGCTTGACGAACACTATGCGAATTTTACTGCTAAACCCCAATATGAGTTCCGCCATGACCAATACAATGGCAAGCGTGGCTCACACATTTGCCTCGGTCGGTGTTGAAATAGTACCGGTTACTGCACACAAGGGATTCCCCTACATATCCTCCAGGGCCGAAGCTCAAATTGCGGGCGCGTTCGCACTAGAAACTATTGCAGAGCATGAGCACGACGTAGACGCAGTCATAATCGCAGCCTTTGGCGATCCAGGACTCAAAGCCGCTCGCGAGCAATTCAACCTACCCATTGTAGGCATGGCGCAGGCGTCCATCATGACAGCAGCCCTACTGGGCGAGCAATTCTCCATTGTCACCTTCACGGCACTCATGTCCCGGTGGTATATCGACAGTGTCGAAGATAGCGGCCTTAGCAGTAAATTCCTTGGAGTCCGAACACCCGATGCCAACACGCTGAACGCCTTTGCCGGGCAATCCACAATGGAAGGTGAACTACTCCGACTCGTTAATCATTCCATCTCTGAAGATAGAGCCGATGTTGTCATTCTTGGGGGCGCCCCACTGGCAGGCATGGCGTCCAAAATGCAACCACAGGTCAATACATTACTACTAGATCCAATTTCAAGTGCAGTAGCACTTGCAGAATCTTTAGTCAAACTCAGTGACAAGGCAGCATTTGGCAACCGACACTCCCGACCGGCCTTTAAAGAATCAACTGGCCTCTCCCACGCCTTGACAGAATCAATGAAGGGGGACCTCTAGCAACAGTAAGTGCTAGGTAGTCAGCAGTATTAAAACGTTAGTGTTTTTGTCTCCAGACGCCCTGCCACCATGCTCAGGTGGTAGGCGCACGCATCTTTACGTGCACTAACACCACCGACAATCTCACCACCACGTAAATGCACTGCGACGCCATCATCAATGGCAATACCCGTCGGCAATAATCCTTGTTCAATAAACTCAGCAAAACTTGCGCGTCGATGCTCTTCGGTCGAATAGTGCGGACAACAGCTGCCACTAACAAATCCCAAAGTGGGCAAAGCTACTAGCCCATCACCACCGCTCTCAGACAACGCCATATCAAACCAGCAAACTGCACCCGCGCTCACACCTGATAACACCGTGCCATTCTGTGCAGCCCTCTGCAAGAGCCTGGGTAGATCCCACTCACGCCAGACACTCAGCATACTTTTGGTGTTGCCCCCGCCTACATAAATAAGATCCTGAGACAGCACCCACTTCTGCAATTCTTTCACCGTTCCGAACAGGTTCAAGTGGCTTGCTTGGCAATCAAATTGATTAAAGCGTTCATAGAACCGAGTTATCTTTATTTCAGAATCACCACTCGCTGTAGGTATAAATCCTATGGCCGGATTTGTAACAGGGAGTTGCTGAAATATATAATCTTCAAGTTCCGAATCGATCTCATGAGTAAAGCCACCACCACCCACCGCGATAATATTAATCGGACTATTCATACAGGCCGCATCTTTTCAACGGGTATACGAATATCATACTCAGAACGCAAACCAGCGTCGGTCACAGTATCTATATGCGACGGAAAATGTGTAGCCAACACGGTACGTGTGTGTTGCTTCGCTACACTTCTGATATCCGGCGACCCATCAGCTGCCCACACTGCATAATCACGTCGATCTGCAATGGAGGGGTATAGAAAATCTGATTGCATACGCTTGAGGGTATCGGCGTGCCCAAGATAGTGCCCCTCACCGAGTGCCACTTCACGCACAAGCTTTGCTGACAGGGTCTCGTCTGATACTTCGACCGCAGCTAGAGACCTTAAGATGGATCCAAGCATTTCGTTGTCCACGACATAACTCTCTAATGAACAAGCCATAAGACCTGCCTGCATTCCACACGCTTGGGTAATCAGATTCGCGCCTGTTTGTGCGGCAAAGGCCACTGATAGGCATTTCTCATAACCACTTTGCGCGTCAGCGATTTTACTGTCGGTTGCACCGGCAATCGTGGAATTTGAAAATCCGTAGAAACGGGACATTTGTACGGACACCGCTGTAAGCGTTGCCTGCTCACCCGCCCCACCTGCCATTGATCCTGTACGCAAATCTGTCACCATGGGGCGTGGCCCGAAGATCGCTTTGACATTGGCATCGAGCAACCAGGCGTAAACCATTCCTGCTAGGGTTTCTGCCATAGTTTGCGCAACAGTGCCGGCAATTGTTACCGGGCTCGAGGCACCCAGCTGACTGAAGGTGTTCACATGAGCGGGTATACCCAATCGAACGGCCTCTGCCAGGACGGCACACGCATCCTGATCAAAACGCAAAGGTGATACTGCATGATTAATATTCAAGGATAAAAACGGACGCGCTAGAAACGCTTCACGCGACCCAGCAATTAGGTAACACATCTCCGCTATAGCCGACACACTTCCTGCATTAGACGCACTAACCATCACATGCTTGGTGGTACCGGCTAAACAAACATATGCTGTATTAACATCCAGGCTGAGGTGGTCTTGCATATCACGCGCAACCAGCGATCGGCTGAAAAAGTGCACATTCTCCAACGAATCAACCAGCCTGGCCGCATCGTAAAGATCACAAAGCGTCGACTCCCGATACTCACCGCTGTCAATATCAACAATCAGCGGTGCTGCTCCACCCGAGCCCGTATAAACCTGGCTACCGCAGAGTTGCATATCATGCTCTGGGGATTGCCCACACAAGACAATCTCGCGCTGCAATCCATCCAGCGCACGTTGCACAAGCTCAGGTGGAAAAGAAAGACGCCCACCGTCTATTAACTTGCCACCCCCTTTTATCACGACGTCCTGCACGTCGCTCGGAACATCTGACATCCCGACGATGTCCAGTATCTCTAACGCAACCGTGTGAATACGTTCCAGATCAGCATGATCCAATGGTGCTAACCGGCCTCCCGAAAGGCGCGTTTCTGCTTTGCGCCGAGGCTGTGGAGGTGCTCGTCTGCGTCCTCCACGTTTTCGACGCGCCGGGCCGGTGCCCACCTTTGCCGTTTTATCAGTGTTCCCAGACATTCAAGTCGACTCCATTGCAACATCCAGCAAAAACAGGAACTCTAGCTTTCACTGTTAAACAAGAATAGACAAATGACAATTACCCTAGGTATAAATGAAATAATTCTCTCCTATAAACTTCGGATCCCACTTGGCCAACACACATCCTAGACTCCCGCTGAACTCACTGCGCACCTTCGAGGCTGCTGCTCGACACCTGAGTTTCAAGGATGCCGCGGAGGAACTCTTTGTTAGCCCTACTACCGTTTCTAACCAGATTCGGGAACTTGAGCGGGACTGGGGCTGCCCTCTTTTCATACGCAGAACCCGTGCAGTAGTGCTGACAGATGTTGGTCGTTCGCTTGCTGCTGTGCTTGGTCAGGCTTTTTCAGACATAAGAGCGGAGATAGATACGCACATCGCGCCGACGTCCAAGTCCGTAAGACTGGCTGTAGGCCCGATATTCGGCAGTCGATGGCTGCTGCCCCGTTTAGAAAAATTTCGCGAAACGCATCCCGGCATTGAGCTGGTATTAACGCATTCGCCCCGAATTACCAGTGTTGAATCCCTGTCGAGTCAGATTGCGGTGGACTGGGGGACAGGCGAATGGCATGGCCTGGACGTAACAGCCCTCTTCGCTTTGGTATATTCGCCTGTCGTTAGTCCCGAACTTGCGTCGAAGTATGGTGGTTTAAGGCATCCTGCAGATTTGTCGCGTTTCCCGATCATCCAACAGCGGGATCGCAGTGAATGGGTAAGTTGGTTGTCCCTGGTCGGATTAAAAGAGCTCACATTTGAGAATCAAATCACGATGATAGATTCCAATCTGGTGGTCCAGGCGGCCATTGCAGGTCAAGGAGTTGCGCTCGGCAGCTTTCCATTCCTGAGAGATGATGTTGCGACAGGTCGATTGGTGAAGCCCTTTAAGCAAGACCTTCATCCGCAACGATCCTATTTCATGCTTACCCGACCGGGTGGTCGCAGGAATCCGGAAGTCGATGCAGTATGTCAATGGTTGGTTCAGGAATCAGAAATCACCTAACTTACCCAGTACCCCAATACCAACCCTATGAATTAAAATTATTTAATCCATAGGGTCGAAAATTGTCGTTTGTCATACCGCCCCTCAAGCGTGAGAGTCGAGAGCACCAGAATAAAAAAACCACACTAAGGAATCTGCAACCTCATTGCAGCAGGAGCGAATCGAATATGAATAAAATTTTTGCCGTAGTAGCTTTTACCGCCGCTACAAGTGCGGCCATTGCCAGCCCGACGGGGACATTTCGCCAGGCCCATGAACTCGGATTCGGTGACGCATCTAGCCTTGACCCTATTGCTAAAGGGCGAGTGTTCCAAATCACTGAAAAGATCATGAACCGCCTGGTAAGACCAGGGCAGGACGGCTCTCCCAGTGCAGATCTGGCAACCAGTTGGTCCGCCAATGCGGATGCTACTGAATGGACTTTGCAACTTCGTGATGGAGTCAAGTTTCACGACGGATCAACCTTTGATTCAGCAGACGTTCTCTACTCACTCGGCAGAGTTCTTGATCCTGATTCAGACAGCCCTGCACGTTCTGCTGTGAAGATGATAGACAGCGTAGAAGCACCCGATGCGATGACAGTCAAGATTACACTGAACACACCGTTTGCCGATATGCCACTGCAACTCATGGACTACCGCCTTCGCATGATTCCTGAAGGAAGCGGTGATGCGATAGGTACCACGGGCATTGGGACTGGACCTTTCAAAGTAGAAAAATTTGATGCACAAGGCACCTCAGTGCTCGTTGCTAACGAAGATTACTACGAAGGCGCACCAGGTGTTGAACGTATGGAAGTCATCGGCATTGCTGATGGCCAAGCTCGACTACAGGCCCTGCTAGGTGGACAAATCGATATGGAACGCGGTGTTACGGCACAGCAGCGCATTATGTTGGACAGCACCGACAAGTTCCAGGTACAAGCTATTCCCACGGGAAACTGGCGAGGGTTGGTATTCCGAACTGACGTTGCGCCATTCACGGATATAAGAGTCCGTAAAGCAGTGCGTTTAGCAGCCGATCGACAAGCTCTTGTTGATCTGGTGACTGGTGGCGGGGCCATTGTTGCCTGTGACACACCGGTCGAACCCAACGATCAGTATCGTGCCGATATGAGTTGCCCACAAGACATTGACGCTGCAAAAGCTCTACTTGCTGAAGCCGGTTTTCCTGATGGGATCGATATAGACGTACACGTTGCGACGCTGGAGGCGACCTGGCCTATCCTGGCAGAAGCCTATCAGCAGCAAGCAGCCGCAGCCGGTATCCGCGTCAATATCAAGCAAGTCCCCAGTGATGGTTACTGGAGTGAGGTGTGGATGAAGAAAGATGTAGCAGCCACCCGCTGGAACGAGCGCCCTGCCGATCAAGCTCTGCATGAAATCTATCTGGGTGGCGCTAAGTGGAACGAATCCTATTTCAACGATGCGTCATTCGATACACTACTTGCTGATGCCAGACGCCAACTGGATTTCGACAAGCGCAAAGCTCTTTACGTTCAGGCACAAGAGTACCTTTATGAAAATGCAGGAACTCTCATTCCATATCACGTGACCAGGCTGGTGGGTACCACGGCTCGCGTTGCTAACCTTGATGCAGTTAAAAATGACGCCGTTCGCTGGCACAAAATCACGGTCGACTAGATTCAACTTATAAACCAGTCGGGGCAGCTGAAAATCGCCCCGACGCACTCCACCTATTAAATCGAATAGCCATGTTAGGACTGATTACACGTCGAGTATTTCTAGGTGGCATTACCGTTTTTCTCGTATCGATCATCATCTTTCTTGGCGTAGAGATTTTACCAGGTGATGCCTGCACGGCTTATCTTGAAAGAGAAGCCAAAGGTAAATTGCTGGAAAATTGCCGAACTGAACTAGGACTCAACCGTCCCGCTACAACCCGTTATATCTCATGGGCAACTAATGCGCTACAAGGCGATCTTGGCGTTTCGGCCAAAGGCAACAAGAGCATCGCAACTCTGGTTGGCGACAGACTAAAGAACACATTACTACTTGCATTTTGCGCTATGGCGGTTGGCATTCCGCTGGCACTCTTTCTCGGAATTATCAGCGCATTGTGGCGAGACAAACCTGCAGATCTGATTATTTCCACCCTCACCATTTTCGCAATGACAATTCCCGAATTCGTCACAGCGACATTATTGATTCTCATATTTAGTGTGTCACTTGGCTGGGTGCCAGGCATAGTTCTAACCTCTGCAAGTGCACCAGTGAGTGAATTCTTCCCGGAAATACTGTTACCGATGACAGTGCTTGCGATGGTCATGACCGCCCATATTCTTCGCACCGTTCGCTCCTCGGTCATTGAAGTTATGGCTAGCGATTACGCACAAATGGCAACTCTTAAAGGTGTACCTTATTGGCGCATCGTGTACAAACACGTTTTGCCAAACGCCTTGCTGCCAACCATCAATGTTATAGCGTTGACAATCGCCTGGCTACTGGGGGGAGTCGTCGTTATCGAAACCGTGTTCAACTACCCGGGCCTGGGTCGCATGATGATCGACTCAATTTCTGATCGTGATCTTCCTATCACTCAAGCAATTGCACTGATCATTGCCAGTGTCTATGTTTGCGTTAATCTCACGGCTGATCTGTTAACTATGATTGCCAATCCACGGTTGAGAACAGCGCACATGAGGCGATAATGAATTCGCCGACAAGCGCAAAGCCATTTTCCGGAATAGCCACAGTATTGCGAGATGTTGTATCACGGCCATCCGGTTCTATTGGTTTATTCTTGGTGGTATTTCATGTGTTATTAGCGATTCTCTCGCCGCTACTAGT
>JBLHWG010000120.1:0-13879 GCA_047629055.1 Halioglobus sp.
CTGATATCTGAAAATTGAATAACTAAAATCTTATCGTATTAAGAATTACTACTTCGGAATCGATCAAGCACTAACTATCTTGCGTACCCCAGTGATTGTTAGCACCTATTCCGGCCGCATGCTGAGCCCCTAGTAAATACTAACAAAGGCTTAGCGTAGCCTGTGTAAAACGCATTCTCCCTCTCGATGCACACCAGTAATGAGCCATTGAACAGCTATACTGCGTAACCACCAACCAATTGGAGATCATGTGTTCTACCAACCTAAAGATGGACATGGCTTACCATTCGACCCATTCAAAGCCATCATCACCCCTCGCCCAATTGGTTGGATCTCCACAGTAGACAGTGATGGCGTCCCTAACCTAGCGCCCTATAGCTTCTTTAATGCCTTAACCAGTAGCCCGCCCATGCTGATGTTCTCGAGTGAAACACTCAAACACAGTGCAGGTAACGCTCGGGACAATGGGGAATTTAGCTTTTCCTTAGCAACCGTTCCGCTACAGTCGCAAATGAATGCGAGTAGTGATGCGCTTCCAGCTGGCGAGAACGAATATCTCGCTGCCAAATTAGAGATGGCTCCGTGTGAGTTGATCACGCCACCGAGGGTGGCTGACAGCCCAGCTTCGATGGAGTGCAAGACTCTATCGTGCACTGAGCTCAAAGACTTGAATGGGAATTCAGTCGATACTTTTATGGTTATTGGCCAGGTTGTGGCCGTCCACATCAATGACAAGTACTTGCGTAATGGTAGATTTGATACCGCTGGAGCCCAACCGCTTGCACGGTGTGGCTACCGGGATTACGTAGGGGTGAGCGAAGTATTTGAACTCATGCGCCCAACTGACTGAGGGCAATGCGCTCAAGTTTAGAATCGGGGTCAACGAACTGATGGAAATCTTCATATGCAACACGAAACATATGCATAAATCCCAGTATTAAAGTTGATTATTTGTTAAATCGAGGCGGTTCAAAGTTAAACATCGTACGAATATTACGGAACATAGTAGTCCCGTCAATTGCATGACCGCCCTATTGTATCAATTCAGTTAGACTTCTTGATTAATCAAAAGCTTTCCTGATACTTTACGGTTAATTGCAGCTTTGCTGTTGGATCTTCTTCGGCTAGAAATATCTGAACTGGAATATTCTGGGTGGCCATCATGCGGTCGCTCCAATCCACCTGAAAAGCGGAATACTCCATGGCGAAAGCTCTAGCAGAATTTGTCGACTTGTCTGCCATCAAGCTGATGTTCGCCACAAGAATCTGCTTCATCTCCTCAGTTTCGAGAAGTGCTAGATCAGACGGGGAATCCTTACATAATTGGCGCAACATTGCTTCCGGACCGATCCGTCTGCTCATCACCATCACGGCCTTTGACGCAAACTGAAGCATATGTGGGGCATTTTGCGCCATCGACACGAAAAACCTCTGCCAGCGCCCTGCACCGTCCACCCACCACCGAATACAAGAATGACGACCAAACTGCGATTTAAGAACATCGTTGAGCGTGGAGAGCTAACTAAGCGACTTATCTGTGCCGCAAGCGCAATGATAAAAACAGAGCATACGATCACCGTAGCGAAAGTGATTACGACGAGAATAAAGAACTTGGGCGGCTCAATCGCAGTGGTGCTCATTAAACTTGTCAAAACTAAGGGTAATAAGATCATCATATAGGGCCAGATAAAACATGTCAGGATGCCCGCGCCAAGTGAGGATAAAATGTCAGGAACAGCCGTCAACCACCTGCCAAGGCCAAAACATACGACGGAAGTAATGATCACACCTCCAAGCGCATAACCTATACCAAAGCCAAATGCGCCCAATACGCCCTTGCTAGCTGATCTGACAATCAGCATCAGGACAAACGGGCCAGGAGCGAGCGTAATCCCAATCAGCGTAAAAAACAGGACGTAAGATCAGAATTAGACATTACACCACTTCCTGGGCAGGAAGCGGTGCTGAGAACCGAGATGCACCCTTGAAGATCTGCCGTTTCACTAGCCCAACAAGACCAATGAGTATCTAGCTGCCCTGAATGAGCCGGAGGACAAATTGAACTCGGCAATAAGGCTTACCGCCACCAAGGATGCAGCCAGCACGTTGCATAACGACTATTTCGCGCTGTTCCCGTCCATCCTCTAACAATCTGCACCCAGCCAAATGCCAAGGTGTAGACCAGATATCCCAACAGACCGATCAATTGAAGCGGTCCGATAGTATTCAAATACTGCAAAATTTCAAACATTATCCGCTCCAATACGTTTCCAACCATGAGCGTAAAGATAATTCTTGATTGCCGCATATCCCATATGGGAACGGGCTTGAAAAATAAAACCTTAGTGAGAGAATTTCTATTGGTATGTATGAAGTTATTAAATCCACTTAGGGTGAATAAAATTCGAAATAATCTGGTTGGAGAGCGCCGAATCGTTTGGGCCGGGCTGGTATTCACATTTCTGCAACGGCTGGATAGCCGATGATTAAATTACGCCCGGTGGATCTTTCTGCTGCAGGGCTGAAGTCCAGTGGAACGAAAGCATACGCAAAGGATGGTCGATTCGCTTGGCATTAGCTCAAATCTTCCAAATATGAAGGTTATTGATAAGAAAGTGGCCGGTGAATCAATATGTAACGACGCGATTTACCACCACGACTCTGCGCAAGAAAAAATCGAAAAACATAAAGCCGCCAAACTCATCAGTGATCGCAACCGTGAGGTTGTCGCTGCCGAACCAGCCTGAGTCAATGGGTGTGAACGTCATGGCACCAATGACTAGGTCGATTGATGCGGTGCCGTTGCTAAAATGCGTTACGACACTGAAGGTGGTGTCCTGCTCTCCGCCATGAGCACAGCTGCATCAGCACTGTGCTGAAAAATCTTGGTGTCTAAATTATGTGCTTCAATCTGACCGAGTGAATGTTGAAAACTGTTGAGGAAAGCCTGTGCAATCTCAGGCGGCAAGATTAATTAAATATGAGTATTTCCAGTTATAAAACCGCACTGGCCTTACATTGTGCCCGAGCCCTACGCCAGCATGTACGGGCCTGACGAGGTACTTCCAGCCAACCGAAGTGAGCCAGAACGCGGGAACGCGCACCCATTTTTCGCAGAGTTTAAGAACCGCCGAGTCAGCAGGACAGCATCTACAAGACCGCGGAATCGCAGATCAGACGATGATCGTCCTTACTTCAGACCATGGGGACTATTTGCATGACCACTGGCTCGGCGAGAAAGAGCTGTTTCACGACGAATATTCGCCACAGCCCTTTTTCATTCAGTTGCAGGATATGCAGCCAGCATAAGAAAAAATACGGGGACAGTGTACCTATTAAATGGTGCAGCGGTTCAATCCGTCAATATGCTAATTTAATAGGTACTCTGTCCTCACATTTTTTTCCGTATTTTTCCTTTTGAAGTGGAGAGTAGTCGTGTCATGAACAACGCAACACTGAACACGGGTGTTACCAGTAATCTGAAGAATCCTCTTGTTGCTACTTTGGCAACACTGATGTGTGTTGCCTGTATTCTGTGGAACGTTGAAGCTCCGACCCGTATAGGCATTGCAATTTTGCCGCAGCAATATATGGCGTTTCAATTAGGTCTCGCTTTATCTCTCGCTTATGTACAGTTCGGCGCTTCAGGCCAGGTAAAGAGTCGTATAGGTGTTATTGACGGCACTATCGCCCTTATTGCATTTCTCACATTGATGTATGCGGCCTGGGATTTTGGCTGGTTACTTGAAGAGCAAGCCTATCGTCCTTGGCAAATCACTGTCATCGGAGCCGTTGTCACTGTTGCGGTGATGGAGGGCATTCGTCGTCGAACAGGCTGGATGCTGTTCATCATCGTTAGTCTATTTCTGGTTTATTCCCTCTTTGCCGACAAGGTTCCCGGGCGCTTGATCGGTAAAAATATGAGTATTGAGCGCCTTGTTCAATACGTTGGTTTTGATCCCAGTGCCGTTTTTTCAACGCCGCTTGCTGTCGGCACCATTGTCGTTCTTCTGTTTGTATTCTTCGGTCAGTTGTTGTTTGCGGCAGGTGGTGGCGCCTTTTTTACCGATCTTGCCATGGCCGCTACCGGGCGGTCGCGTGGTGGTAGTGCAAAGATTTCGGTTGTCGGGTCAGCACTGTTTGGATCCATTTCAGGAAGTGCCGTATCGAACGTTGTGACAACAGGGGTTGTCACTATCCCGTTAATGGAACGTGGCGGATACAGCAAGAATGACGCGGGTGCGATTGAAGCGGTGGCCTCCACGGGTGGTCAGCTGACACCGCCTATCATGGGTGCTGCGGCTTTTCTGATGGCGGAGTTTCTCGAGATATCCTATCTGACGGTTGCAACTGCAGCCTTGATACCCGCCTTACTTTATTATGTCAGTGTGTTTACACAGATAGATCTGATTGCAGGTCGGGATGCGCTCTCGTCTGCCGATGAGCAGGACCTGACTGTGCGGGAGGTGTTGTCTTCAGGTTGGCATTTCATTTTGCCGTTTGCTGTGCTGCTAGGCGCACTGTTCGTATGGCGATTCGATCCCGAAGACTCTGCACTTCTATCATCAATCGCCATAGTCGTTGTCGGTTTCGCGCGCGGGTATCGCGGGAAGAGATTAACCGCCAACACTTTGTGGCGCGTCTTTGTTGATACAGGCACGTCGATGGTTGATTTGATTCTGGTAGTAGCCTCTGCAGGCTTTGTTATTGGTGTGTTAAATATTACCGGGTTGGGTTTTGCCCTGACGCTGGTTTTGGTTGACGCTGTTGGTTCCAATGTCATTCTGCTTCTTCTGATATCCGCATTGATCTGCATTGTCCTTGGGATGGGAATGCCTACCTCGGGTGTGTATGTGTTACTTGCAGCACTGGTAGCTCCTTCTCTAGTAGACGCGGGGGTCACGCCATTGGCTGCTCATTTGTTTATTCTGTACTTTGGCATGATGTCGATGATCACACCACCAGTTGCACTAGCAGCGTTTGCAGCAGCAACCATTTCCAAAGCAAACCCACTGGCCACAGGGCTGGCTGCAATGCGCATGGGTTGGGCAGCTTTTATCATTCCCTTTGTTTTCGTGGCCTCGCCAGCACTACTACTAGTCGGTAGCTGGTTTGAAATTGTGTCAACCACGATAATCTCGTCGATTGGCATCGTGGCGGTCACTGCTGGTATCGTAGGTTACTGGAGTTCGCAACTGGGCGTTGTTTTGCGCTGTGTGTTCGTTCTTATTGGCTTAGTGGCTTTGCCACTGGGCTTCTTTTCTTTTTCGCAAGAGCTGCACTTTGGGGCTGCTACTGTGATTGTTTTACTGGTAATCGGCCTTTGGGTTCAAAAGCGAAAAACGATGGAGTATGCCTGATCAACCTGACTCGATCAGCATGACATGTTTGGCGCGTTGAAAGCGCTATTAAATTGGGAGAAAATTTATGTTTAAGTTCAAATTCGCATTTGGTGTCGTGATGTTGGGCACCATGCTAACAACGACCTCAACGCTCGCTCAGGTTGTCACCATGGCAACAGGTGCGCAGGGGTCGCTCGCCTATAACTCTGGCCAGGCGATCGCCAAGCTTGCGAATGACAATGGCATTACTGTACGTACCCAACCGCTTGTTGGCTACTTGCCGTTGATCAGCAATGGCGAAGTTGACTTCGGTTTTTCCAACGGAGTTGAAGCTGCCTTTGCACTGACAGGCACCGGCAACTACGATCGCACCAATGCGAATATCCGATTGGTTGGAGTGATGTTTCCTCTTTCGACAGGGCTGATGGCCCCGTGCGATCTTGGCATCACCAATGTCGCTGAATTGAAAGCCAAGGCCGGTGAATTGCGTATAGCCTCTGAATACAAATCCTCTACCATCATTCCGTACTACATTGCAGGAGGCCTTGCCAACGGTGACATGAGCTATGACGATTTCAGGCAAGTTCCTGTGGCCAACTTTGTAGCTGGAATTAAGGCTCTAGGCGATGGTCTTGTGGACGTTGCATTGGTTAGTCTGAATAACGGTGCGGGCAAGCAGGCTGGTGTCAAGCTGAAAAGTCGTGGGGGCCTTTGCTATATATCACAAGACAATTCGGAAGTGGGTGTGGCGAAATTCAAAGAGTTTCTACCAGCAGGAACCATATTCACCTTCAAACAAAACGAGAACCTTAACGGACTTGCAGGATACGGAGCGAACCTGATGCGGATCCCTTGGATGATGCTGACCAACAAAGATGTTAGCGAGGAACTGGTTTACAGCCTGACCAAAGCCGTTGCAGAGAACAAAGATGCCCTGGTAAAATCCTTCGGTCTCTTCCGTGGAGCAAAACCGGCCAAAATGTCACCAACCAACGAAGTAGAGTATCACCCAGGTGCCTTAAAGTACTTCGCAGAAGCTGGGATAAAAGTAGGCGGCTAAACAATACGGGGACAGTTTACCTATTAAACGGTGCAATGGCTCCAGCCGTCGATACACTGATTTAATAGGAATACTGTCCCCTCATTTATTTCAGTATTTTCAAAACATTTTGTTACAGAGTATAGGAAGCATAGTTAGCGCATAACAAACGGATTTGCCATTGGCTCCGCTGATGTGTTTATCCATACGGTTTTTGGCCGAGTGTAATCGTAGATTGCCTGCATGCCGCTTTCACGCCCATAACCCGATTCCTTAAAACCGCCAAATTCTGCGATCGGTGAAACCACCCGATAAGTATTAATCCAGACAATGCCAGCTTGAATCTTCTTCATAACTCGCATAGAACGCGCGCCGTTTTGCGTGAATATACCGGCCGCCAATCCATGCTTTGTATCGTTTGCCATGCGGATCACCTCGTCTTCATCCTTAAAACGAAGTACGCTAAGCACCGGGCCAAACATCTCTGTGTCAACAATCCGCATGGACTGTTGCGGGCATTCGACAATGGTTGGCTCATAGTAAAGTCCATCCGCCTGGCCGTCTGGCCGTTTTCCACCGTGGATCAACTTGCCACCTTCTTTTAATGCATAAGCCACTTCGCGTTCAACGCAATCCATCTGCCCCTGAGTGGCAAGCGGACCCATCTGCGTATCTTCCGCCAGAGGGTCACCTATACGGATATTTTTTGTAATAACCACCATCTTATCCAAAAATTCATCCGCGATATCTTCGTGCAGGTACAGCCTAGACCCAGCGACGCAGCTTTGCCCGGTTGCGCCAAAAATTCCGGCTATTGAACCATTCACAGCACTCTCTATATCAGCGTCTTCAAAAACGATGAATGGTGACTTGCCGCCTAGCTCGAGAGAGACCTCAGCAAAGTTTTCTGCAGAGTTATACAACACTTGTTTGGCGGCACCAGGGCCCCCAGTAAAACTGATACGTGCAACCAGCGGATGAGATGTTAGCGTCTTGCCGCAGGGTTCGCCATGTCCTGTCACAACGTTTACCACACCTGGTGGGAAACCGGCCTCTTCGATCAGCTTGGCAAATTCCAGTAGTGGTGCCGAGGCATGCTCTGAACATTTCAACACAACGGTGTTGCCAGCAGCCAACGCCGGGCCGATCTTTACGGCTACCAAAAACATCTGCGAGTTCCAAGGCACTATAGCTGCGCACACACCAAGTGGTTCGCGGATAGTCATGGCAACCATGTCCGGTTTGTCGATTGGCAGGGTTTCGCCATGAATCTTATCGGCACAGCCTGCGTAAAAATGGAAGAATTCGGCGATGTACTTAGCCTGCCACATGGTCTCCTTAAGCATTTTTCCAGTATCGATTGTCTCAACGCGACCCAGCTCTTCCGACTTTGTCGCCAGCAGATCACCCAGCTTGCGCAGCAGTTTGCCTCTTTGCGTAGGCAAGGCATTGGCCCATTCTCCCTCGCTGAACGCGTGATGAGCTGCTTTGACTGCACGATCTACGTCGGCTGCGGTTGCTTCGGGAATGGTGGCCCACGCCTCTCCAATTGCAGGATTAACGCTTTCAAATGCTTTTCCATCTTCAGCATCTACCCATTTACCGCCGATCAACATCTGATAATGTTTAAGATCGCTCACTATTTTCTCCCACTACTTTTGTATTTATAACTATGGCCATAGCAGTATGAAAGACCACAAATAAATCGCCAATGGTTGTCGAAAAATATGTAACGAGTGGGTAGCAAGTCTGAGTAACATCAGTTCCTGTAGTGGAGGAAACCATGCCAGCAAAACAAATTATTGGTGAGCCCATTGTAATCGGTGGCAAAACACTATCGCTTTCTAGGGCCATCCGGGCTGGCGATTATGTATTCCTGACAGGCCAGATTCCGTTCAAAGATGGCGCGGTAATGTTGAATGGCTCAATTGAAGATCAAACCAGAGCGGTTCTTGAAGACATTAAAGCGACGTTGAGTTTGGCTGAGTGCGAGATGAGTGATGTTGTTAAAGCCATGGTTTGGCTTCGCGATCGTGAGGACTTCAAAGGCTTCGATGAAATCTATGGTGAATATTTCCCAGAAGACCCACCAGTCCGATCGGCCGTTCTCAATCAATTACTGGTTGATGTGCGCGTTGAGGTTGAAGTGCTCGCCTATAAACCAGGCGTGGGTTGAATGGACTCGAGCGCTGCACAAACGTCGGTGTCGTCTAGCGGTACCCACTATAGAATCCACGGTAATGGCGGGCCAGTTTTAGTACTGATCCATGGTTTTGGTCTTGATCAGGGCATGTGGCGCTGGCAGATTGATGCTCTTAGCCAACATTACACAGTTCTGACATTTGACCTAATCGGTATGGGGCAGTCTTCGCCCCCCACAGAAACACCAAGCTTAACCATGTTCTCCAACCAACTCGTCAATTTGCTGAACGAACTTTGCATCGAACAGGCCGCTGTTGCTGGCTTCTCGCTCGGCGGTATGATTGCACGGCGTTTTGCGATGGATTTTGCGCACAGGATTTGGGCGCTTGCCATCCTGAATTCAGCCCATAAGCGGCATCCCGCTGCCCACGATGCTATTCAAAGCCGTGTTGATCAGGCGAGAATAGACGGTCCGGAAGCAACTGTGGATGCAGCCCTGTCACGCTGGTTTACCCCCCCTTTTCACGACACTAATCCCAACATAATGAAATGGGTCCGCACAACAATTCTTGCAAACGACAAGAAGATTTATCCGGACAACTATCAAGTACTGGTGGACGGCGTGAACGAGTTAATAGCGCCAGCACCGCCGATATCCTGCCCTACTCTGGTCATGACTGCCGAAGACGATTACGGCAATTCACCTGAAATGTCGCAAGCAATTACAGCCGAGATTTCAGGTTCAACACGTGTTGTTTTACCCGGACTTAGGCATATGGCCATGGTTGAAGCGCCAGAGTTATTTAATGAACATCTTCTTGGTTTTTTAAAACAGGTGAACGCGGGGCTAGCGGATGACTGATCCTTTAAAAAATGAATTTGATATAAACAGCGTAGATAAAAAATACGTCTGCTGTAAATACCTACTTAAATTCCGCAATTATTATTACTCTAATGAGTAGCAAACCTCCCTGAGCGCGTTAGCCACTTTGCCCATGTACGCGTCATCGTAACCAGAGTCGTTCAACAGCACACTCAGGAATGCACATGATGTATTCGTTTTTGTATCCGCTAACAGAAACTGGCCGCCATATCCAGCATGACCAACAAACCGGCCATCAGTCATTAGATGGTTTGAATAACGTAACCAATGTTTTGGTGGTGACAATGCTGGTGCCGCGCGTGAAAGGCTTTGTTCAAAAAACTCGGTATTAGCCAATGACTGGCCAGGCATGTCCTGCTCTTTTCGTAAAAGGAGCAAACCAAAGCGTGCAAGATCACGCGCGCTTAAACAACCACCGCCGGAAAACGCGGGATAGCCGTCTTTACTAAGACTGATATGAAACGCACCTTCGTACCCGGCTGCATCGACTATCTCTTCGATATGTCTTGCCAACGGTATTGGCGACACTACGGCTGCGACTAAGGTTAAAACATCCGTGTTGGCGGATTTATACTCGGCTTCAACACGCGTTACATTTTCTTTATACCCAGTTATGGATGTTGAAAATTCCTTGAGATTTATCTCGTCCTTTCCCTCTGCAGGCAACCGCCATCCCAGCGCGATTTCTTCGCTGTAGCAATCAGAATTCGGATCAGAATAATCTTCTGTAAAATCATTGGTAACCGCCATGTCCAAAAGTGACTGTACGGTTGCATCGGCATAACCTGAACCAATAAAAGGAAGATACTCAACAATACGCGTGTCCAAAGACAGTAATCCTTGTTCTAACAAGCGGCCAATAATCAGATGAATGTGTAGCTTCGTTACTGACTGGATTGAATGCGGTGTCGTGGTAGAAAAATCTGGTGCGGCGGCCTCCATAATAATGTTGCCATCGCGTAAACAGCAAAATGCTGAGAAAACCGGATGTGCAATTAGCTCGGAAAATTCCGGAATATTGTTTGGCAATTCTTGTAATGCAGGCGCCAACATCAGCACGTTTCTAGAGCGGATCATCAATGTGCGACGAAACAGATGATGCGTATTGTGAAACCCATGGCGACGATGGGCAACTTGGTTCCAGCGTTGCTTGTTATCTTCACCGACCGTTAAATCCGGATTTGAAACTATGCGCGCATCGCTCATATTATTGCCTTTCCAAAGGTCAGTGCAGTTGGGGTTTATTTCGCATTTCGTCGCGACAAGATCGTAAAAACTATAAACGCAATCACGGTAATGGCAATGAGAACAACAGCCGCTGCGGCCACAGTGGGGTCGGTATTCTCACGAATGCCGTTCCACATGCGACGCGGCAAAGTGTAAACAGTGTATTTGGATATAAACAACGTAACGACAATCTCGTCCCAACTAAGAATAAACGCGAATAATGCCCCAGCGAACACACCCGGCTTGATCGAAGGCAAAATCACACGGCGTATGGTGGTCCAATTTGACGCGCCAAGATTCCTAGACGCTTGCTCCAGCTTAGGATCAAAAGATGCTAAAGAGGCGCTAACCGTGATCAGAACCATGGGGGCCGCAAGAATAGTGTGAGCAATGATCAAACCGGCATAGCTGTCCAGCAGGCCTAACGGAATCCACAAGCGGTAAAATGCCATAGCAGAAATGATTTGCGGGATGATCAACGGCAATAGCAAAAAGGCGCGGACCAACTCGCTGAACTTTGACGACACTCGCCACAAGCCGATGGCACACAGAGTGCCCAACGTTGTGGCTAGCAAAGCAGTTGAAACTGCAATCACACCACTTTGGAAAAAGCTCGACACCCATTGCTCACTCGAAAATAGCTTTTCAAAATGACGCAGCGAGAACTCGCCCTTGGGCATCGACAAAAAACGCTTGGGAGTCAAGGACACCGGAATGGCGACTAGCGCGGGGGTAACCAGAAACAATAGAAGAACCCATGCACCAACACGATTAAACGCAGAAAACAAACTCGGTCTCATTGGGAGTTGCCCCCAAAAACCGTGCTGAGTTTCATAAACCGTGACATCACCCACAACATCGCCAACACACCAAAGAGCATCAGTGCAGCCAACATTGCTGCCGTGCCCCATTTGAGTGTTATCAACAATTGAACAGAAATATATTCAGCGACCATCAACACTTTACCGCCACCCAACACTGCGGGGGTTACGTAAAAGCCAAGGCTGAGGATGAACACCAATAGCGTGGAGGCGACCAGCCCCGGTGTGGTCAGAGGCAAATAGATGCGCCAAAACGTTTGGCTACCGGTTGCACCCAAATTGCGAGAAGCATCCATCATCCGCTTGTCTAGCGCCTGCATCGAAACCAGCAACGGCAGCACAGCATAAGGGATCATATAATGCACCATGCCGATTAGTACGCCCAACTCATTACGCATAAACGGTATGGGTTCTGCAATTAGGCCGATGTCTTCCAGCGTGACATTCACCAAGCCTTTACGCCCGAGCAACATCAGCCACGAAAACGTACGCACAAGGATGGAAATCCAAAACGATACGAGCAACAGCGTCAGCATGTAGTTTTTTTGGCGCCGGTGACAATGCACCATGGCATAGGCAATAGAATAACCCAGCGTGACACTGAACAAGGTGGTGATAATACAAATCCTGACCGTGGTCCAGACGATGCGCAGCAGCGCATCGCTTTCAGTCAATTTACGATAATTACTCAACCCCGGTTCGGGGTCGGTGACACTCAGCCACAAGATGTTTAGGATAGGCCCCAAATACAATAAAACCACTAAGGCCAGCAGTGGCGCGATGATCAGCCATCCAGGATGGATATATTTGTTCATCGTTTGCATCGGATACCTGCTTCCTAGATTGTATGGCCGCCCGTAGGGATACCCACGGGGGCCATTGTTTGCGCGCTTAGCTTATGGCTTCAAGGAACGCATTCACGGCATCGCCACCATTCTTGCCCCACCATTCGGGATCGTTGTAAACGATGTTGTCAATATTCATGGCTGACGTGATGGCATAGGCTTGCTGGTCTTCGGGGATAAGGCCAAAGGCATCAGGGTTGGACGGTGTCATGCCAAGGCAGTCGAGTAACGCAAGCTGCGCAGGGACTTCTTGGGCTGTTGCGATGAACTGCATCACTGCAGCACCGGCTGGGTTGCCTTTGGGCACAATGTAGGCACCTGGCATTGCTAAGGCCTGATTGTTAACGAGCTTGTAGCGCCCATCAGTATCGTTTTCGATGTTGCGCCCACGGTTTTGCCAAACCATTCCCATGGAGACTTCGCCGTTGACCACCATCGAATGCGCTTCGGATCCTGAACCCCAATAGAGGCTATCGTCCTTGATCGATTTGATCTTGGCCAACGCACGATCCATATCGAGTGGATACAGCGCATCACCGGCAACCCCTTCTGCTAGCAAAGCTGCCTCAAGCGAGCCATTGGCCCATTTGTAAAGTGAACGCATGCCAGGAAACTTTGCAGTGTCAAAGAAATCCGCCCAACTCTGCGGTGGGTTATCACCGTAGGCTTCTGTGTCATAAACAAAAGCATAGCCGTAGAGGATCACGGAAACACCATACTCCAGCGCATAGCCAGGCAGTGTCTTCTCTTTAGAGACAACAGAATAATCGATCGGCTCAAGGTGCCCAGTTGGCCCAAGCGAAACTGCGTTGAACAGGTCCGCGTCAGCCACATCGGCAGTCACGTTACCACTGTCGACCATCTCTTTTATTTTCCCTTCCAACGGGCCTGAAGTGTCGAATTTCAATCCCTTTCCAGTGGATGCAGTAAAGGCCTCTCCTATCGCTGAGCTATGGCATTCCTCGGACTGGCCACCCCAGTTCCACATGACCACGTGATCGGCAGCAGCTTGGGCATCACCTGCCAAAACGGCATTCAGCGCAAAACCACTTGCACCACACAGCGCCAGAAACGTCCGGCGATCCATGCGTCCTTCTTTGTAAGCATGCGCACTGTCGGTCAGCATCTCTTTTATGAATTGTTTATCTTGCATGTCGTCCTCCGATTGCTCCGGGGTTATGTCCGGATTATGGTTGTGAGCACTTTGTGGCGCTCATTTTTTGGTTCGTCTAACTCGTATGTATTTCCACCGCCGCTGTTTCGTTCCAAAGCAGACAAACAGCATCGCCTGCGTTCAGCGCTTCCTGATTGCGCCAGATATCGATATCGACTTCTATCTCGTTGCATTCTTTTGTGTCAACAATAATCCTTTGCATAGACCCGAAATAGGTAACGGTTCGAATCGTGCCACTCATGCGAGCTTTCGGGTGACCCGTACCTGCTCGCAGATCAATTTTTTCGGGACGCAACGCGTATACCTTGCCATCTTGATGAATGAAGTTGGATTTACCCAGAAAGCTGGCAGTGAATTGATTTATGGGTCGCTCATACAGCTCTTTAGGCGTGCCCACTTGCTCAAT
>JBLHWG010000121.1:0-13873 GCA_047629055.1 Halioglobus sp.
GCCGTTTTTCTCATCAGATGGCTGTTGGGCCGCGCGGGTAATTCGTCAACACATTTGTCACAAAATCACCCGCCTAACCCAATAGCTTATTTAGCTAAAGACACACCGTAAAAAATATGACCGCCAAATGGATCAATCTTGAAGTCTTGAACTTCTTGACGAACAGTTTTATAAACCACCGAGTGTGCAATGGTTGCCCAAGGCGCCTGCTCTTTAAAAACAATCTGAGCCTGCTCATACAACTTTGTACGCTCGGCTTGATCAGAAACAACTTTGGCTTGTTGGATTAAATCATCAAACGGCTTATGACACCATTGAGCACGGTTGGCGTTTCCAACCGCATCACATCCAAGCAGAACAGCAAGGAAGTTATCCGGATCACCGTTATCACCTGTCCAACCCAGCAATACTGCACCTTTACGATCAAGCTCTTTGGACAACTTCAGGTATTCGCCCCACTCATAGGAGACGATTTCAACTTCCACACCCATTTTGGAGAAATCTTCTTGCATGACTTCTGCCATTCGACGAGCATTTGGGTTGTATGGACGCACAACAGGCATTGCCCAGATTTCCATTTTCAGGTTTTCAACGCCTTCTGCTGCCAGCATGGCTTTGGCTTTTACTGGATCGTATACATCGTCGACCGTTGCATCGTTGTAAGACCAGATAGTGGGTGGAATAGGATTCTTAGCAGCTTTACCCGATCCCTGAAAAACAGCATCCAGAATCGCTTGCTTGTTGATACCCATGTTTAACGCTTTTCGAACATTGACGTTATCAAATGGAGCAACTGTTGTGTTGTAGGCTAAGTACCCAACATTCAGACCTTCTTGCTCAAGAACCTGCAGAGTGTCATCTGTTTTCATAGCAGCGACGTCTGCCGGATTAGGATAACCCAACACGTGACATTCGCCTGCTTTCAACTTTTGAAAACCTACAGAGTTGTCTGGCGTAATAGCGAAGATCAAGTTATCGATATCAGCTCGCCCAGCCCAATACTCATCGTGTGCCTGATAACGGATAACCGCGTCTTTCTGATAAGCGACAAACTGGAAAGGACCTGTGCCAACTGGCTGCTGATTCAGCAATTCAGGCGTGCCAGCTTCCAGTAGTTGCATTGCATACTCTTCGGAAACAATGGAAGCGAAGTCCATCCCAAGATTAGCAATCATTGGAGCTTCAGGACGAGTCAGGTTGAATTTCACCGTCATGTCGTCCACTGCTTCAACTGAATCAATTAGATCTGGCATAGACATGCCGTTAAAGTACTCCCAAGTGCCGCCTGACACTTGATTGTACGGATTGTCTGCCAAACGCTGACGCTCGAATGAAAACACGACATCGTTAGCATTCAAATCACGAGTAGGCGTGAAATACGATGTTGTATGGAATTTGACGCCCGCACGTAGCGCGAAAGTGTAAACCAGGCCATCGTCAGAAACCGTATAGCTTTCTGCCAATGCAGGACCAATCACGGTTGAACCACGCTCAAATTCTACAAGCTTGTTGTAAATTTGACGAGACGACGCATCGAAAGTCGTTCCTGACGTGTACAGCGCAGGGTCGAATCCTTCGGGTGACCCTTCTGAGCAATACACCAATGTGTCTTGGCTATATGCCTGAGAGCTGAGTGCTAGGCCAAGCATGCCTAGACTCAACAAACCGAGTTTGTTCAGTGCCATCGTATTTATACCTCTCCAGTATGTTAACCAGTGATTTCCAACACATCACTGCAGGCTCACACGAATTTCTTGTGAGATTGGCCCAGTGTAACCTAGCTGAGTGCACCTTAGACAGGCGTAATAAATCAATTAAACCCGAGCCTAAAAAGGCTACACGGCCCATGATGACCCCTTTAACTGGAAAATTCACGCTCACATTTTATGAAATTACGCCGAATTTTCACGACCAAGCATCTGAAAAGATTACTAAAAACACCAAATAGAGGCTCTTCTCCAGTTGAATGCGCTGCTGCTTGCTATCATTCTTGGGAATAGAAAACCAAAGTCGAACACTATGACTAACGCGATCGAATTGCTGAAGCACGTTGAGCTGTTTAAACACCTGACGGACGTGCAGCTCACTGAACTGGCCGATCAGGCCCGAGAAATCAAATTTCGCAAGCATGCCATCCTGATGACAGAGGGCGATATTGGTGAATCTATGTACGTCATCAGTACGGGTTCGGTAAAAGTCTATGTCAGCGATGATGAAGGCCGAGAGCTTGTACTTTATGAACAAGGATCAGGAGCGGTGATAGGAGATATCGCTTTGTTGGATGACGAGCCCAGAAGTGCATCAGTGAGCACACTTGAGGCCTCCACGGCCTTAATGATCGGTAAACAGGTCTTTCTGGACTGCCTACGCTCTAGCCCAGAAATGGCAATTAATATCATTCGCTCTTTGACCCAACGCCTTAGGGATGCGACGGAAGGCAGTCGAAGTTTGGCCTTGGACAACGTGTATAGAAGGCTGGTAGACAAACTTCAAGAACTTGGAGAAGGGGAGAGCCCAGAGTCCTTGACGCTTGCGAAAAAATACTCCTATCAAGAACTTGGCAATATGATTGGCGCATCCAGGGAGATGGTGGGCAAAGTCATGGCAGAGCTCATAAAAGGCGAATACATTGAAATTGTCGATGGCAAGATACAGATTAGGCGAAAGCTACCGCGTAATTGGTAAGCTATTTTCTCTTTCGTTTTTTACTCTGATGCCGATTCTTCCCTAGCCGCTCCATTCTTTGGTGCGGCAACTCCATCGGCTCCCCGTGAGGCTTGAAAGCCGTAGTGGGCAACCAGTCCTTAAATTCGTCCCCATAAAGCTCCCAGAGACTGACGAAAAGTGCCGCGATAATGGGACCAATGACGAAACCCATAAAACCAAACATCAGTAACCCACCCAAGGTGCTGAAGAAAATCATCAGCTCATGCATTTGTGTGTCGTTTCCGACCAATTTCGGGCGCAGCACATTGTCCACTGTGCCCACAACAACACCACAAAAGAGCGCTAAACCAATCGCCGTTGCGAACTGCCCGCCAACGAGCAGGTAAATAACAGCGGGCACCCATACCAATGCGGTCCCGATACCCGGCACAACAGAGAGCAACATCATGGTGAACGCCCAGAACAGGGCACTTGGGATACCCGCAAAATACAATGCAATCCCCGCTAAAGCCCCTTGCAGGAAACCAATTACAGCAGTTCCTTTTAAAGTTGCTCGCGTGACAGAGGTAAATCGCACAAGAAGCTTTTTTTCATCATCATCATTTAATGGTAGGTAGTAGAGGATGTAGTACAGCAGCCTGTCGCCATCAATCAGGAAGAAGAACATCGTATATAGGATAATGAGTATGCTAAGCAATAAACTCACCGACCCGAGTGTTGCGGATTTCAGACCAGCAACCAACCAGCCACTCACCAGGCCAGCCAGATCACCCACTCGAGCCATCGCAATCTCACGATACGAATCCAAGAAAGAATAAAAAGGCAAACTCTTCAAGGCTTGTGTGATTAATCCTGGAGAGGCCAATTGCTGCTGCACCCAAGGAACCGCGGTGTCTGCAATATCCAGAGCTTGGCGAGCGACGGTAGACAACAGGATACTCACCGGCACCATGACAAATACGATCACGGTAATTAACGTCATGGCAGATGCCAGACTCCTGCGATTGCCGACCCAGCCAAGAATTTTTCGATACAGTGGCGTAAAGAGCGCAGCGAAAAGACCAGCCACAAATACGGATTGCAGGAAGGGCTTTAGCATCGCCAAAAACAGCAGTGAGATACCCAACAAGAGGCATATAAGCACACCACGAATGAACAAACGTTGCTGCATAGAGCCAGATCTCCTAATTCAGCTAAGCATAGACGTTTTTTCTAAAACCCTATACTCACAAAAATGCTGACGCATTGGGCTAAATGACAACACTACCGTCTATTGTCTATATTATCGTATATTAGAGACCCAGATATAACGCCATAATTTTGTGCAAGCTCTTCCAAAAAACCATGAATAATCAAACCACCCAGGCAGACACACGCATTATCGTGGTCATGGGTGTGAGCGGCTGTGGAAAATCCACCATTGCCGCAACCATAGCCGAGCTACTAAGCGCGCACTTCAAGGATGGGGATGAACTTCATCCGCAAGCCAATATAAATAAAATGGAAGCAGGCATCCCACTAACAGATAGCGACCGAGAACCTTGGCTCTATGACGTAGCCAACTATTCCCGCAAACAAGCCGCACATCATGGCGTGTGTGTTATCGCGTGCTCAGCACTAAAACGGCATTATCGAGAAATACTGAACGAGGCTGAGAGCGTTATTTACGTTTTCTTGAACGGCTCTTTTGAATTAATTTCCTCTCGTATGCAAGCCCGCACCGGTCATTTCATGCCTGAAACGCTGCTAAAAAGTCAGTTTGATGCGCTAGAAGACCCAAGCAAAGAAGACAATGTTGTCGTAGTCGACATCTCAGCTAAGCCCCAGGCAATCGCTGCCAGCGCCGTTGAAGCTTTGCGCCTACAAGGCTTTCTACCAAAAACTGAATCCGATGCTCGATCCTAACAGCGCCATCTAAACACACCCTTTTAAGAGAACACCTATGAGCCACAACCTGCTATTGATGGGTCCATTACTGCCTTCCATCCAGGAAAAGCTGGAATCTACTTACAACGTGCACCGGTATTGGGAGTCTTCCGATCAATCCGGCTTGTTAAGTGATTTGGCACCTGCTTGCGTGGGTGTCGTAACCGACGGCGGACGCGGTGTCGAAGCCGCTATCCTCGAAAAACTGCCCAATGTAAAAATAGTCTCTGTTTTCGGCGTCGGCGTCGACGCTGTAGATCTTGGTTATTGCAAGGCCCAAGGTATTCCTGTGACCAATACGCCCGATGTCCTCAGCGACGATGTCGCGGATCTGGCTGTTGCACTGGCACTGGCCACGTGCAGGCAACTGGCTGTGGGCGATAGCTATGCACGTGCTGGCCGCTGGCCAAAGGACGGAGCCATGCCTCTGACACGTCGCCTTGCGGGAAAACGTGCAGGTATATTTGGCATGGGAAGCATCGGCGAGGTACTGGCGAAACGCCTAGCTGGATTCGACATGGACATCAGTTACTGCAATCGGTCAGCAAAACCCGAATCAGAACACCGATTTGTGGAATCACTGGAAGAGATGGCAGCGGCTGTCGATTTTCTATTCATTACCGCATCGGCAACGCCTGGAACGATGGGTGCAATCAATGCAACTATTCTGGATGCATTAGGACCTGACGGTTACTTGATAAACGTCTCGCGAGGCACTCTCGTCGATGAGCCAGCTCTGGTGAGCTATCTGCAAGAAAACAAAATTGCAGGCGCAGGGCTAGATGTATTCGACGCTGAACCCAACATCCCTGAAGCACTGTTCGATCTGGAGAATGTTGTTCTCCAACCTCATCATGCCAGTGGCACATGGGAGACGCGTGAAGCAATGGGCCAACTCGTATTGGACAACTTAAGTGCACACTTTTCTGATCAATCTTTGCTGACCCCAGTCAGCTAACACCTATCAGTCTCAACTAGTTATCCATCCAGGAGCAAAGTGAATGAGCGCATCAGCAGATATCGCTGTAATCGGATTGGCCGTTATGGGGCAAAACCTCATACTGAATATGAACGACCACGGATTCAAGGTTGTGGCCTACAACCGCACCTACCAAAAAACCAGAGATTTTCTTGAGGGGACGGCGAAAGGCACTGCCATTATCGGCGCAGATTCCTTAGAGGCACTAGTAAGTTCACTGTCTTCTCCACGAAAAATCATGCTGATGGTACAAGCCGGTACTGCTGTGGATTCAGTCATACAAGACTTGCTCCCTTTACTCGACAAAGGCGACATCATTGTCGACGGTGGCAATAGCAAATTCGATGACTCAGAACGTCGTGCCAGCGAATTGAAAGACAAAGGATTCCTGTTTGTTGGCAGCGGTGTTTCCGGTGGTGAGGAAGGTGCGCGCAACGGGCCCTCTCTTATGCCCGGTGGCCATAAAGAAGCATGGCCGCATTTACAACCGATTTTCCAATCAATCGCTGCAAAAACCGATGCTGGTGATCCCTGTTGCGACTGGGTGGGCGACGGTGGTGCTGGGCATTTTGTCAAAATGGTGCACAACGGCATTGAATACGGCGATATGCAGCTTATCTGCGAAGCCTACAATTTTATGCAAACCGCAATGGACATGAACAATGAGAGCATGCAGGCAACGTTTGCTGCCTGGAACAAAGGCGATCTAGACAGCTACCTTATTGAAATTACTGCAGATATATTGGGATTTAAAGAAGATGACAGCTATGTCGTGGACACTATAATGGATCGTGCAGGACAAAAAGGGACTGGCAAGTGGACGGGTATAAATGCCTTAGAACTTGGCGTGCCCCTGACCCTTATTGGCGAGGCCGTTTTTGCCCGAGCATTGTCTGCCGTAAAAGAAGAACGAGTCGCTGCATCAAAAATATTGAGAGGCCCCGAGGCTCGCCCTGCTCTGGATTCCAGTGACTGGATCGATGCTCTTGGAGAGGCCTTACTTGCAGCGAAAATCATTTCCTACACCCAGGGCTATATGTTAATGCGAGCCGCAGCGGAGGAATATGACTGGGATTTGCAATACGGTGCCATTGCCCAAATGTGGAGAGGCGGCTGTATCATACGTTCAGCATTTTTAGACGATATCAAAGCTGCCTACGACAAAGAGCCTGAACTGAACAACCTATTACTGGACGATTACTTTCGCGACGGCATTCACAAAACTCAGTCCAGCTGGCGAAAAATTATCGGTGAAGCAACCTCACGTGGTATTCCAATACCCGCTATGAGTGCAGCTTTGTCTTTCTACGATGGTTACAGAAACGCGCGTTTACCGGCAAACCTATTACAAGCCCAACGAGACTATTTCGGCGCTCATACCTATCAACGGGTAGACGGCGATGGAAGCTGGCATCACACAGACTGGATTGGTAGCGGTTCCAACGTTTCTAGCAGCACTTACAACGCATAAAAATAGTGGTTAGATAAACGGGGCGGTCCACTTCGCCGCCCTCATCCACTTACAGCAAAATGCTCAGAACTACTGGCAAATAAAATATCGCTCCTATGTGTGTCACCAACACAAGACCGGACACTTCGCCAGCCTCTCTTCCGTGTTTTACCGCCAAAAGATAATTGAACACGGCAACCGGCACCACGGTTTCAATAATCAGCACACCCCGGGCAACACCTTCTAGGCCCATTAGTTCGGCCACGCCAAATCCGATGATTACAGCCAAGCCTGTTCTAATCAAGGACCATATAACTGTGATGTGCAAGGTAGCTGCCCGCATGCTCGCCAAGCTCACTCCCAAGGTGATCAGCATGAGAGGGATGACAATTTGACCGAGCAACTCTGTGCTTTGCATCAAGATTTCAGGAGGCTGCCACCCTACGTACCGAACTAGCACGCCAATCCAGATCGCGTGAATAATAGGCGAGCGCAACACTCTACCAATGCTTGTACTTCCCGCAAGAATGGCATCCCCTAGTGAAAAAAGCAAAATGCACTGCACTGCGAAAAATGCCATAGCATAGGCAAGACCTTCGTCACCGAATGCAAAAAAACACACAGGCAGACCCAAGTTTCCTGTATTCCCCACAACATAAGCTATGCATAATCTCCAATCTTTACGGGCAACTTTCAGTACTAGCAAAGCAATACCCGTAAAGGCAACGTGAACAACAAGTGTTGCCAAGGCCATATGCCAAAGCGCCCCGATAGGAACCAAAGAGGTGGCTAACGTATGAAACAGTAGCGCGGGCATCGATACGTTTAGCACTAACGTTGAGACAAAATCCAGCGGAAACGCAGGACCCTTTTTTACCCAAAGGAGTCCTACTATTGCCAGAAACATTCCGGGAGCTAATATGTTGGCAATCTGAAGCGACAAATCGTTCACAGGGGAACTAGGTACTCATTGGATCGAGTCGGCGAGTATACTTGCATGCCCTGCACACGTGGCAATTAGACCTTGAATCGCTTACACCTCCTCTTGCTCATCAGCATCAATGCGCTGTGGGGGTTTAATTTCCTTGCGGGCAAGGAAGGCACCCAGACTTTTGGGCCCTTACTATTCATTACACTCCGATTTGCCGTCGTATTGATTTTACTAGCAATTTTTTTACGGTGGGTACCTGGCCAAATGGCGCGTGTCTTCACAATCGGCATGTGCATGGGGGTCGGTCATTACGCCTTTATGTTCTATGGCGTACACATAGCTGGATCACTCTCCTCCGTCGCTATCGCGGCTCAACTCACCGTACCATTTGCAACAATACTAGCCATCCTTTTCCTTAAGGAAAGAATTGGCCTTCCACGCTTATTCGCCATTGTCATTTCGTTTAGTGGCGTCATCATCATTGGGTTTGAACCGATAGGACCTGCGCACTCACTAGCATTACTCTATACGGCCCTGGCCTCACTCGCTATGGCGGCTGCCACGATCCTCATGAGGCAACTAAAAGGCGTTGCCGTCTTCAACTTGCAAGCCTGGATTGCGCTTTGCGCTACCTCCTCGATGAGTATCATTACCTGGTGGTTTGAAAGCCCTAATTGGGATTTTATCCTCAGCTTCGCACTCGTTGACTATTGGACAATTATCTATTCGGCTGTAGGCGCGACCATCATTGGACACGGCATGCTGTATTACCTACTTCAGCGTTACCCAATAAACACTGTTGCACCATTTATCACACTATCAACACTTTTTGCCATCATATTCGGGGTTATATTGATTGACGATGTACTCACTGTAAAAATTGTGGCAGGAGGCCTGTTAACCCTATTGGGAGTCACTGTTGTCGCCATTCGAAATGCTAAGGAAAACGTCCCGACAAGTATCAGAACTCCTCGTTAAGTAGTCTAGATTCATTCTCAACGAACGCGGCCACTAGATCTGTTAATCATGATGGAAGGTGATTCAACGGCTTAATTTAAGGGGTTACTTGCCCTAAAAGGCATTTGCTTGGAGCTACAAAAGAACACACTTCAGCCGCTACTCGTTCTGATACTACGATCTGCCGGTTCTGGTTACATGGATATAGATGCTCTACTAAAGCGTCTAGTCGATTTTGACGGCTCGGATCTGTACCTCTCGACAGGTGCCCCTCCGAGTGCAAAATTCTCAGGCGAATTAACCCAACTTAGCGATACGCCATTTGAGCGTGGTGAAGTTGAAAAAATTGCCCGTCAGATAATGAATGACGAACAGTGCGCCGAATTTGATCGCGAACTGGAAATGAATCTGGCTATCGCTATTGATGGTATTGGACGGTTCCGTCTAAACATCTTTAAACAGAGAAGCGAGGTCTCCCTTGTAGTTAGAAATATACAAACAGAGATTCCACGCTTTGAAGACCTTGGATTACCAGAGATACTTAAGGATGTCATCACCACAAAAAACGGTCTGGTACTGTTTGTGGGCGGAACCGGTTCAGGTAAATCCACTTCACTGGCTGCACTCATCGACCATCGCAATGCGTTCAAGGGAGGTCATATCATCACGATAGAAGACCCTGTAGAGTATGTTCACACGCACAAAAAATGTATCGTTAATCAGCGTGAGGTAGGCGTAGACACACTGAGTTTTCACGCAGCGCTAAAGAACACGCTTCGCCAAGCTCCCGACGTCATACTTATTGGCGAGATACGAGACAGGGAAACCATGGAGCACGCTGTAGCCTTTGCAGAAACAGGCCATCTAGCTATTTCCACCTTGCACGCTAACAATGCTAATCAGGCACTCGATCGAATAATTAATTTTTTCCCAGAAGAAAGAAAAGCTCAATTACTGCATGATCTGGGAAATAACATTCGTGCGATAGTTTCACAGCGCTTAGTGCCGACTGTTGACGGCAAACGTTGTGCAGCTATCGAGATTCTCCTCGGCTCACATACGATCAAGCAAATGATCATGAAAAATAAGCTCTCTGATATCAAGGAAGCGATGCTGAAATCTGAAAATCAAGGAATGAAAACATTTGATAGTGCGCTATTCGATCTTGCTCGATCTGGAAAAATCACGGAAGACGAGGCTTTAAAAAATGCTGACTCTATGAACAATCTTAGATTGAGGTTCAAACTCAGCACCCCATCACCCAACGATTCGCAGAAGCCTAAAGCGGCCTTATCACCCGATCAAGAACAGAAAAGCCTGGCTATGCTCGCAGCTGAAAAAGCCAAAGCAAAATTAGCTCAGATTAGACATGCCCAAAGCACAACCACCGATACTGACAACATCCGAAATCAACCCGCTGCAGCTGCCGTAGTAAATAGTGGAGCTGCTGCTAATGATCAGATTCGCTCTCAGGCCCGCAGTCAACCACCTATAGCTGGAGGCCTTGAGCTCTCTCTTGTAGTTGATGAGGAGCCTGATCCGTCAGAGTCTGAGAATTCGGGTGATGAAAATAAAAAAGATAAAGGAGTTTTCGGCATGGGAAAACTCATGTAGTTGTATAAACCGAAATCCTTAATCTACATAGCTATTTAGTAATCTACTTTTATATCGGTTAACAAATTTGTTTGACCCAAGCCACATTTAAACTAAACCAATCTAATAACGTCTCAACCAACCTTGTAAATTTGCACTATACAGCCTAATAGATGCAGTATTATCCCCGCTAGAATGTAGTCCGTTGATTTGCATCGGATGCATCAGAATGACTCAAAGTAGAAGCTCTATTCGCAATATAATTTTTAGTGGTTTCAAAACTGTTAGTTGCACCTGGCTTTATAGCCACCTTTGTTTGGCCGGGTATCTCTCTTGCAGATGAGGCCATTCCGGTATCCGAAGCGTCAGTAGTGTCAATCAGAAAGACCACCGCGCCCGAGCTTCCAACCAGCAAAAGCATTATGATCACCGAATTGGCTGAGAGCGCAGAAACACCTCCAGGACTTGCTCCCGACCTCGTGTCTAAATGTTGATTTGGGACGCCATCATCTGTCCATTGACGATGAAGTGGTGCTAACGGGCCTAATTAAGGGACGCAAAGTTTTCGTAAAGGTAGGAATCTAGGGACCCGAGCACGACGGTAATCACTGCGGCGGCAACTCAACAATGGTCAGCAAAGATTTGTCGAATATGGATTTCATAAAAAATAACTTGTACACCGGCAATTTGAACATCACGATCTCTGCTGAGCAACCGACCCGTGATTTTATATGGCGAGGTATTCGTGTCGCAGCTCTTCGTTGTTGAGCACCTCTTCGGCCGAGCCGCTGAACACTATTTCACCGGTGTCCAGAATTAGCGCAGTGTCAGATAGACGCAAAGCAGCTACGGCATTTTGCTCAACCAGGACTGTTGTGATACCTGAAGCTTTGACTTCAAGGAGTGCTTTTTCGATGTCGTGCCGAACAACCGGAGCCAAACCTTCATAGGGCTCATCGAGTAATAGCAATTTGATGTCTCGAGCCAATGCCCGACCAATTGCCAACATTTGCTGCTCACCACCAGAAAGTGTTGTGCCTTCTTGACGGCGTCGCTCTTTTAGCCGTGGAAAGAGATCATAAATTCGTTCGTATTCCCATCCGGTTGACCCGGAAATACAGGCAATATCCAGATTTTCTTCTACCGTCAGCCCAGGGATAATACGGCGATCCTCTGGTACGAGCTGCACACCCGCGAGTGCTGCTTCAAAATCCTGCATTTCGTGTAAGGCATTTCCTTGCAGCCAGATCTGACCGCTACGAACTACGGGACTCGCGGCTCGAGCGATTGCTCTGAGTGTTGATGTTTTACCAGCGCCATTTCTGCCCAGCAGCGCTACAATTTCGCCTTCGTTGACACTGAATGACACACCCTGCACGATATAGCTGTCGCCGTAGTAAGCCTTCAGGCCTTCAACTTTGAAAAAGCTGTCGCTTGATCCTTGACTAGCAGATTCCTGTGTCGCACTCATCAAACTTGCTCCTCGCCTAAATAGGCTTCCTTCACTCGTGGATCTGTTTTGACTTCTTCCGGGGTTCCCTGACAGATGATTTTACCGCCTGCAAGTACCGAAATTCGATCAGCAAGACTGAAGACAACGTGCATATCATGCTCAATGATAACTTTAGTCATGCCTCGAGCTTTGATCCGCTTCAGTAAATCAATCGTTGCGTTGGTATCATGTCGTGCCATTCCTGCGGTGGGCTCATCCAGTAACAAAAGGCGCGGTTCTTGTGCAAGGCCCATAGCTAATTCAAGCCGTCTCTTGTCACCTCTGGAAAGACTTCCAGCCTCACTGCTCACCAATGATCCTATTCCCAGGTCCTCGAGAACTTCCTCAGCTTTGATTCGAACATCATTTTCGCCAGAGAAACGGCGGAACCAACGTAACTTGAATGCTCCGTCACGTTTAGCAAGAATCGGAATCATCACGTTTTCCAACAAAGACAATTCAGGGAAAATCTCTGGTGTCTGGAATACGCGAACAACTCCCAACTGATTAATTTCGTGTGGTTTTTTTCCAATGAGATTTTCACCATCAAACACCACGTGTCCTGAATCTGGTCGCAAGCGTCCAATACAAACATTCAGTAGCGTGGATTTACCCGCACCATTAGGGCCAATAATGGCATGTGTCTCACCTTCTTTGACTTGCAAGTCGATATCACTAAGCGCATGCAGGCCAGCAAAACTTTTGTGTACGTCCGCAACGTGTAGTACTACGTTATCCATGAGCTGCCCCTAAATTTGATCTGTAACAGCGTTGCTGTTCGATGAGTCGCTCTTTTTGCTAGAGAACATCGTACTAATTCGACGCACTCCCTCCATGATTCCACCCGGGAGAAATATGACTGTAATCATGAACAACAGACCCAGCGTCAAATGCCAGCCGTCACCAACAAATAGACTAACCGTGTCAACAACATATTCTCTCAGGCTCTCCGGCACGAAGCTAAACACTTGGTTGAGGGTCTGGTCGTTGAAGGCTGAGAAAATGTTCTCGAAATATTTGATTAACGCTGCACCAAGCACAGGACCAACCAATGTTCCAGCCCCACCGAGAATTGTCATTAGAACCACCTCACCTGATGCCGTCCACTGCATTCTTTCTGCACCAGCAAGTGGATCAGTTGCAGCCATAAGTGCTCCAGCCAATCCCGCATACATCCCGGATATAACGAAAGCCCAGATCAGGTAAGGCCGGGTATTCAAACCGGTATAAGCCATTCTCGTCTGATTCGATTTAATGCCTTTGAGCATTGTGCCGAATGGAGAGCGCGTGATTCGTAGTGCAATAAAGAACCCGATGATCAATACAACTGCGCAGAAGTAGAATCCGGGCAATCCGCTCATCTTGACACCAAACAGGTTGGTAGATGGCAGCGTACGACCAGTTGATATACCAAACGCAGCATCTAGCATTCTCGGATCGCTCAGGTTGAGTTGCAAACCTGTCTCACCGTTGGTGATAGGGGTTAACACCGAGTAAGCCAGATTATAAGACATCTGTGCAAACGCCAGAGTCAGTATCGAAAAATAGATCCCTGAGCGACGAAGACTGATAAAGCCGATTAGGAAAGCAAAAAAGCCCGCAACCACCATGCTAAAAAACACGGCAGGCAGCACATTCATAGTCAATAGTTTCATTGACCAGACAGCAGCATAAGAGCCGATACCCAGAAACGCTGCATGTCCAAACGAGAGGTATCCTGTTAAACCAAAGAGAATATTAAAACCAATGGCGAAAAGCCCGAATATCGCAAATTTCTGCATCAAGTCTGGATAGTCCGCTCCAAACGGCGCCAACCAAACAGGCATGGTTAGGATGACAGCAGCAAAAGCTACTAAGAGAACCCAGTCGGATACTGCT
>JBLHWG010000122.1:0-13860 GCA_047629055.1 Halioglobus sp.
CACACTACCACCTCCTGCAACGTCGAACCAAATGATATCTGCGCGTAATAATTCTTTTGAAGCAACTCCCGGAAGTGTTGTTAAATGCGTCAGCATTTCTTCAGGCACCAAGATAAAATCCTGTCCATGATTTTCTGATGTCGCCAGCACAGTGGCATTTTCTGGTGTGCCAAGCAGAACGTCCGCACGGTCTAATTCAAATCCAGCCGCGCCTCCTCCGCTCAATCCGAAATTTCCGATGATGTCGTCGTCTATGCCATCGAAAATCCATTGGAGCTCTTTGCCAACAGGTTTTTTTCGATAATACGAACCATTAAACTGCCCCTGAGCCGAGAACCCTAACCCGCACAATGCCTGCGGCGGACGACCGTTACGGCGCCATAAGCCGCCGTACTGTCCATCGAAGGCTTGATAATATTCACCGGGTTCCGCCGCCCATGCACGGATACCATCCTCTGCACGACGAATCTCGAGCGTGTCTGTCTGCTCTGGATGCAATGCAATTCTCCAGTAAAATCCGTTGCCTCCCAAATACGACAAATGCCCGCCCGTATCTCGGTACTGCGTAAGCGCATCCAGCGTCTCAGCGGTATGGTATTCGGGATGTGACGTTGTCATCACATGCTCATAACCCGATAAAGCATCCAGGCCTTCTTCGTGAAGTTCACGATCAGTTATAACGTCGAAGCCAATATTCTTTGCATCCAACCAAGCCAGTAGGTGACTGTCGGCTTGGAAATGTCTCAACCCAGAGCAGTCTGCATTGCCAAAAGTAATGTATCCCGGCCGCAGATTTAGCAGTGGCCGTCTATGAGATGCATGGCAAATCCCACTACCGTCGCTGTGATAGTTGTAAGTTGACTGTCCATACCCCGGATATTCAGCGGGGTTGTAGGGATACGCACCGTAATCCGAGCCTCGCTCTTGCCAGGCGGGCTCCCAATCTGGCCGAGCATGATTCCCATAAATTGCATACGTGAATGTCGGAATCAAAACACACAACTTATGCGCCGGCTTATGTTTTGGAGCACAAACGTAAAACGGCATAGCGTCCTGATGAACCCCATCACTAATTCGCATGACGTAGACACCAGACGGCATATTTTCAGGTACCGACCATGCAAATGTCGTGTCCCATTCAAAGTCCACAACATCATCTTCGTGGAAGTGAATGGCACTGTACAATTCAGGTGCATGGCGCCAGCACATTTCCTGTCCTTTCCAAGCACTATTAGTCACAGCTCTTGTCGGATAATTAACTAGCTTGAGAGGCAATAGCTCCCCGTGCATATCCGGGACACTTCGGCTTGACATATTTACAGAAAAATCCCATTCGAGGGTTCGATTCGAAGAGGAGTCCACTTCTGAAATAGTGACACTTGGCGCTTCTATCTTCCCATTAAAGCAATGAGTGACAGCTGCGTCTTTTTGCGTCCCAGCTATGATTATCGGCTGTAATTCTGCCAAAATCGGGTCAATTTCCAGCGCCGCAATATGGGCATTTTGCTGACCAGCCAGGCTTGTGCCGGATCCACTTTGAATCTCCTGCCAATTAACATCAACCGTAATATCACTACCAACGCGTTTCAAGTTGAGACTGACGCTGACCCACTGCCGCAGACGCAAGGGCTGCTTACACTGAACCCGCCTTGCCCCAATATGGCAAGCCAGGGCACCTTCTGAGTCAATGCACAGCGAAAGTGCTCCATAGGAAATTACGCTCTGAATTGACTCGCTTTTTAGTGTTGGAAAAATGCGTGCAGCAATAATCACTTGCGATGCATTACACAGCGCATTTGTGGGCTCTGTGATGCCATGAGAACCTATTCTTATTTCCTGCTGAATTACTGCCACCTTTGTTCGTTTGTACCAATCATCGGCGGGACGCTCTTGGATACCTGGGCCCTTTGGGTTGGGATCCGCACAAATACTCTGGCTTAACCAGGAATCAACGTAATTCTCTTTATTTACAGCACTTTCAGGCCTTTTCTGTTCATCAACAGATGAAATTGAGTCTTGATAGGACAGCTTGAATTCAATCGATTCTCCCGGCCGCACTGATAAGCAATCCGTATAACCAATTAGGGGTATACGCTTATACATACTTGAATTCATGGACGATTCCTGATGATTTGACTTCGCAATAATGCACTTGTAATGACGACGTTCCTGTGTCAATGTTGGACAGGAAGCAGATGTATCTAGCGTGCATTTTGTTCTTTGCACGACAGGTTATCAAGTCCCCAACCTTTAGTCTCTCAGGAGTTATCAATGACAAGCAGTCCCAATTTCCGGAAATTAATATCGAGCTCTTTGCTGGCTGTCGGTATTGCACTTTCCGCCCAAGCGTTTGGACAAACATCCGGCGGCACCATGGTGATGATTGCTCAGCCTGAACCACCATCGCTAGCACCTTACCTGTCTACATCAGGTCCTATTGGTCTGGTTGCCCCCAAGATTTACAACGGGCTACTCGACTACGATCTAGACCTTAACCCTGTAGGTGAGCTAGCTGTTTCCTACGACACCAGCGAAGACGGCAAAACAGTCACCTTCAAGCTGCGTGAAGGCGTCACCTGGCACGATGGCAAGCCGTTCACATCTGCTGATGTGCAATTTACGATTATGGAAGTCCTTAAAAAATTCCATCCTCGTGGCCCAAACTCTTTTCGTGAAGTCAGCTCAATCGATACACCGGATGCTCTAACCGCTGTATTCAATCTTGATCGCCCTGCTCCCTACATGATGCGAGCATTTTCGGCATACGAATCACCGATAGTGCCAAAGCACTTGCTCGAAGGAACAGACATTCGCGCGTCAAGCCTGGCAAATAATCCTGTTGGCACCGGCCCTTTCAAGTTTGTTGAGTGGAAGAAAGGTCAGTACATTCGCCTAGACAAAAATCCAGACTACTGGAGAGAAGGCTACCCATTACTTGATCGGATTGTTGCCCGCATCATCCCTGACGCCTCTACTCGAACAGCAGCCATGGAAAGCGGTGAAGTTCACTATGGTGCTTTTGGTGCTATTCCAAACATTGACGTTGTGCGACTGCGTGACTCTGATGAAATCGGTGTAACCACCGACGGCTATGCAATGATCAACCCAATGGCATTGTTAGAAGTTGCTGTAACCAAAGCTCCTTTCGACAACAAAGCCATGCGTCAGGCAATTTCCATGGTTATCGATCGTCAGTTCATGATCGACAACATCTGGTTTGGCTACGGCAAACCTGCTACTGGCGCCATGACGTCAAACTTCAAGCCACTTGGCTTACACACAGCAACTGTGAATTACCCTGCGTCTCCTGATGTTGCTAAGGCTAACGCCATGCTTGATGCAGCGGGTATTAAAGCTGATGCAGATGGTGTACGAGCCAGCGCTGTTCTCGACCTTATTCCTTATGGTGAAGATTGGCGTCGAGCCGGTGAATACCTGAAGCAGGCGCTTGCCGAGATTGGTGTAAAGCTAGAACTTCGTTACGAAGACGTACCGACATGGCTTAAGCGTGTTTATGCAGACTACGACTTCGAGCTTAATCTTAACTATTTCTACCAGTTACCTGATCCTGTAATCGGTGTACAGCGCCACTACGGTACTGACCAAATTCGCCAAGGCACACCGTTTGTTAATTCCACTAAGTACTCAAACGCGCGGGTTGACGAATTGTTAGCAGCAGGAGCTGTTGAAATTGATGCAGCTAAGCGAACTGAAATCTATGCTGAGATATCAACCATACTTGGCGAAGACATGCCAGTAATCAACATTTTTGAAATGGAGTTCTTGACGGTATATAGCTCGAAGCTAAAAGACCACACCATTTCAGCAATGGGTGCTTATGGCTCATTCGACAGAGCGTATCTCGTAGACTAAACATTGCTATATAAGACTTAAGATACGTATATTATGAGTCAAGCGACTCAGCGTACCCGTTACGTCCTGAAGCGCCTTTTGCAGGCTATACCAGTAGTTGTTGCCATAGTTGTGGTCAACTTCTTCCTGTTACAGCTTGCAGAAGGCGATGCAGCAGACGTTCTGGCGGGAGAAGCGGGATCGGCTACTCCCGAGTACATGGCACAGCTTCGCGAAAAGTTCGGATTAGACAAACCAGTGCCAGTGCAGCTGGCTATCTACATGAAAAATGTTCTAAGTTTCGATCTCGGATACTCATTCCGGCACGACATGCCGGTGGCAAAGCTTGTGCTGGATAGGCTAGTACCCACCTTGCTGTTAATGGTGAGCACCATAATGCTTGCAGTAGGGTTTGGAATCGTGCTTGGTTTGTTTGCAGCGTCCAGCTTAAATACTTGGCGCGACAACGTCATCAGCTTCTTTGCGCTGCTTTGTTACGCCACACCGTTGTTCTGGGTGGGGCTCATGATGATTGTGGTGTTCTCACTAAAACTACGATGGTTTCCAACTAGCGGCATGGAAAATGTGGCCCAGTTTTATGAGGGGTGGGATCGAGTTAAAGATATTGCCCACCATCTTGTTATGCCCACGCTGACACTATCTTTGTTCTATCTGGCTCTTTACACACGCCTAATGCGCGCCTCTATGCTCGAACAGGCAAGCATGGACTATGTGACAACCGCCAGAGCCAAAGGACTTACAGAGAGGCGCATCCTGTTTGTTCACATTTTACGAAATGCATTGTTGCCCGTAGTAACAATGGCAGGTGTGCAGGTAGGCTCCCTTATCGGCGGCTCGGTCATTGTAGAGTCAGTATTTGCATGGCCTGGTCTCGGGATGCTTGCTTTCGAAGCCTTATTCGCACGTGACCTAAATCTTCTATTGGGCATTTTTCTCATATCAGCCTTACTCGTGGTAGCAATCAATTTAATCGTGGACTTAATTTACTCATTTCTCGATCCAAGAATCGAGGTTTCCTGACATGTCTTTTTGGGCACGATTCTGTCGGAACCGATCTGCGGTTGCCGGGTTAATTCTGTTGGGTATCGTCATTTTGATTGCAGCTGGCGCCAGTCTGCTATTCCCCGAAGACCCTTTCAAGCTGGTCGGCAAATCCATGTCTGCGCCAGGTGAGAATGGCTTCTTGTTTGGCAGTGATACGTTGGGGCGGGATGTCGCTGCTGGTATGGCGCATGGTGCTCGGGTCTCTTTGCTAATCGGTTTATTGGCTACCACCGTTGCGGTTTCGTTCGGTGTTGTACTCGGCGCCATGGCGGGCTATTTTGGCGGCTGGATAGACGATGTTCTGATGCGATTTACCGAAATGTTTCAAACGATTCCATCATTTATATTCGCAATTTTGATTGTGGCTATCATGAAGCCTTCCATTCAAAGTGTGATCCTTGCCATTTCGGTGGTGAGTTGGCCCGCCGTTGCCCGACTGGTGCGTGGCGAATTCATGGCAATGCGCAATCGGGAATTCGTACAAGCCTGCCATATCATAGGCATGAACGACTGGCGAATAATGATCCGCGAAATTCTACCTAACTGCCTGTCACCTATCATTGTTACCGGTTCGCTAATGGTGGCGACGGCTATTCTTATCGAAAGTGGCTTGGCATTTTTAGGCTTAGGCGATCCCAACATCATTAGTTGGGGCTTCCAAATTGGCGCTGGACGAAGCGTCTTACGATCTGCATGGTGGGTTTGCACGTTCCCTGGCCTTGCAATCATGCTGACTGTACTTGCGATCAACTTGGTGGGTGAAGGCCTCAATGATGCGATGAACCCCCGACTGCGCGAACGCACATGAGTAAACAAACGCCCAGTGCTGCAGAGCCGTTACTAACCATTGATCAGCTGCATGTGCAGCTGCCTAAAGGTAGTGAACGTACGTACGCTGTAGAGAACGTCAGTTACACGCTTGCACCACAGGAGATATTGTGTGTGGTGGGTGAATCCGGCTCAGGGAAATCGTTAACTGCCCGTGCCATTATGGGACTGTTGCCTGAGCCGCACGTACATTACGAAAAAGGCCAAATTCTATTTCAGGGCGAAGACCTCACAAAGGCATCACCCAATCGATTGCGCCAAGTTCGCGGTGGTGAAATATCCATGATATTTCAGGAACCCATGACAGCTCTCAACCCGGTCATGCGCATTGGCAATCAAATAGATGAAGTTATTCGTTTTCATGTTAAAAAATCAAAACGAGAACGCCAACAGTTAGCGCTAAGCCTTTTGGAGGATGTACAGCTTCCTGACCCTCCAAGAATACTCAAAGCCTACCCTCACGAGCTATCGGGTGGTCAACGCCAAAGAGCTATGATAGCAATGGCACTTGCGTTGGAGCCCAAAATACTCATCGCCGATGAGCCGACCACAGCTCTGGATGTTACAACGCAAGCGCAGATTCTCGTTCTTATAAAAGAACTGCAAGCCAAGCATAATACCGGTGTTCTCTTTATCACACACGATTTTGGTGTTGTCGCTGACATAGCCGATAGAGTGGCGGTCATGCAGCACGGTAAGATTGTTGAAATAGGCTCAGCTGATAGCGTACTGAACCACCCTACTCATCCCTACACACAGGCTTTGACCCGTGCTGTACCTAGCCTCATACCGCGTTCTGTGAAACCGGTGGAAGACAACCCCATCCTGGAAGTCAAAAGCATCGTCAAAACCTATCGATCGGGTGGCGGTTGGTTTGGTATGGGAGCGCCGGAGAAAGAAGTCCACGCCTGCGACAACGTTACTGTCTCACTCAATGAAGGTGAAACACTGGGTATCGTAGGAGAATCTGGGTCTGGGAAATCAACTTTAGCACGCTGCATAGTACGACTGCTCGATACAGACTCTGGCGAAATCGTTTACCGCGGACAAGACCTATGCAAGCTAGATAGAGCTGGCATGCGCCCACTTCGCTCACGCGTTCAAATGGTTTTTCAGGACCCTTATGCATCGTTGAACCCTCGGGCTACCGTGGGTAGAATTATCACTGAAGGTCCTGTCATTCTGGGCGAAACAAAAAAAGATGCAGAAGCTAGAGCGAGAGAGATGCTTAAACTCGTAGGCATGGATGATCGCGCTTATGAGCGTTACCCACATGAGTTCAGTGGCGGTCAGCGACAACGTATCGGACTGGCCCGTGCACTGGCTTTATCTCCGGAAGTTCTCGTGGCCGATGAACCTGTTTCGGCATTGGATGTCTCCATCCAGGCACAGGTACTCGATTTACTGGCAGAAATTCGAGAGCGTTTACAACTTTCAATGGTTTTCATCACTCACGATCTTCGTGTAGCGGCTCAAGTCTGCGACAGAATCGCCGTGATGAAGCTTGGCAAGGTTGTTGAGCAAGGACCCACCGCAAAATTATTTGACCATGCTGAGCACCCCTACACCCAAGAACTGCTCAATGCCGTTCCGGGTAGAGAGTGGAGTCGGGCTCAATTGAAAAAAAATAGCAAAGCTTAAGTGGAAACTTAAAGGACATCGCTCATCACGACTTGGATTTCTATACAGGGTGATTTACCAGATTCAAGGAGATCAGGAATTGGTTTTGTTCATTGATATGAATGAACACGATCAGCATAAGACTAACCATTATGTAGAAGCACTATTGGTTGTCTGAGAGCCAATTTAGTGTTGCTTCAACGTAGCTGTATTCTGATATTATTCCTGTCGCCTTTTGACAATATTCTTTTACCTCCTGTTCCGAATTTGCTGGGCAAAGGCAAATATGTGAATTTTCAAACATTGGCAAGTCGTTCAAACCATTGCCCACTGCAATAGTCGTTGCCTCCGGATTCCCGAGATGATTACAAATGATATCAATGCCATCTCCCTTGTGAATTTTAGACATGACATCAATAAAACCATCCGCTACGCTATTGTGAAATACAAATTCTTCAGGGTTGAATGGAGAGTCATCACGGACCAGTAGCTGCAGCTGTTCAAAAACGTGATGACAATCTGCTGAGGGTGGGATTTCCAAAGTTAGATTTGCAACTTTTTCGTTCATGACAAGACTAGTGCCGAGTTTGTCGGCTAGTACTGAGAACCCAGTTTGTTTGTACCATTGTATAAAGGCCAATACCTGCTCGAGAGGATCCTCACTATTTGTTGTGTGCCTAGCGGAGTTCCATTTCAGTGGTTGATCATTTTTAATGTCGAAAATCACTGCGCCGTGTTCTGCAATAAGGTACTGCAACTTGCTACTCTTTATGGCATCAGCCAACATCATTGTGTCTTGCAAAGAGCGTCCGGTATTGATGACCATGAGATCAACCGTGCTTGCATCCAGCGCTTGACCCAGTTCGTGCAAGAGCTGAAATTGTTGCGGTGAGAAATGCTGATCGGCGCGTGGAATTTCAGCACCATCAGGGGCATTAAGGCAGCCGTCGACATCGTGAAAGAGAATTTTCATAAGCTATTTTCTGTATTCGCCCGGTTTTTTACAGTCAGTTTTGGCCAGCCATAAGCTGCAAAGCTTCAAGGATTGGTGAAAGTATAATGTCATTGCGACGTTGCGGAATACCATCATAACTGATCACATGACATAGGTACTTTAAACCACTGTGAATCGGGTTGATGCATTATCAGGCATCGGTGGATTCTGTATTTAAAAGTGCTGAGTACCTTGCGCTATGTAAGATTAAAGAAGCGGCTTTTAGCAAATATCTATAGGGTGTAGTATTTATTTCTTCATAACCTACCGAGAATAAAATTACTTCTGACTCACCAATACGTATCAATAAATACATCTGTGAAAGTGGTATCTGCTCTAGAAAAGCTGCAGATATCTACGTTAAGCGGGGTGTTGTTTTTATTGATGGAAAACTGGCAGTGCTGGGTGACAAAGTATCTCCAGGGGAAAAGGTCACTGTGGATGGCTTGGCTATTGAACCCTTAGCCACTGACAAAGTCATTTTCATAGCGTTGAATAAACCTGTTGGACTTGTGTGTACCGCTGCAACAACTGAAAAGCGAAATGTCGTTAATTTTGTTGCCCACAGTTCCAGAATCTATCCGGTAGGCAGGCTAGACAAAGATTCTCAAGGTTTGATATTTCTAACCAACAGATGCGATTTAGTAGACAAAATTCTGCGGGCTGGCAACCAGCATGAAAAGGAATACGTGGTCACCGTGAACAAAGAAGTAACCGCTGATTTTATTGCCGGAATTAGCAACGGTGTACCCATGCTCGGTGTTGTCACGAAAAATTGCAATGCTGTCAAGGAGTCTCAATATGTATTTAGAATTACCTTAGTTCAAGGGCTTAACCGACAGATTCGTCGTATGTGTAAACACTACAACTATGTCGCAGAGAAGCTAGAACGTGTCCGAATCATGCATATAAACTTGAATGAACTACCATTGGGCGAGTGGCGTAATTTGGATGAAGAAGAGCTATTGGTATTGGATCAAGTGCTGAATAATGCTTCATCCTTCTGACCAATCTAAACTGCGCACAAAAATTCGAATATCTTCCACTAATAGGTCAGGTTCTTCCATAGCAGCAAAGTGCCCGCCACGAGGCATGGTCGTCCATTGTGTGATGTTATAAATCCGTTCCGCATAACTACGTGGTGGCCACGCTAATAGTTCGGCAGGAAACAGCGCACAACCAGTCGGCACTTCAACTCTTTTTCCTTCTGGTGACAACACTCGCCCACCCTCCTCCCGACGCCCGTAATAAATCCAAGAAGCCGTATTGAATGTCCGAGTCACGATGTAAACCATGATATTTGTTAGCAGCTGATCCTTGGAGTAGACGCTCTCTACATCATCGCCTTGCGTATCAGACCACCCGTTCATCTTTTCCAGTATCCATGCGGCCACGCCAACCGGACTGTCCATCATTGCATAGCTCAAAGTTTGCGGCTTGGTGGCCTGCTGAGTTCGGTACCCGTTTTGCATGAGCTGATCTTTTTCAAATTGGGTTGCCCAGGCAAGTTCTTCAACGCCAACGGGGTCATCCTTGTGCCTCATGGTTAGGATGTTGATGTGGATAGCGGCACATGCAGGTGAATGGTCATATCCAAGCCAACTTGAGATGGCGCCTCCCCAATCACCACCGTGCGCGATGTAAGTTTCATATCCCAGGACATCAGTCATTAGGGTATTAAAAATATCCGCCATTTTTCTTGGACCGTAGGGTCGCGGCGGACTGCCAGAAAAACCGAATCCAGGTAATGATGGTGCAATCACATCAAAGGCATCTTCCACTCTTCCACCATGTTTTTCCGGATGCGCCAGTAAATCGATGAAATCTAGAAATTCGACTATCGTGCCTGGCCAGCCATGACTAATGACGAGTGGTTTGGGACTGAGCCCACTGCCTTTTTCATGAATGAAATGAATATCAATTCCATCCACCTTCGCCTTGAAATGGGAGAACCGGTTTATATGTGCTTCTTGTTTTCGCCAATCAAACTCTGTCACCCAGTACTCACAGAATTCCTTCATATAATCCAGATTTGTGCCGTACTCCCATCCACCGTCATCTGGCATTTCGTGCCACGGAAAGTCGCGCACACGTGCCTTAATAGACTTGAGCGTGTCATCGGGTATTGCTACTGTAAAGGGTTCGTAATCACTCATGGATCAAAGATTTTTTCGTCTATTGTAATAAAATGTAACTCGAATCAGGCAAGCTCGTAAGAGACAGATGACAATTTTTGAAAGGACAGTGTTAGCGAATGTTCTTTTGTTCTGTTTAAACTCTCAGTTGATTATTGACTTCTTCAGCTATCAGCCGAATTCCCTCATCGATTTTTTTCAGTGGTACAAACGCAAAACCAAGTCGGAAGCTACGGGTGTCTCCATTCAAACAAAATATTTCCCCTATATCGACAAGCACGCCTTTGGCACGCAGGCAGATACTCAATTTCGTGGCATTAAAGCCTGGAGGACCTGTCAGCCAGAACGATGTGCCACCGCGCGTGTTTGTACGAAGAAGCATGCCAAGATGCTCCGTTATTGAGTCGTTCATGACTAGCCAGCGTTTTTTGTAGCGACGCTCAATATTGCGAATATGTGAGTCGTAATAGCCAAGGCGAAAAAACAACGCAACGACTTCTTGAACGATGGTCGGTGGATGCCTCATAATCACCCCTCTGACAATTCGCGCCTGCTTGATAACGTCTCTGTGTGCAACCATGAACCCAAGGCGAATACCAGGGGAAACTGTTTTTGACAAGCTACCGATGTAAACGACTCGATTGTTTTTATCTTGGGAACGTAGAGATCGTGACCGGGAATCGAAGTAATTCATCTCAGCCTCGTAGTCGTCCTCAATGATCAGGTAGTCGTTAGTCTCGGCCGATTGAAGAAGCTGTTTGCGTCGCTCTTGGGACATCGTGACCATCGTTGGAAACTGATGGCTAGGAGTGGTAAACACCAATTGGCAACCTGTTGGTATAGCATCAATTACCAGTCCATCTTCATCGACGGGCACACCAATAATGGTGTTACCTGTAAGGCTAAAAGCGTTTCGAGCGCCAGGAAAACCGGGGTCTTCTATGGCAATGGGTTTGTTCTTATGAGCAAACATAGCACCAATAATAAAGAGGGCATTTTGTGCACCCAGTGTGATTAGAATTTCATCCTCATCTGCGTAGATGCCGCGTGAACTCAATAGTCGCTGCCTAAGCTGTTGCGTGAGTTGCGGGCTATCGCTTTCGACAGAATCGTCTCGCCATGCTGGCATCTGCGTGGTGCTGAGCGCCAACCGCGTACATTCCCGCCAAGCATCCACCGGAAATAGATTCGGATCAATTTGGTTGTATATAAATGGGTAAGGATAGCTAGTCCAATTTAACGGATTGTCTACCGGCACTAACCCAAGCGATTCAAACTGAATCGGGGATTGATTGTCTTTGGAATTGCAGGTGTGGTGGAGGCTGGCGCATTGACGGCAACCATCGCATTATTCGTTGGTCTCTTTATCTATAAAACCATCACCTGGGAGAATTGCAAAGGCGCTTTTATACGCGCTCTTCGCAACTCAGCAATGGTATTTATTATCATCGCCGCTTCAGGCCCTTTCAGTTGGCTCTTAACCTCCCTTGGTGCTATCAGCGATCTGGAGCAATGGTTACTGAGCTATAGCCATAATCCGTTACTATTTATTTTGGCTCTAGTGCTCTTTATCTGTTTGCTTGGTATGGTTATGGATTCAGCTGCCAACATTATTATTGTTGGCCCAGTGCTTGTGGATGTGATGGTAAAGGCGGGTTACCCTGATGTACAGGCAGCACTGGTGGTCGTTGTAGGATTTCTGATCGGATCGGTCACACCACCCGTTGGGGTTGCGTTTTTCACCGCGGGAGCTATCGCGAATGTACGGTTGGAAAAAGTAGCGGTTGCCATGTTGCCGTATCTGGTTGCACTCTTCCTACTGTTGTTTGTACTAATCGTTGTGCCTCAGTTCACCATGTTCCTACCTCAGCTTTTGGGGTTTGTGTAATGGATGCGCATCTCCTGACGGGAAAAACTACTGATAGGTCTGTCAGTTATGGATATTTTCCCCATGATTAAATTTATTATCTGGTTCGACAAACTGGTTAAAAAAATGTTGACCGCATTTTGCGCCATATTTTTACTACTGATGGTTGTGTTTGCTGTCTACAACGTAGTGATGCGTTATGTGTTTGAGAACCCACCTGTCTGGGGGGATCTGTTAACCGTGCTAAGCAATATTTGGTTGGTTTTTTTGGCGCTGGCTCTGACCGTTAGAGACAAGGACCACATAGCGCTGGACTTGATTTACTCACGGTTACCAATAAAAGCAATCTTTATAGTGCAGCAATTTTGGACGTTGGTCATTTTCGGTCTCGGCACTATTATGATCATTTACGGCATCGAAGCAGTCGAGACGATGGGCGGAAAATACTGGGAAATGTGGTACATCGTTTGGGAAAACGGACAGTTCGTTTACAAGCCTAATTATATGCCCAAAAAATACGCCATTTCTATCGTACCCATATCGGGCGTTCTGGTCTGCTTCGCAGCTGTCGCGTCCATAATTGAAGATAGCTATAAATTGCGAGCTGGGACCTACAAGCAAGTGAAAGAGGTTGATTCCCAAATTGGTAATGGCTAGAAGCGTTGGTAATCAGCCACTACAGAACAGTCTGACATATCTCACGACGCGGCTGAGATATCTGGGCTACGAATTACAACGGGAGAGTATGTAGTCTTGCAAATAATCAAATTGCCTCAGTCACTGGGTCTTTCTGGCGTGGGAATGTACACCAGCAATGTGCAGCCGTTTTTAGTCGACGAGTTATGCTCGGTGCCGGCTTTTAATAAGACTAAGTCTCCAGCCACATACTCAGTGCCATCGTTGTCTGTGATATCACCTTCCAATACAAAAAATTCTTCGTGAGAGGTGTGAACGTGTGTCTGCGTGGTCATTCCAGGCCGCATTTTATAGGCATGAAACCCTACTCCTTGTTTCAATTCGTCATTTAATTGAAGCACCGATTGACCAATATCCACCCCCTTGGAATTCAGTAACGGTTTAAATACGTCAGAATAGACGTTAGCTACGATACGCTCACCTACCTTTACTGGTTTCATGTATCTACACCTTGTAGCTGTGGAAAATTGGCAATCCTTATTGGGTCCATATCAACATTATTTCTGTTTTGATGCAACCTACTAAGCTGCCACAGCTCGCTATAGTCAGTGTACGAACATAGCCTTGGCTAGGCTGATGAATTGTGAGAGTTATTTTCGATCAGTATATTTCGAATATGTCTATTCTCTTTGTGCCTTAGCCATCATGCTGGCAGCCATGTCAGTGCTCGCGTGGGTAGATAGTTGCACTAATAGTCTCAGTGGCGAACTTTTTAATCGCTAGTACTTTCTCTGCATCTGATCCAACGACGTGTCGTATTTCAGTGATCAGTCTTTGTATTCCCCAAGAAAAACTAGTATCTA
>JBLHWG010000123.1:0-13827 GCA_047629055.1 Halioglobus sp.
CTGGTCAGTTTTTATATCTCCTCACTGTTCTGCGCGAAAGCAGTAGACTGGGCTAGCAGCGGACTAGCAGCTAAAAGTTGAAGTAATTTGCGACGTAGATTCATACTCAATTAATCCTAAATAAAGAAATCCAATCATAACATCGATATTGACAAGACAACTCTCCAAATCCACGAAAATTCCCGTCAAGCCCGCACTATATTGCCACTGCCTTTTCCCAAGTCGAAAAAGCACGCAGGCGGAAATACCGATAGTTCTTAGCCGATACTAAATGACGTCCCAAATTGAACAAATTGTGGACCGCAGCATGAGCATTCAAAAAAAGCTGTGCCTGCTCCATCGATTTGAACTTACGTATGTCTCGCTCTCTCACCCCAATCAAAGGGGTCGGAGTAGTTTGATCGAAAACTGGTGGTAGGGAGCCGAAGAATTACAATCACAACCTTTAAGGGATTCGGATCAAACCACTCCGACCCCTTTGATTTTTCCTTCTTATGCTTCAGCGCAACCAGTTTTGCCCTCGCGCAGATATTGACAAGTTAACGTGCTTAGCCGAAAAAACAGTTGAATTAGCGCTCTATATTGCCACCGCACTTTCCCAAGACGCATAGGCACGCAGCCGGAAAAAGCGATAGTTGTCAGCTGATACTAAGTGACGCCCCAAATTCAGCAAGTTGTAAACCCCCTCATGGACACCCATTAAACGTTGCGCCTGATGCATCGATTTGAAACTAACGAAACCCTTTAACACCCCACTTCCACCGTAGGTCACCCAAAGCGGTTTGCGGAAAAATTGCCATCTTATATGAATACAAATTCACTATTCACATAGGTACCCCGCATGACCAACCTCCAATCACTACTAACCCTCTTATGCTCAACCATTCCGGATGACCCATCTGCATCAACCTTCGGTCACCTCACCATCAACCTGCCCCTGAAGTCGATCTCCGTTTGCCGTCGCTCAAGTCTCGATTTCTCTCATTCAACTCTCATGTTCACAATCTCCGAGGACCATTTCCTCGGCTGCCTTCTGCGGCTCGAAGACGGCTCACCATCATTGCTCTCGTGGCGATCATTGGCTGAGTACAAAGAAGCCTTCCTCGTGACCGACGTCCCCGAGCCACTACCCTGGAAAGAAATCCTCAAACGATTCCACACAGCTGAGCTCATCAGCGAAGAGCCCGAAGTGGACACGCTGGCCATTGAAATCTTGGCCGGTCACAAAGCAGCCGGATCAAGACGCTGGCAAAGACTACTGAAAGACATCGCCTAAATAATCAATCAAAAGGAACAACAACCATGACCAAGAAAACTACAACTGAAAGCACCAAGATGACTTCCATCAGAACCGGAAGTTGCAAGACTCTTTCTCAGAAAAGCGAATTGAAATATTCAGTGGGTGCGAATCCATCAAAAGCCGTTTGCATATGCGTCACCAGTAACGACGGCGGCGGCTTCTTCTCGCCTGAGTGGATTGCTTGGAAGGATATTGATTGATATCTACCATCATTATCGTAGGATGGGATTTAGACGCTCGCTACTACCCTGAAAACAACTCTCCAAGCAATGATTAACATGAGAATAAATAGGGAAGTAAAAGCACTCTTCAACTCGGCCTCCTGCGAAAGAATACAACTATATTGAGACTAGGCGAGCGACACAGGACAGATAATTTATGAGATTGAATTCACGTGAAAGATTAATATGGCTTACTGTGCTTTTAGCATTGCTATACAAGCTGCCCTATGACCAACTCGAAGGTTATAGTGTTTTTTGGATAAGCTGTATTCTCGCAATTCCGATCTATCACTATCGCATCAACTATAGACTTTTTGCCAGGAGGGCAATTATAGCGACAGGCTGCACTGAAAGCGGGAAAGCCAAAAGGTGGCTTTGGAACGGGGGATTCCTGAGAATTTCAAACTGCATTACTTCGGTTGTAATTTCCTACTTCGTAATTCTTACCGCCAGCCTTCTTACTAGCCATGAATGGCTGGTTGTTATTTCTTCGGCTTTGCTTTTAATCCTACTAGAGGCATCTACGCAAGATTTTGCAGAACGAGAATCAGTAGCAAGATTTCTTCCGATATTTCACCGAGAAACCATTAAGATTCCAATATTTATTTGGGTTGTTGTCGCCTCATCCTTACTTTACATAAATGCAGATCAAGAGAACCTTGTAGAACAAGACGTAATACAATTGGCTAAAGACCGTTTTAATGGATCTTTCAATTCGTTCGAATCTTCTGTCTTCGGTTTCTCTCGAGGCTTGCTATTAAGCATTGATGGAGCGGTATCAACTCTAGCGCAGCAATACATCCCACGCATAGAGCAAACTTGGGCAAAAGCACTGTCTTGGCTATATCTATCCGTAAAGTCCAGTGTGGCTGCAGGTCTCATAGTTTATCTGATGCTTGGGGTTCTTACTGTAGTTACAGAGAAAGAGCGCCAAGGTTGGCTAATATTAGGAAGGACCATTTTTGATAAATCCTTTACATTAACCCTATTAGCGTTGTTCGTTCTTAGCATCTATATTTCTAACATATCAACAATGCCGAGAAACTTACCGAATGTATCAAGTGGGGTAGATTGCACTTCAATTATAGCTGAGTACCAGCAAGCAGCAGAGAAACGAACGCGAAGCTTAGAAGCCGAAGAAGCCTTACTTGAGTCCGGTGTGTCTACGAGCATCAATAGTGGACTCGACTTAGCATTTAGCAACCTAGAATCAGGCATAGATAGTTATTTGGATTGGCACTTCTCAGTAACAGGTCAGTATCAAGCGCTAGGAGCAAGACTCTTTAGCAGCCTACCCAACCATCAACAAAAAATCGAGGAGTTTGTAACACGCGGCGTAGGTAATCGACTAACACTAGTAAACCAAGGCATCACGTCTGATATCGATGCTGAATTAAAGAACTCTTTTGACTCAACAGAAGTTCAGCTTAGCAGCCTACAACAAAGGTCGGAATGTCCGATTAATTTTACTTCATCTTCAGAGCTAAAATCGGAAACCGGTATATCCCTACTTAAACCAATTGGAGTCGGGCAACCTCAATTTGCTTTAGCCACAACGGGTATTGTTAGCGCAGTGGTGGCCAAGAAAGCTGCAGCAAAAGTGGCCGCAAAAACTGCAACAAAACTCGGCTCTAAGGTAATAGCCAGCTTAGGATCGGGGTTTTTAGTAGGCTCAGTCTGCGGGCCTTTAGTCGCGGTTTGTGGCGGAGTAACGGCAATTGGAAGTTGGTTCGCGGTAGATAAAGTAATGGTTGAGTATGAGGAGGCAAGTGAACGCACGGAGATGCGCCAGGACATATTAGTCGAGCTAGCAAAAGAAAAAGAGGCGTTGAGGACTAGGTTGATGACTTTCTATGCCGGTGCGATAGCGGCAGAGTACGATAGGATTACACCGAGCTTCAATGTTCTTAACGATGGGATTCGATAGCATTTATCTCAATTCAACGACTACTAATTACAGGAAAGCTTATGAGATTTCTTAAAAGGGTACTATTGATTACAGTCATACTCTCGGTCCACACAGCGACAGCCATCGCGCAGGTGACCCAACCCGAAGTAGGCATAGCGCCGGGAACCATCGTGAAGCCGACCAACCCCATCACAGGCAAAGTGGATCATTCAAAGCCCTATCTGAAAGCTGACAGTCGAGGGGAACTGAGGCCGCACAATTCGTACGGGAGAAGGTTGCCGGGCTCAGGGTTGAAACAGGTGGGTGACAAGATATATCAAACCAATCCGATCACCGGGAGAGTGGACCACAGCAAGCCTCAGCTGAAGATCATTCCTCCGAGCCAATGACGATACCCACCCATCGATACCATTGCGGTGTCGGTGGGTGGGCCAACCTTATTTTTTGCTTTTGAAGCAGAATTTACTGTCACCGGTAACTGCCTTTACTGGTATTAGGTATTACCGGTTATTGCCAATTCTTTCTTAGCTACAGGAGCAGAGCTGAAGTCAGAAGTACTCCGGCTTAATTGGCTTAACCTAAAACGAACCTATTACAGTCATATCCCAGAATTAGGAAACAGAATAGCTACAATAGATCTATCCCGAATTCCCGCACCAGCAATGCAAATATCGCAAAACACACCACGGTAACCACAGCTGCAGTGCCAAGAGCCGCCCAGAAGTTCAGCCGGCTTAGTAGAAACGGTAGTAGCAGAAACATAGGCAATGTTGGTACCACATACCAGAACGTATACCACGCGTATTCCGAAATTTTCCGACTGATTGCCCCTCAACGTGAAGCCAAATAAGCACCAATACTGTGACTAGTGGCAATGCGGCGATTAAAGCTCGAAATTTGCCGGTATATTTAACGACCTCTGAAATGAGAACAACTAGGGCGGCTGTAATAAGGTATTTGGAAGCAAGAAAATAAAAAGAGCCCATGGGCTACTCCTATCGGGATGAGGTGTTAGTTCTGCCAAGTTTCGCGGAAATGCGCGAGGCGATACAGGGCAGGCAGTACAAACAGAGTCAGCAGTGTCGATGTGACGATACCACCAATGACGACCGTGGCTAAAGGGCGCTGAACCTCTGAACCAATGCCAGCATTCAGTGCCATCGGTACGAAGCCCAAGGAAGCCACGAGTGCAGTCATCAGTACTGGCCGGAGACGTGATGTTGCCCCTTCAATAATAGATGAGCGTAAATCGTTGCCTTGTTGGTGTAGACGCCGGATAAAGGTAAGCATTACCAATCCGTTCAACACGGCGATACCGGAAAGCGCGATAAAGCCAATGCCGGCGGAGATCGAAAAAGGAATATCTCTGAATACTAGCGCAAGAACACCTCCGGTAAGCGCCAGCGGTACGCCGGTGAAGATTATCAACGAATCACGTAAGGACCCTAGCGCCATTATCAGCAAGCCTAGAATCAGAGCTAGAGTTACTGGCACTACAATAGATAAACGCTGAGAAGCAGACTGCAGTTGCTCATAGGTGCCACCGTATTCAACCCAGTAACCTGCAGGAATTTCTACATTGGCCTCTACTGCGAGTTGCACGTCCTCTACGAATGAGCCGAGGTCGCGGCCTCGCACGTTCGCTGCCACCACTACTCGGCGCTTACCATTCTCTCGATAGATCTGGTTGTAACCGCTTTCTACCTGAATGTTCACCAGTTCACCTAAAGGCACGACTTCACCCTCCGAAGTCATTATTGGTAGATTGCCAAAAGTATCTGGATTCTCTCTTTGTTTGGCTGCCTGCCGCACGATGATGTCTGAACGCCTATCGCCTTCATAGTAGTTGCCTGCCTTCACGCCCCCGAGGGCAACCGCGACGGTATCCTGAACCTCTTGCAGGCTTATACCAAAGCGCGCAATAACATCGAGCTGCGGAGACATTGTCATCACAGGTAAGCCGGTGGCTTGCTCAACTGCAACATCGGCCGCGCCTGGCACACTGGCGATAACACCTTCAAGTTCAGCACCGAGAGCGATGAGTTGATCAAAGTCGTCTCCGAATACTTTTACAGCCAGTTCTGTTCTGACTCCTGCCAACAGTTCATTGAAGCGCATCTGAATGGGCTGCAGAAATTCATATCGGTTACCCGGTACTGGGGTGACGATGGCCTCTAAGTCAGCCACGACTTGTTGCTTGGATTTCAACGGATCGGGCCATTGGTCTCGCGGTTTAAGCATGATAAACGTATCAGCGACACTAGGCGGCATAGGGTCGGTGGCGACTTCGGCAGAACCAATCTTGGAGAACACCCGCTCTACTTCTGGCAGGCGTCGCACTTCGATCTCTAGTAATAGTTGTAGTTGGACTGCCTGTTGCAACGACGTGCCGGGAATGCGCAACGCGTGCATGGCTATATCGCCCTCGTCGAGGTTAGGGACAAACTCTGATCCCAGTCGAGTAAACAAGCTGTAGCACCAGAGCACTAGACCCAGTGCAAGCAGAATCACCAGCCAGTGCAACCGCAGGGAAATACTCAACATCGGTTGGTAGATGTAGCGGGCACCAGCAATGATTGGATTGGCGCGTTCGCGTACAGGTTTACGGAAGAGGAATGCCACGCACGCTGGCACAAACGTGAGTGATAACAGCATGCCACTGAGCAGAGCCATAATGACGGTTATCGCCATCGGGTGAAACATTTTACCTTCTACACCGGTAAGGCTGAGAATTGGGATGTAGACCGCCGTAATAATAAATACACCGAACAGTGCCGGGCGCATCACTTCCTGAGTCGCGCTGGATACTAGCGCAAGACGCTCTTGCAACGGCAGCATCCTAGTCTGAGATTCTTGGCTCAAGCGGCGCAGGCAATTTTCAACGATAATTACAGTGCCATCCACAATCAATCCGAAATCTAGCGCACCGAGGCTCATTAAGTTAGCAGAGACTCGGGTCTGTACCATGCCTGTTATGGTCATAAGCATCGCGATTGGAATGATGGCGGCAGTAAGCAGCGCGGCTCGTATATTGCCCAGTAAAAGAAATAGCACCGCAACAACGAGTAGGGCTCCTTCCACAAGATTTTTTTGTACTGTAGCTAGAGTTTTGTCTACCAGCGTGGTTCGATTATAGACAGCCGTCGCGGTTACGCCTGCCGGGAGGCTTGCCCGTATTTCCTCAAGCGCAACAGCCACGTCGCGCGCGACAGCTCGACTGTTTTCTCCGATCAACATGAAGACAGTGCTCATTACCACTTCGTGTCCGTCTTGGGTGGCTGCACCACTGCGCATTGGTTCACCAAGCGTTAGCTTCGCAACATCATTTACGCGAATGGGAACGCTGGCGTACTCTCCGACAACAATATCACCGAGGTCTTGCAGCGCTTCTGCTTGGCCTTCCATGCGGATTAACCACTGTGCGCCATTGTATTCAATAAACCCCGCGCCTCGGTTTTCGTTATTCGTCTCGATTGCGCGGATCAGATCGGTTTGAGTTAAGTTATAGGACAGCAGTTTTATCGAGTCGAACTCTACTTGAATCTCATGCTTGTAGCCGCCAATGGGATTCACTTCTACAACACCAGGTACCCGAAGCAACTGCGGCCGGATTATCCAGTCGTGAACGACGCGCAGATCCATGGGGGTGATAGTAGAACCGTCATCATTCCTAGCGCCTAGTTCGGCATCAACTGTAAACATGAATATCTCACCGAGTCCGGTGGCAATAGGACCAAGTGAGGGATCTGTGTCTGGTGGCAATTGCGCACGCACAGCAGCTATGCGTTCGCTTACCTGCTGGCGGGCAAAATAAATATCCGTACCTTCTTCAAAGATAATCGTCACCTGCGATAGCCCATAGCGCGACACTGAACGAGTACTACTGAGACGCGGCATGCCTGCCATCGCAGTCTCCATTGGAAAGCTGATTCTTTGCTCAACTTCTAATGGGGTGTAACCGGGCGCGGCTGTATTGATGGCAACCTGAACATTGGTTATGTCGGGCACCGCATCGATGGGCAGACGAGTGAAATTCCACGCGCCCAATGCCATCAATGCGAGCACCAGAATGATAACTAAACCGCGCCGGGCGAGGGATGTGTTTACTATAGCTGCAAGCATCTTGGGTTAGGCTTCCCTATTAATCGTGTTACGTTTAATGGTCGTGGGAGGCGCCGGATTTTTCGACGTCGGCTTTGAGAATATAGCTGTTGGTGGTGACGTAGGTAGTGCCTAGATTGAGGCCGCCTAGTACCTCGATCCACTCTCCGTCCTGACGGCCTAGGTCCAACATGCGTACTTCGTAGGTGTTACCAATTTGAGCAAACACGACTGTAAAATCCCGAAACGGCTGCAACCCGGTACGCTTTACAGCCAATGGAACTTCAATCTCGCCTGTTTCTATAGCCCCTTCAATGAAGGTCCCCGGCGCAAATGCGTTGTTCTCGTTGTCTAGCAATACTCGGGCGATGATCGATTGGTTGGGTCGTACAGACAGGTTAAAACTATCGATGACGCCAGATACAGTTGCCTCGCTAATAGGCGAACTGATTCTTACGGGCATGCCTTCTGCCACCTGATTTCGTTGCGACAGATGTATGGATAATTCAGCCCAGACTTGCGAAGTATCGAGAATTTCGAGTAATACTCGGCTATTGCTCTGTTCACCGGGGTTCGCAATGCGTTCCATTACATAACCATCGATTGGAGAGCTGATCGTATAGAGGGTGAGACTCGAATCGCTTTCAATGGTAAGCAGGCGCTGTCCTTCTCTGACTCTTTCGCCAACACTTACATAGACCGCGGTAACAATGCCATTGAACCGAGCACTTATCTGTCGTGAGAGTTCCGGATGAGCTACTGTCTTGCCGATGACATCCAGATTCTGAGATATTGAGGCAGGCCCCGCAGTTGATGTTTCAATGCCGAACGCGGAGACCATCGCGGGAGAAATAGTGGTACGCCCTTCAAAGCTGTCGAATTCCCAATTGTGCCGGCTACCACGATGGTTAGCTGAAACCGAGACCAGAAAAGAGTGGGGTTCGTAAATAACCTGATCGCCGCGAAGGTAATCGCCTTCTACAAAAAAGTTTATACGATCTCTTACATTCCCTAGTCTGGTTAGGGTTACTTGCAGATCGACATCATTCGGCGCTACTTGTTCATCGCGTATTGTTGCCCAAGCACGGTACTCCGGCGGTACACCCGTCTCGAATATTGTCAGCTCTAAAGCGAAGTCACCGTCCACTAAAATTCTGCCATTATTGGGCCCACGCTCGTAGTCACCCTCGGGAATTTCAGTTTCGATGTCCAGCGGCATGGTCTCGTCATTACTACAAGTTATTAACAGTAGCGTAAGGAGGTAGAGACAGCCAAGTTGAGTCAGTCGTTTCATAGTTCTCTCATTGGGACAAATAGGGAGTTTCAACAGAGACCCCAGTAAGCCGTTCGATTTCAATTAGATTGTGGCGAATGCTGGAAGCCGCTTCTGCTAAATCATTGCGTGCACTTAGTAGATCAATTTGGGACGTGCTCCATTCTAGATAACTGTAGCGACCCGCTTCGTAAGCGGTTTGTGTTTGTTGTAAAGCAGACTCGTACAAGGGCAGGATGTCTTGTTCAATGGACGCGGTTAAATGTACGCTATGCATCAGTTCTTGGTAGAGCACAAAAAGATCAGTATGTAGGCGCAAACGTTGCGCTTCCCGCTCCAATTGGGTTTGTGTGATTCGAGCACGGGCCTCAGCAACGCGACCGCGATTGCTATCTTCAGGGCCTAAGGGAATAGAGAGGCTGGCGACAAAGCTGTGATCGCTCTCTTTATTCAGCCAACGAAAACCCGCAGACATGCTCCAGGGTTGTCGGTTACTCGCTTGCTCGAAACGCAGCTGTGCTTCATTGACACGATTAACAGTGAGATAGCGTTCTAAATCTGGATTCTGATCTAGTCTAGATTCAAAGCTGGTAAAGCCTTCTATTTGCGGTATATCAAGTAAATCACCTAACACACGATTGAACTTGGGCTCAGTGTCGCCCCACTGAGCGGCGAGGCGATAATTTGCAGACAATAATTCATGTTCGATGTTTTCTTCGACTAGTTCTAGCTTTCGAAGATTGGCGCGCGCCCGGGCGAGGTCGGCGGCAGGTGCGGAGCCGACGCTGACGCGCTGATCGATTGCGGTTACTGCTGCAGTTCCAAGTTCAATTCCTTCAGTTGCAATAACTAAGCGCGATTGTAATTCTAGACACTCTATATAGCGGCGCGCTGTTTCAGCCGCCACATCAAGTCGCTGAATGGCAATGTCTGATTCGATAATGCTGGATCTAGCACGAACTGAGGAAATTAGAGATTCCCTTACACCTCGTTCCAATATCCAAACAACACTCGCAGTAGATTGGACACCACGGAGCATGTCATTGGCTCCAGAACCGAGCACGTCCTCTACATCTATTTGCAACTTAGGCCGAGGTTTGATGGCAGCTTGATCAATACGAGCGTCCTGTATTCGCAGTTGATAACCAGTTGCTTTGAGACTGGGATTCCCTGCCAATGCATGGGTGATGGCCGTTTCCAGGTCCAGCGATAGCGCAGCCCCGTCGGGTTGCGCTATCGCCAAGCTAGCCATCGCAACCAGCGAAGAAAATGCGATACAGTGAATCAGACGTTGCATTATTTGCACCAGCTACTAAACGTTAGATTGATTCATCGACACGTATTCACCGGTAGTGGTAAATATCAATTGCAGACGTTCCTTCATATCTTCGTCCGTATAGGACACTACCCAGTTCTGAAGCCCATCAACTCGCACTAGCTCAGCTGTAGCCGGCGCTTTGTTTGCCCACTTTGAAGTGAGTTTGCCTTCGTCAATGAGTTCCTTAATTTTGGTGTCGGCTGTCGCAACTGCTGTGGTCTGATCAAGAGGGGCTGCGTGTTCATGTCCCTCATGCGCCGAGCTAAGGCTGGCAGCAGACATAATCAGGCATAATGCAAATATTCGTGATACTAATTTCATGGTCTTCTCCTTGGTGGTTGGGGTACTAATTAAAATTTATTTAAGTCCAATGATTTCGTAATTGCCTTGGGTTGTTAGCGTTACATTGACAGCTTCGTCAGTCTCGTTTCGCCAGTACCAGCCGTGTGAGCCCGCAAATGGTGTTGTTATGGTTCCTTTCATGGCGTTTACCGTCGCGGCGCCGTAACTTTCAAAATACCCAGTGGTGTCGCCTTGTGGTTCGCCATGTAAATCAAAATACAATGCTCTGTCAGAATCGAGGCTCCACTCGTAGTTCAGACTGCTATGCTGGTCTAGAAAGAATTTATATTCCAGACCTGAATTGGCTGGCACTGCGATGACAGTTTCGTCTGAGCGAAAAACCAGATCTCCTCCAGCCCGTTCTACGACTTGAGGCTCCGGTTCTGCGGAAATCAGATTTATCACACCGAGGCGATCTCCGAGCCCAGTCGGGTCTATCCCAAACTCTATCGGTAAAACCAGCGTGACAAAAAGAATCGCTGCAACAACCACAGCGATGGCCAGCGCCTTCAAGAGACTGGCCGTGGATTGAATGGTGTACTCGATTTCGCTCATTGTGCTTGTTCTCTTAGATTGTTGATGAATATTGCATAGTGATAACAGAATGCTTCGCAGGCCATATAGGAGCGAGCATTTAGTTCGCGATATTAATAGATAACATAGCCAGTCAGTTGATACATAGTAAGTAGAAAGCCGGCACACATTAGCGCCACGTTCGTCGTGGCCGCAAACTGTAGATAGCTGGCGTATCGACGCCAAAAAGTCAGAGCGATAACAATGAATACCAAAGCCAGAAATTGACCAATCTCCACGCCAACATTAAAGGCAAGTAGGTTTTGCAACAAACCTTCACGATCAAATTCAAAATCCTGCAGCTTAGTGGCAAGCCCGAACCCATGGAATAAGCCGAAGATCAGAACGGCGGCCATCGTGTTTGGCTGAAATCCGAAAAGGCGCTGAAACCCACCGAGGTTGTCGAAGCCCTTGTAGACAATGGACATGCCGATGATGGCATCTATCAAATAGGCATTTACCTGAATGTCCTGATAGACGCCAAACAGCAATGTAAGGCTGTGGCCTAACGTAAAAAAGCTGACATATACCAACACGTCTTTCGGGCGGTAAAGGAAAAAAATGACACCGACTAGAAAGAGTAAATGGTCATATGTTTTGCGCCAATGTAAAGAAACGGCAGTATCGCCACACCTTCGTTGCTTGCCAGGAATTGCTGTGTACCTTCATCCACGCCATGAGCAAATGCCGCTCCGGGAAGTATTGCTACCAATATGCTGGCTAAGCCAATTAGCGCTTTGAGGCCAATGTCAGTTGTATTTGAGAACTGGATAAACTGAGAGCCTTTTGGAATCAATGTGTGCTTTAGATTCATTGGAAATGTCTTCTTAATGCTGTGAATAGGTTTATGAATGCTGTAAGGAAATTTCTATTGCATGATGAATCGTGTCAGTGCCTAGTGCGCAGCTAATGGCGAATAAGACGATAAAACTCAGCACCCACAACTTCGGGACTTCTTCACCTTTCTGATCCGCGAGCAGATAGCGGATGCGCTGGTCAATATTGTCCAATCCGTAGTGACATATCTGTGGCACTTGAAACTGGTCAGTAAAATCCTGTACTACAAGCCGCCTCACTTTAAGGAGCGTTTTCGCGATGGTTGCTTTGTCATGGTGATTGTTGACGACTGCTGCATCTGTAATTTGTTCCATAGCAGTTGTCATTGTCTGATTGAAGGAAGTGGCAATGGCGGACGGGAAAAATGTCGTCAACAAATGAAATAGGGTTTTCTTCAAAGGGTCGCTACGCCTGATATGCGCCATCTCGTGTAGGCGAATAATTGCGAATTCTTCAGCATTAATCCTATCCAGCAATGCGCTTGTCATATAGCAACTGGGGTCTTTAATGCCAGCTGTAAATGCCGCAGCAGTATTGGTTTCTAGAATCCGTATCCCCTCTGGTCCAGGACTCGACATAGCGGATAACGTGCTAATGGTAGTGCTCGACTTTACTATGTGAAAGCATGCTCTTATCGCCATTAAGGTTGCCATTCCTAACATGATAGACACGAAATATCCGTGCCAGCTATTCAATGCAAACTCAGTTGGGTGGTGCCAGTGAACGAATTGATTGCCAATAAAATTAGACACTATCGGAGTGCTAAGAAGGAGAACTATTGCTGCGGACATCAAGCCGATCAGCCAAGGGGAGCACACCAATATCCACAATCCAATTTGTCGTGATTCGGCTGTAAACCTCTGCAAGCTGGTTGCTCGAAAATAAAAAGTGAGGCTAATCAGAGCAATGGCTGCAACTGCACTTAGAACGGTTATGGAGAATGCATTTAACACGAAGCCGAGAAAGCCGGTAATCATGACTTCGACCCTTTATCCGATTTCTTTGACTCGTATTCAAGGATCGTAGCTTCTAACTCACCTAGCTGTTGATCGTCAAGGTCGCTGGATACCGATACAAATGCTGCCAGCAGATTGTCTTCATCCGAACTGACAAAGTCCTGGGTTACCGAGAGGATGAGCTGGCCTATAAACGCTTTGCGAGAATTGGCGGCTGAATAGTGGAACGCGTGTCCAATTTTTTGACGGTTGAGTAACCCTTTTTTAAATAGGCGATCTAGAGTGGTTTGGATTGTATTAAGCGAACCACCACGCTGTTCGACAAAATACTCGTGAACCTGTTTGGCATCAGCACCAGAAACAGTCCAGAAATAGTTAAGCACAAGCTTTTCGAGTTCGCCCAGAATCATGATTTTCTTCATCCTGTAAGAGGGTGATCATGCTTGCATGCCAAAAACCGACTGTCAATCGGTTTTTAGAAAATGGACCTGAATCTGCTTTGGCGAGCGCTGAAACTTAAATTTAGGGCGGAGCGAAGAAGGGCCTGTTTACGCACTGGTGTGAGGATTCCCAGTCCTCAGCTCTATTCAGACTCATTTGAATTATTCACTTCTGGCAGAGAGCGGGCACCTAGCCTTCCCTCAGAATTTCAGTTTTCACCTCCCCTTCTTCGGATCGCCGAGAAAGCTGCCCTCCAACCTGACTCGGTTTTGGTTCGGTGTTCGGTCACTGAAACCCGTTTAGAATCTGCCACTTGCCAAGTTCGGTGAGCCAACCGACCCCAACCAAGTTCGGAAGAGGTTCGGTTTCGGTCGGCCTTGGGAATTTGGCCTGGAAGAAATTCTTAGAATTCTTCAAGTTACAGGATCAGAAGGCCCCTAGTTCCACTGCCTCATAATCCGTTTGTCCGAGGTTCGAGTCCTCGTGGGCCCACCATTTTCCCTTCACCACCCGACGCACCCGACGCCAAGCCGTGGGACTCATGATGTATGTAACG
>JBLHWG010000124.1:0-13755 GCA_047629055.1 Halioglobus sp.
ATGGAGATGATCCGCGTTAGGATATAGCGCAGCATCGTTGCTATCCCTCGTCCTTATACCAAAACGTATCAGGCATATAGACGCCTAGATAACTCATCGGTTCAAAACCATATAAACCTTCTTCTGGTACATTTTGCAGTCGATCGGATCGCACCACCGGATGGAGCAAGCCGTTAACTGTACCAATTGAAAATACCTGATCGGCATGAATATCCAACATTTTCTCCCATATTCGTGCGCGCTGCTCTGTAGTGGTGGTATGTAACCAATCATCAAGAAGTCTATCCAGCTTTGCAACTTCAGGCATGTCAACAGGCACGCCTTGAGTCTTACCTGACAAATAATGCAAGCCCCACACAGGCCACTGCAGTTGATCGTTGGTAGTGGGAGCCAACTGCATGGGCGGCATATCAGCAGAAGGTAATCCATTGTCGAGTCCTTGCCAGGCTGACATCAAAACATCGCCACCTATCACCCGGCTGCGAAATATATCTCGCTGCGAGTTCCGAATGAACAGTGCGATACCAATCTGTCGAAAGTAATCGGTGATCAATTCCAGAACATCAGTTTCCAGGGTACTTTCTCCTGCTGACTCTATCGTGATGTTGGCCTGGCGCCCGTCCGGGATATATCGGATTCCATTAGCACCACGTTTCTGCAATCCGATTTCATCAAGCATTGCATTCGCCTGATCGGGGTCGTAGTCTGTCCAGGCTGCTGTGTATTCTGGTTTGTGCAAAGGACTTTCAGGAAGAATGGTGTCCGCACTTTCCCTGGCAAGACCGTAGCAAATTACCTGATTGATTTCATGGCGGTTAATGGCTAATGACAGGGCTCGCCGAAAACGAACATCCTGAAAAAGCCCTCTCCATACATCATCCCTACAGTTCAAGTTAGGAAACAGCGCAACGCTAGAGCCCCGCGTTTGTCGCCACAGGGAGACCTTTATCGGGAAACGTTTTTCGGCTTCCTTTAATAAGGTGTAATCCGGCAACCCTAGTCCGGTGGCCTGCAGATCACTTTCACCAGTGGCGGTTTTCGCACCGATCAATCCTGCGGAACTGACGTTCAAAACCATTTCATCGATGTACGGCAATTGCACACCATTTTCATCAACACGATGGAAGTAAGGATTTCGCTCGAAAACAAATTGTTCAGCCGGTGGATACGTTCGGGGACGCCAAGCCTCCAACGTCGGTAAGTCAGGATTTTCAGGCCTGTTTTGCCGCGACATTTTACGGTGTAGTCGAACCCAGCTATCAACGCGGTATTTCTCTATTAGAGGTTCAAGATCTGCTTCTGATTGATATTTACCATGAAACTTCCGCATGTAAGCTGACGGCAGGAGCAAGGTTTGGGGAATCGGAGCTGCCAGCATGCTTAAAAAGCGCGGCATTGGAGCATCCCAGGAATAACGAACGGTGAGGCTATCCAGCACCTCGAATTTGGCAACAACACCGTCTATCTTAAGTCGCGCTGGTGGCCCGCTTCTAAGATAGTCAGTGTTCAGAATGACGTCTTCCCAGTAGTAGCGAAAGTCCTCCGAGCTGAGCTCACTGCCATCAGACCACTTATGTCCGGCACGCAATTTAAACGTGAATATGCGACCATCTTCAATCGTGTAGCTTTCAAGAATATCGGGTACGAATTGTAGCTGTTCGTTATAGCCAACGAGTCGTGCATAACTGAATATGGGGACGTAGCGAATATCTTTCTGTCGACCAACAAGCATGCGTACGCGTCCACCCTGCTGTCCAGGCTCTCGCCCGATAGACTTCAGAACAAGGACACGCGGGTTCTGCGGCAGTCGGTGTTGTAGTTCGGGCAATTGATCATCAGCGTCTGTAGCTTCTGAGCCAGCTGCCGATCCGGCCTTAAGTTTGGTAGGAAGGGTCGATGAAGCCAGCAAGCCTAAAATAGCGCGACGGGTAATCATGCTGTCAGCCCCCTAACATTTGCTGTTTTGCGGGCTAGTACTAAATGATCGTTGCCTAAATCTAATGCACTCAGGGAACCAGCCCCATCCTCCTGGAAAGCTTCAGGCCAACTTTGCCACGAAGTTGCACTGGATTGGCCAGCGGAATCAAGATCCAGCGGATGATCCAAATCAGGAAATAGCACAGCGTTAAGCAATGCCTTTGTATACGGGTGTACAGGCTCATTCATGATGACTTCACGAGGTGCCATCTCAACTATCTTACCCGCCCACATGACAGCAACTCTATCTGCCACATAGTCAACCACAGCAAGATTGTGAGAGATGAAAAGATAAGTGAGTCCCATATTTTTTTGCAAATCTTTCAGTAAATTCAGAATTTGAGCCTGCACCGAGACGTCCAGTGCAGAGACAGGTTCATCACATATGATAAGACTAGGAGCTACCGCCAACGATCGAGAAATACCTATGCGTTGCCGTTGCCCACCAGAGAAACTGTGGGGGTAACGCTGCAGCGCATTACGGCCCATACCCACTGCGTGCAGTAGCGCCTCAGTTGCAATATCCATCTGTTTGCGATTACCGCGTTTATGAATCTCAAAGGGTTCTCGTAAAATATTGCTGACGGTCATACGCGGCGACAAAGATGATATTGGATCCTGAAATACCATTTGAATCTTCGTTCGCAATGCCAACAATTCGGCCCCTTCAGTGGCCAAAACGTCAACAGCTTCACCGCCATCGTTAAACGTGATGCTCCCACTATCAGGATCGACCGCTCGCATCAGAATTTTGCTCAGTGTTGTCTTGCCACAACCACTTTCTCCAACCAGGCCAAGGCACTCACCACGCCGAATATCAAAACTTACCCCGTCCACCGCAACGGTTTGCTGCTGACTGCCACCTAGCTTCCAGTCCTGATTTTTGTTGGTGAATGATTTTCGTAGGTTTTTAACAGATAGCAGAATTTCTGAGGTGTTCTCTTGCCCCCTTTTAGGAGCCATCACCTTTTCCAACAAGTTTTCCACATTGGTTTCAATGTCGCGCAAGGGTTTCAATCGCATGTCTCGCGACATACCAAAATGCGGAATGGCGTTCATCAGTCCCAATAAATAGGCATGCTGTGGATTTCGGAATATTGAATCCACAGGCCCAGCCTCCATTATTTGGCCTCGGTAGATGACCGAGACTTCATCAGCCATATTGGCAACCACACCCAAATCGTGGGTGATTAGCAAAATGGCCATGTGCAATCTAGCCTGAAGCTCTTGAAGCAGCTTGATGATTTGCGCCTGGATGGTGACGTCCAGTGCTGTGGTGGGTTCATCGGCGATGAGCAGCGCAGGCTCACAAATCAGCGCCATCGCGATCATGGCTCGCTGGCGCATACCGCCCGACAGTTCGAACGAATACATATCAAACACTTTGGATGGGTTTGGAAAACCCACCATATCCAGCATTTCCTCGATTCGCTCGCGTCTTTGTGCGGTCGTCATTATAGTATGCTCACGAAGAACATCCCCAATTTGATCACCAATGGTATGTAACGGCGAGAAAGAGGTCATAGGCTCTTGGAATATCATGCTGATGCGTCGACCACGAATCGAGCGTATCGCCCTACCATCACGAGGCAGGCTTACAGTGTCGCTAACCACACTTGGCTCTTTAGGATCAGTGAAGAGAATTTTGCCACTCACCTCAGCAAACTCTGGCTGCAAACCCAGGATAATCTGGCTAATGACCGATTTACCTGAACCAGACTCACCGACCAAAGCGGTAACTTTTCCCGGCATAACGCGCAGGCTGACACCTTTTACCGCCTCAAGCCGCCCTTGGGGCAAGGGAAATGCAACTTGTAGATTTTCTACCCGCAGTATTTCGGTATTCGGATCCGACTTTTGAGACATAGTGTATTTACTGTTTGGTCCGAGTCCATCTGCGCAGACATATTCGACATTTCAAGACGTATTCAGTAAGCACCGTTAAACGAGCCTGGAAACCTAAATCCCGAGACGCTGTCTACCTACTAAATCCACGCGGTTATACACGCTGTGCCAAACTAACACGACTCTATATAGATCTGCACAATTTTGAGCAGGAGCCCATGTCAGCCAAACACCGATTGAACCGCAAACTGCAAGCTGCTGAATCCTTGCGCCTTTCTGGCCAGTTTGATCATGCCCGGCAGATTTTGCTTGAGATAGCAGCTGATCCAGAGAATGCTGCATTGGGCTTAACCACGGCTGCAGACTTACCACGCCGCCTCCAGTCGGCATTCTTAAAGCTCTCGAAAGCCGAGAAAGACCCCGTTCGTAAGGCTGGATATCAGTTTCACCTTACTCCGCCACCCGCACAGCTTGCCCCCTATTGTAAATTTTCTACGGCCGAGAAAAAAACCATAGCAGTAGCCAACAGGGGCGATGTTCCGCTAATAATCCATCAAATCTGGGTAGGTTCAAACCCGATTCCCGCAGGTGCTCAAGCATGGGGTGGCCATGCTCAGGCGCACGGATACGAATACAAACTGTGGCTAGAAGCAGACTTACAGCCGTTGGGTATCCTTGATCATCCGGCCTTTGTGCGCATGCAGTCCAAGGGTGATTACCCCGGAGCCGTTGACGTAGCACGCTATATCATCCTGCAACAATATGGCGGTATATACCTGGATTGCGATTGGTATCCGGCACGACTCGATCTGCGTTTTGACGAGCTTCTTACAATGAAGGGGATATGCACGATGGCCGAAGACATTCCCCGAAACACAGGCAAAGGCGGGTTGCTACTGGCGAATTCGCTGATTATGGCACCACCTCGCCACCCTGTTTTTACAAGAGTGCTGGCAGCGCTCGATGACGTCAATACCACCCTGCCTGATGCACCCGCGTGGTGGGCCACTGGCCCACTGTTGTTTACCCTGATGTGTCGAGGTGGCTCAATGACCCTGATAGACTCGGATATTGTTGCAGGAAGCCTTCCTCAGGACACACTCAAAGTGGATGTAGACGCCTGGTGCAGAGCGTCTGAGAAAAAGGATGGCGGGTTATTGCTGAGCTGGAAATCGTGGGTCTGGTAATGCTGAATTGAGTATTTCACGACTCGAAACCCAACGACAGCCCCTGTGGTGTGCTGTTGCTTCAAAAAAACTTTCCATGAAGCTCCAAGCCGCCTCATCGTGCACAAGGTGGTGCGTCAGGAATCCAATAGGCTTATTAGTAGCGCCTATATTTTCAACAAACTCGCCAACCAGCAGATCTGATGCCCGACCACCACGCGTGCTTTTCCAGTCAATAAGATCAACGTGGGTATTGATCATTTTAATAGTGGCAGGCTTTTCATGACCGAACGTGGATAGCCCGGCAAAACCCATATCCGATAATGAGTCGATTAAGCCCTGCGCGATGCGATTCCAGGGTGGCACCAAAAGCGGCACGAAGCGATCAGCATAAAGCGCAGAAAGTTTATTAAAACCCTGGGACAGCTCAACGAGGACCTGCCCGTAAGGCCTGTGACTCCCGAGCTCTTGCTTCTTCTCTGTTTCAGGCGCGTAGTTTTTATGTGACCAGCCGTGCACAGCAATATTGATGTGGTTCAAGTTACGTAGGTTTTCAACTAGTGCCTCACCTGTATTCTCAGGAATGACAGCCAGTGTGGCCGGTATTGAATACGCCTCTGTCAGAGCACTGAAGCGACTCAGTGCCGCACTGGGCTCTACCGCGTCATCATCGCGCAGCCAAAACTTGACGGGTTTGTCAGCTTCCTGTCTACGCAGCAATTCGTCTAACAACACTTGCATAGAGGTATTCCCACTCACGCCGCAGTCCCAATCACTTGCTGTAAAAATTTTCCAAGCGAGTCACTTGCCTGCTTGAACGAGTGCTCTTCAAGTACATACTGTCGCGCATTTGCCGACATAAGCTGTCGCTCTTCCATATTAGTCAATAGGCGCCTTATGGCTTCAGCATACGCATAATCATCACCTTCCTTCGTAAGAATTCCGCTGTATCCTTTTTCCACTACTTCCGGCACTCCGGCGGTGTCAAACGCCACTACTGGCAACCCAGCAGATTGAGCCTCAAGGTAGGCTAGTCCATAGGCTTCACCACATCCAGGCCACGCGTATATTGCACCGGCAGCGTAAATAACTGCAATCTCTTGAGGAGTTTTTTCACCGTGCCAAACCACCCTTTTTGAAGAGAAGTTGTCGAAAAGCGCATGTACCTTCTGGTTTTCCGGACCATCTCCCACAATGTGAAGTGTCCAAGGTACATCGCTCAATTCAGAGAGTGCTGCTGCCAATCGAACGTAACTATTCCACTTGTCACCTGATCGCATCATTGCGACGGTTACAAGATTTAAGGGCTCGGTATCGCACGTGCTAACCAGGCACTCAAGCGGATGAATGAACGGACGAAGCCTGGCAAGAATAGCCGATTGGCTGCCCTCTCTCAAACCGACTTTGTCCCGTTGCGTGAAATACAGATTCACCGCTGCACCATTTACGGCATCTAGAACACGCTCTTGCGCAAAACCCCAGAATCCGTGGTTACGACGCTTGGAATACGAGGCTTCAGCGGTTACGTAAGGCAGTTTATACTCTTGGCATAGCGCAGGCCCAAGCAGGTCCGGTGACTTATAATATGGGTGATAACAAAACCAGCAATCCGGTGGACCCTGGCGCTTCCAAAGGGTCAAAATTCGCTCACGTTCTTGATCGGCATGTTCTAACAGGGTGGTATTCGCAGTTTCGTCATTGGGATCTCGTATCAGAGCACGCAACTGAGACACTATTTCGACGCGATACCCAAATTGCTGCAAGCACTCAACAATCGATCTAGCCATTAATCTATCACCAGAAGGTACTTCGTGCTGCGGTGATTTTAATGGTGCATAAAAGGCAATTTTGTTTCCGTGCACTCTGCGTTACTCTGTCACCACTGAACTTATATTAGCAGACATAGAGTCAACAACAATACCTAGGCTTATGCTCTGCGTCTCCTAAGGGCTCGAGACAGAATGTGAATTAATCCTAACGCGAGCCCTTAGTTGATATTTAGGCCGTCCCACTGGAAAACGACTTTAAACCTTGATGAAACCCCACGACATACCCACTGTGGCGGTGATTGCCGACGCCCATCTACACGATATAGAGAGCGACTATGATGGTGCCTCTATTTTTATTGATGGTCAGCTACTCACCCTGAGATCATGGGCCGATACCCGTCAATCTTCTCGGGTATTTAACGAAAGCCATACAGCGCTGATGGGAGCCCTTACAGACATCGTAAAACGAGAGGTAAAACACGTCGTTTTACTTGGCGATTATGCCGATGATGGCCAGATTGAGGCTATCGAGCGTGTCGTTACAACCCTGCGACATTTACAGAAAGAACACGGTGTGAACTTTTACGCGATTCCTGGAAATCACGATTTCTACGGTCCTGTAGGTAAGCATCAATCCACACGCTTCGCCGTTTCTGCCCAACAGACGGTGCTGGTCACCAGTGACCCTGAGACCGCTAAACAAGAACCGGACAGCGCCGTTTTAACCAGGAAAATGTTCTGCCTTGGGGCGCCTGAAGGACTTATGCCTATGGCAGACTTCGGACTCTTTAATCAATCGAAATATTTGCATTGGGAAACACCTTTTGGCACCTCCGATGCGGTTGAGACAAGGTTATATCCAGCAACATCTTCAGACGGCCTTATAACGCATCAATTAATGGATGCCTCCTATCTTGTCGAGCCTTCGCCCGGGCTGTGGTTACTCATGCTCGATGCCAATGTGTTTGAACCCAGAAACGGTACGTGGAATATCAATCAGAAAAGAGCCTTTAAAGACAGCTCGGATGCAGGATGGAATTCGGTACTACGCAATAAGCCCTTCCTGTTCGAATGGATAACTGATGTGTGTAAGCGAGCCGATGAACAAGGAAAAAACTTATTAACATTCTCGCACTATCCGGCTCTTGATCCCTTTAACGATAATAGCGGTGGTTATGCAAAACTGTTTGGCCAGACTGAAATCATTAGGCGCCAGCCGGGCATCTCTGTAGCTGAAAAGTTATTAGATACAGGGTTACAGTTGCATTTTGGTGGGCATATGCATGTTAATGGCGTCAGCCGCTATACCATCAAAGACAAACAACTCACGCATATTTCAGTACCTTCACCTGTAACCTGCCCCGCCGCTTATCAACTCATTCAGGCCGCTAAAAATGAAGTGCGCGTCGATACTATCTCGTTAGCGTCCTTGGCTCTGGACACACGCTTGATCGACTTTTATAAAAAAGAGAATATAGCGTCACAAGTGCCCATTGACGCAGCATTGAACGCAACTAACTATGGCGACTTTCTATACAAAAGAATTCATGGCCGCGTTCTATATCGTTATTTTAAAAATGATTGGCCTAACGAAATAGTACAGAACATAGACAATACCTCAGTGGCCGATTTAATGGTTTTGTTCCAGCGCCAAGAAACATCAGAGGACCCCCTTGTATTCAGCACCATGGAAGCCTTGGACCACACAGTGTTAGTCGCGAACTTACAATCGCTGATCGAAAAACACCACATGAATTTTGAAACCCTGCTGAACCACCCCTTGTTAGAGCTGATCGTTGACTGGTACTGCCTGCGCGATTCAGGAAGCCAAGCTTACGCCTTCATAAATCCCGACAGAATAAATATGTATCGGTTTTTGTCAGCGCACTATGGTGATACGACAGTAGCTGAGGTAAATAATACCGCCGATTTTTTCTCCATCTTCCTCGGCATGATGCACACCTCACTTCAGGGACTTTCGCAAACTCCATCATCTCGTCAAACCATCAATTTAGCCTAAGATAGGGCCACGAGGGTCGCCACTACGGAGTGGTTTCTGATCGAAATCAGAAACGGAAAAAACCTAGCCGCGCAATTGCACCGGTGGTATTAATCCCCGGCTTTGCCACCCAGACAAGGAGGAGACTCCGGCACTTCACCGCCACGCGCTTGCCATTCACCGCTCGTGTATGTGTGCATGCTGAGCGCGTGCACCCCATTTTGCAGCTGATGGGCCAGCAATTTATTCACGCTGCGATGCCTCGCTATCAGTGACTTTCCATCAAAGCTGTCACTAACAATAACAAGCTTAAAATGCGTTTCAGAATTTGGCGGCACACTGTGCATATGACTTTCGTTGAGGACATCTAATCTTGAAGGCGTCAGTTCCTGAACAACAAGGTCATTAATCTGAGTAGCAGTATTCACAGGCTTTTTCCACGAAAGAAGAGTTCAGCAATAGTCGAAATGACACGCCGTCGGACCATCATAACCTGAGTATGCATTTTACACTTCAGGGGCCGCCGGAACAGGTCTGAGCTTGCTACTTAGCCGAGCAGGCTTTCCTGTCAGTTGATACTCATAGATAGCAGCATACGCTAAGACAGCCCTGACATAGCGGCGAGTTTCGGTAAATGGAATGGTATCGATCCAGATATCCGCATCCAGAGACTTGTCTTCCAGCCATTTATCAATTCGATGAGGTCCCGCATTGTAGCTTGCTGTAGCCAATACCTGGTGGTCGTCGAATTTGTCCATGACGTGACGTAAGTAAAATGCTCCAAAATCGATATTAGTTGACGCATCGGTCAAGTCACCTCGCCAATTTTTATCGCCCTGAAGCTTGGCCACATATTTCGCCGTGTTCGGCATCAATTGCATTAAACCAATGGCTCCAGCACCTGATTTAATGTCGCGAATGTAGGCACTCTCTCGTCTCATCACACCGAATATCCAGGCAGGATCAATGCGGTTTTTTACCGATGCCTTTGCAACCTCCGATCGGTACAGCACGGGAAATCTGACAGATATCGCTCGCTTTTGCGCAGTCTTGCCCGCAGTGAATATCGCACGATCGTACAATGACCAATGGCTAGCCAGAACAGCACCAGCAGCTAATTCTGCAGGCTTTTGGCCACGCAACCAGCTATTCCACTCGCGACGGCTTTCGTGAGATAGTTGTACGAAGTGAAATTCACGCGCACGAATTAACCTAGGGTCCTCAGCAATTTCCCCTAGCAGAGATCGATCAACAATGAAGGGGTCGTCGTACAAGGAATAGTCCAGCTTTAACCTATCGGCAGACAGAAACCCATGGTAGGACTGCAGCTTTGCAAGATCTTTATAGATTGCTTTCGCATCATTAGGGTGGCCCAACACCTGTAATGCTCTTGCTTCCCAATACGCCCAGTGATCCTCTTGTTGCTCTACCACAGGTAATTCGCTAATACTTTTTCTGACAGCTTTCCAATCCTCAGCCAGTAGAGCCGTCCTAATTCGCCATTCCTGCAACTCAAGATCATCAGGCTTGGCATCAAATGTATGGAGCCACCCATAAGCTTCAGGCATTCGCCGATAGGCAGATCGCATGGCGATTGCTCGATGCGTGTCGTAACTTCGATCTCGATAAAACAGATAGTCGTTGCGCACTGATAACCAGTGGTTCATTGCCGCAGGTGTATCTTCTTTAGACCATTCGACCACCAGATCCGCAATAATGCGACGGTTTAGAACGGTGTCTTTTGCCAACTCCTCGCTGAGCAAAAAAGGCTCAGGATCTTTAACAGACTCAATCCAACGCTGCACCAGCGCACGGTCGGAAGTAGCCAGATAATACAGAACAGGCAAGGCATATTCAGGCTTATCAGCGGCCATGGCGCTATATATTTTGTTCCACACAGCGGCCACCGGTACAGTGGAAGCTCCTTCCAGGAACAAAAGAACTGAAACACAGGCTTCGGGGTGTTTTTTTGGTTTGATCCACAAGTCAAGGCTCCTATCGTCAAACTCCTTGATTTGTCCCAGCTCATGCTTCGCTTTCAAAGTCTTGCAAGGCAGCGAGGCCGCAAGCTTTAGGTCGCTGACTGCAAGAAATTTTTTCCATTGCTTGGTATCAGCAAATCGTCTTTGCAGCTTCCGAGTTAATTTTCGCGAAAAATGGGTTTGATCTGTTTGTTTCGCAAACGCACTCAACTCATCTAGCGCTTCGGCGCCAGGACGATTCGCCGCCCATTTCTTAGACAATCGTTCATACGCAAGGTAAGTTTGTAGTGGGTAGCCTTGCAACGATGCGTACAATGTCTCGAAAGTCTCTATCGAGCCAGACGCAAGTGCTGCTCGCGCCTCGATAAATCGTTGCCGCTCAGCTACATAGAAAAAATTTGGATCTGACAAGGGTGGCGATGGTCGGGAATCTGAGGCACTGACCGTTATTGCGGGAAACGCGATAGTCGCTGCCAACAGCCAAATAGGCCGCTTTTTTTTAGAGCTAATAGTCATGTCCCACACCCAATGCATGCCCGCATCGCCTAATGCGGGACAAAGACAGATAGAATTATTGATATGGAGCTAAAGATAGTACAAAGCGAGAAATATGCGAGAACCTGACAGTAATTTAATGATGAGCCCTTTGATAGACGCACCTGCAACTCCAGTAGTCAACGTCTCTGGATACCGATTTGTTCACCTAGAGTACTTACCCTTAATCCAAGCGGACATGCACGCCGCGCTATCGACAACGGGCGTACTGGGAACCATACTCATTGCCGAAGAAGGGATCAACGTAGCCCTGGCAGGTTCCGAGGCGCAAGTGTCTGTGGCGTGTGAATACCTGAACAGCGACAAGCGGTTCGAAGGCCTGTGGCTCAAGGAAAGCGTATCGGATGTCGTGCCCTTTTCAAAGTTAAAAGTTAGGATTCGGCACGAGATTATCGCATTTGATGGGCCTGATGCTCGTGTGCAACAACTGACACGGCCCACGGCACCCGCGATGACACCGGAAAACGTTCAGAGCTGGATCGAATCCGGCAAGGACTTTACGTTACTGGACACCCGCAATATGTACGAAATTGAATCTGGAACGTTTAAGCAAGCGGAGCATTTGAACATTGCACACTTCCGGGATTTCCAGTCGGCCGTTCACAAAGCCCTTGAGGCCGGAACGCTAAACCCCGACAAACCCTTGGTGACGTTCTGTACGGGCGGCATACGCTGCGAAAAAGCGGCACCGTGGTTAATGGAGCAAGGGTTCAGCGAGGTCCACCAGATCGATGGCGGTGTGCTTAACTACTTCGAACGCACTGGCGGTACTCACTGGGAGGGGGATTGCTTCGTATTCGACGACCGGGTAGAGGTGGATAAAAAACTAAGTCCGACTGGTGCAACTTGGTGCACTCACTGTCAATTAACAATCAGACCAGGGGCGGAATGCACCTGTCAGTCCTCTCTTACAGCCATAGAAATGGTGTAGCTCTTGCCTTGCTTAATTTTCGTATAGTTACCAAACACGTCGTTGAAAGATCGTTTGATAAATCCACGCAAACCATTGATCGTGACCACGACAATTCTGGCGCCGGGTTTCATTTGCCGATGCGAATCATGAAACATGATCTGAAAGAATTCATTACCCACTTTGGCAGGTAGGTTCGAAACGATCAGACTAAATCTGATATCCCGGGATACATGGCTTAACCCGTTACTCAGGTACGCATTTGCATTACCTAATCCATTTCTGACGGCATTCGCCTGAGCGTATTCAACAGCGAGGAAATCCTTATCCACCATATGTACCTGTCCTGACGGTGCCTGATAGGCAATGGCGTTACCAATAGGGCCATACCCACACCCCATATCCAGAGCCACGTCATCTTCTTTGATTTTTAGATGCTCTAAAAGCAGCAATGTGCCGTCATCGATAGCTCGAGGCGAAAATATCCCCCAAGTGGTATGAAAGGTGAATTGTTGCCCAACTAGCTCAGCGGTAACTATTAGATCTTTGCGTAAGTGTTCTACTGTCATTACACCAGTATCTCACTGCACGGCTACTTTTCGTGCAAACTTTGGCCTAATTCGCTACTCTTCAAACCATTTAGTCTTGAGGAACGACACATGCGCTTGATTTTACTGGGAGGGCCGGGTGCCGGAAAAGGCACACAAGCTGGCTATCTGACAGAACGATACGGAATTCCCCAAATATCCACCGGCGATATGCTCAGAGCAGCGGTGAAAGCCCAAACACCTCTGGGAATCGCTGCAAAAAAAGTCATGGATGCTGGTGACCTTGTCTCCGATGACATCATTATCGGGCTCGTTAAGGAGAGAATTAAGCAAACTGATTGCGAACATGGATTTCTTTTCGACGGATTTCCACGCACCTTGGCACAGGCCGATGCAATGAAAGACGCCAACGTAGCGTTAGATGCTGTGGTTGAAATCGATGTCGAACAGGACGAAATCATCAACCGTATGAGTGGTCGACGCATTCATGAGGCATCAGGGCGAAGCTACCATATCGAATACAACCCACCCAAAGTGCCAGAGAAAGACAACGAGACTGGTGAGCCATTGATTCAGCGTGAAGACGACAAGGAAGAGACGGTCAGATATCGCCTCAAAGTCTATGAGGAACTCACAGCCCCACTTGTATCCTATTACAGAGAGTGGGCTGATACAGACGGTCCAGCTTACGTACATATCCCCGGTTTAGGTTCTGTTAATGACATAAAAACTGCAATTTTCGATGCTCTAGATGCAGCTACCTCATAAAGTGTCTTAACCATATTCAACCAGGGCTTGAAATGTAAGCCCTGGTTGTTGTACTACCGATATCTTTTTTGCACGACGCAGGCAGCTATGAACGACCGGCCGCGGGAGACTAACGGCCAGCGAACTGCAGGTAACTCGCTGCGAGCTGACGCAGATACAATCAAACAGCCATTAAGACAGACTTAACCGCCTGCAGTGTTTGCTCAGGTTGCTCTGACATAACCATGTGACCACAG
>JBLHWG010000125.1:0-13750 GCA_047629055.1 Halioglobus sp.
TTCCTTTGGCCGCTATCCATGTCACACCCTGTTCAATTGAACCATCACGAAACGTCAATGCGAGAGACTGTCGCTCATAGCCATCCTGCTCTCTTATATCCAGCAATTTCAATACGTCTTCTACGGACTCCTCAAGCTTAAAAGCCATGCCCTCACACTGCGAATCTGAATCAGGAGACAGAGTTACCACACGACCAGGCCTATCGGGCGTCCCTCGATGGTCATGAGATGCCTGACAGAATCTGCGTCGATATCCAACAACAGTAGCTAATCGCTTCTCAGCAAACGCAAACCCTGGCCTCCATATAAGAGACCCGTATCCGAAAACCCATAGATTCGCCGCTGTCTTAGTAATCACACCCATATCACTATTGAATATCTAATAGCCCAATATTTCAGTGAAGCATATCCACTCTTTATCGATCTGTAGACTTTTTTGTCAACTGATACTTCCAAATCAGCCCAAATGCCTGGTCCCTATTAGTAGAAAGATCCATGCAGTTGTTGACCTCGTTAGCTTGCCTTCGTAGTCTGTACAGAACCTGCTTAAGGTTTCCCCTCATTTACAAGGAGTCGTTTGAATGTTCTTGAAAAGAAAACTCGCAATGTGGTTAGTAGCCACTGCCGCGGTCCTCGGCTCAGCGCCAATTGCAGCTGACACTATTAAGGTTGCCGGGATATACACACAACCCATTCAACAAAAATGGGATGCACGCCTGCACTTGGCGCTTCAGGCTATGGAAGATGCGGGCACCATTGAGTATGACTATTCAGAGAAAGTTGCGAACACTGACTACGTTCGAGTGCTGCGGGAATATGCCGAAGGCGGCGTAGATCTAGTTGTAGGCGAAGCCTTTGGCATCAGCCGCGAAGCACGCAAAGTGGCTGATGACTATCCTGGCGTGGCCTTCCTCATGGGCGACCCCTTCGAAGCGCATGGTGACAATTTTTCAGTATTCGACAATTACATCCACGAGCCATGCTATCTGATGGGCATTATCGCTGGCAGCATGACCAAAACCAACCGAATCGGCATGGTCGGTGGCTACCCTATTGGTGAGGTCAACCGTTTATTCCATGCGTTCATGGCTGGTGCAAAGTCAGTGAATCCTGACGTTGAATTCAAAGTGACATTTATTGGCAGCTGGTACGACCCACCGAAGGCCAAAGAAGCAGCTTTTGCACAGATTGAAGCCGGTGCTGACATCATGTACGCAGAACGAGCAGGCGTTGTCGATGCGGCCAGGGAAAAAGGCATCATCGCTTTTGGTAACGTAAACGATATGAATAAGGAAGAAAACGGCACCGAGGTGGTTGTAACTTCTGCCCTGTGGCACATGGAAGACGCCGTTGGCCACGCTGTTGAACGAGTACAAGCAGGAACTTTCGCCGGTGAGAACTACAAAGAATGGACAATGATGGCTAAAGGCGGCGCGTCATTAGCTCCTTATTACGAATTCGATGACAAGATCGATGCAGACATCAAAGCTCAAGTAGAAAAACTGGCAGCAGATATCATGGCAGGCAACTTCACCGTTGAAATCAACGACGAAGAGCCAAAATCAACTTACTAGAATTATTTGACATCCAGGCTGGCCATTCAAGGGCGCTCAAAATCCTTTGAACGGTCAGCATCCCCAAACACATCCAATCGGATGCCAGTGACAAATCCAAAAACCATAGTTAGCACTCCCATACTGCAAATTTCCAATATTTGCAAAAGCTTTGGATCGCTGGTCGCTAATGACAACATTAGCCTTACCCTGCACAACGGGGAAATCGTTGCGCTGCTCGGGGAGAACGGTGCTGGCAAAACCACGCTCATGAACATTCTGTTCGGCCACTATCGCGCAGACAGCGGCAGTATCGAAGCCTTCGGACAAACACTTAGCAACCACACACCAGACGACGCACTGAATAGAGGAATCGGTATGGTGCATCAACACTTCACATTAGCCGATAATCTCAGCGTTCTCGATAACATCATGCTGGGCACAGAATCCTTATGGCAACCCTTCAGCCGAAAATCTGCGGCGCGCAAAAAATTAAACAAAATCATGACCGATGCCGGTCTCGTAGTTGACATTGATAACAAAGTCCGTGACCTGACCGTTGGCGAAAGACAGCGAGTTGAGATTTTGAAAGCTTTATTTCGAAACGCTCGAATCCTTATTCTGGACGAGCCCACCGCCGTACTGACACCGCAGGAAGTAGATGACCTATTCGTTCTACTTCGACGCATGTCCGCGCAGAGTCTAGCCATCATCATTATTTCCCACAAACTTCAGGAAGTCATGGCGATCAGTGATCGTGTTGTTGTTCTACGGCAAGGCCAGATGGTCGCATCGGCACCCACCGCCACCGTCAACAGGGAACAGTTAGCCGAAATGATTGTAGGGCGACACGTTGAACGCCCGACCAGTGCTGCATCGACACCTGGCCAGCAACTGCTTTCCCTCAAAAATATAACTGTTGTTGAGAAGAGCACGAAACGCACCCTACTCGACTCTGTAAATCTTGACCTCTACGCCAATCAAATTTTTGGAGTAGCTGGTGTTTCAGGAAACGGGCAAGCCAGCTTGGCCGACGTACTGTCAGGCTTGGTGCAACCTACAAAGGGCCAGTACTCTATTAAGGGTAAAACCTTAAAGTCAGCCTCTCCTGTCAATCTGACTCGTCAAGGCGTTGCACGTATTCCTGAAGATAGACACTCACAAGGCATTGTCAGCGAAATGAATATCTGGGAAAACCTGCTGCTGGACGAATTAGGTGACAAACCCGTTTGGAGAATGCGCAGCCTACTTGATCGAGGCAAGGCACGCGCACGCGCAAACGAGCTCATCGGTAGTTTTGACATACGTTGTAAGAATGCAGAGCAACCCGCGGGATTACTGTCTGGGGGCAACATTCAAAAACTGATTCTGGCCCGAAATCTGGCTCGGTCACCTGATGTCATTCTTGCCAATCAACCCACTAGGGGATTGGATGAGGGCGCTATTGCCGCTGTGCACAGATTACTCATTGAGGCGCGTGATAGCGGCGCAGGCGTTCTACTCATTAGCGAGGATCTGGATGAATTGCTGCGCTTGGCCGACCAAGTAGTCGTCATCCACAATGGCCAATTAAGCGCCCCTCTACCCTCAGCAGGATTAACTTCACGCGAGCTTGGCTTGCGAATGTCGGGAGCGATGTAGCGTGCATCTTGAACCCAGAGAATCGACACCCTGGTGGCTGTCATTCTGCGCCCCAGTACTGGCTATCATTGGATCGATGTTACTGGCATCACTGTTTATCATCTGGGCAGGTGCCTCAGTTATCGAAGCCTTCAAGATGATAAGCGTTGGAGCTTTCGGCTCAACGTTTGCTATTAGCGAGACTTTTTCCAGAGCGATACCACTCATGCTCACGGGGCTAGCGGCGGCCATTGCATTTCGAGCGCAGTTTTACAATATAGGAGCAGAAGGCCAGTTGTATTGCGGCGCTCTGGTTGCAACCGTTGTTGGTACCGGCATGTTTAATTTACCCGCAGCAGTGATGATTCCGTTTCTATTCGCGTGTGGTGCACTGGCAGGCGCCATGGCGTTATTACTTCCCTGGTACCTAAAAACGAAGTTAAGTGTCGATGAAGTAGTAACAACCTTGTTGCTGAATTTCATAATTTTGCTGCTTGTCAGTTTTGCGTTAGAAGGCCCCATGAGAGATCCCATGTCAATGGGCTGGCCACAAACAGCCCCTATTGTCGATGAAGGTGTTCTGCCAGCGCTTATTCCTCGAACTCGATTACACGCAGGGCTGTACTTTGCAGTAGCCATGGCTATCGTGCTGTGGCTGATACTTCGTTATAGCGTATTCGGTTTCAAGGTGAAAGCCATGGGCCTAAACGCTCAAGCCGCTAAGCACGCCGGCATTCCTCCCACAAAAACTCTCTTCTGGGTGGCCATGCTCTCAGGTGCCCTGGCAGGAACTGCCGGGGTTAGCGAAGTCGCTGGGCTTAAAGGCTATCTCACACTCGACCTATCACCCGGTTTTGGTTACACAGGCATCGCCGTTGCCATGTTGGCCAACCTTAATCCACTTGGGATCATCCTTTCTGCCATATTTCTGGCAGGAATTTCTGTTGGCGCAGACTCTATGGGACGCGCGTTGGGCATACCTAGCTACATTGCGGACATCATGGTCGCCTCAGCGGTGCTAAGCGTATTGATTGGCTTGATGTTCACACGATATCGAGTGCGACGCTCTTGAATCTTATTACTGACAGGGTCGCTTGATGGACATACTGGAAATTCTAGTCAGCGCAAGCTTCTGGGCCGCCACTATTCGTATTGCCTGCCCACTTATTTTTGCAACCTTAGGCGAGCTCATTTGTGAAAGAGCTGGCGTCCTAAACCTTGGCATCGAAGGCATCATGTCAGCGGGCGCTATGAGTGGTTGGTTATGGGTTTACAACGGTGGAGACCTATATGGCGCAGTGCTGTTTGCAGCCTCGGTAGGTGCGCTGTTCGGACTCCTGCACGCAAGCTTTACTGTCTCTCTAGGATTATCCCAACACGTCACCGGCATCGGCATAACGTTATTGGCCTCATCGATGAGCTATTACATCATCAAGATGCTGCTGCCAGAGAGCACCTCTCCCCCCAAAATCATCCCGTTTCAGAACATCAATATTGATGGCCTTTCGACCCTGCCCTTTTTTGGGCCAGCACTCTTTTCACACACACCCCTTACCTACATAGCCTTTGTGATTGTGCCCGTCATTATGTATCTGCTTTACCGAACCCCCTGGGGATTAGCAGTGCGTATCGCTGGAGAAAACCCCGTTGCACTGGAGGCGCAAGGTATCAACGTCGTGCTGGTAAGAACTCTTGCGGTTATGACTGGTAGCGCCTTAATGGCAGTCGGCGGTGCCTACCTGACCATCAGTGCATTCGATGCATTTTATTTTGGAATGGTCAATGGGCGCGGCTGGATTTGCGTTGCGTTAGTTATATTCGCCTCATGGCGACCGGGCAAGGCACTATTAGGCGCTTTGTTATTCGCAGGCCTAGATGCATTCCAAGTGCGCATGCAGCAACAAATGGGTGCCTATATCCCATACCAATTCTTCCTGATGCTGCCCTACGTGCTCAGCATTGTCGCCATGATTATAGTGGCTCGTCGAGCAGAATATCCTAAGGCGTTACTAAAGCCTTACCGGCGGGGTGAAAGGCTCTAGGGCGGCAGCTCGTGTATTGTTCACAAATAGTTGTCGAAAACCGGCAATTTGCTACCCTACGCACACTAGATACATCTTAAGTATTCACTTATCGGGGCGACCACCTAGTCACTTGTGTATCGACACGATGAATTATGCGAGCTCCGGCAGATTATGGAAATCAATAAAAAATGATCCAGGCATTAAAAGGCTCATCGCCTATCGTTCTTATCACCCGCATGATGATTGCAGCCATTGTGGTGTTCGGCACTTACAACCCCACGGGCAACTCTGTATTCCACTGGGTCAAGAATAACGAAAATCCAACTGATGCCTGGGTCATATTGGGAGCCATAGTCGCCGTGTTGGCAAATGTCGCCCTACTGATCGCAGCCTGGAAGGCTTTGGGCAAAATCGGCACCATTATTGTGGTCATATTTTTTGCAGCACTCGTCTATCTGTCATTGCAAGAAGGTTGGGTAGCAGCAGATAATCGTGCCTCGCTAGAATGGCTTGCGCTTATTCTGTACAGCGTATTCCTGGGTATTGGATTGTCTGGCGCCATTATCTGGCGTCGAGCTACCGGCCAAGTCGTAACTGACGAGGCAGGTGACATAGATAACTAGTCTGTCTCAGCATAGGCTGATCTGCTGCTCGCGCGATATTTTAGCCAGCCTTCCAACCTATTTCTCACCGCCTGCTGTTTAAATAGAGAGTTTGAGTGGATTCAAAGCAACCGATCAGCAAACTCAGAATTACGCTGATCGGCTTAGCCTTTATTGCGGTGGTAGCCATGGTCGCCAGCTATACCCATCAGTTAATGGTGCCCCTGTTTCTGGGCATGCTTACTTGGGGTAAGGCTTGGCTAAAAAGCCTGACACCTAAGTTGGGGGCCTTGCTCCTTAAAAATGGCCTGGTTATTCAACTTAGACAAATGCTGGTAAAAGCCTCTACCCACGTCTTCGTAAAGTCCCACAAGCCTTGGAGACGTTGGCTAATCGAGTTGAAATTAAGGTTTTTTGAATTGATCAAACAGGGTTTTGATCGATACATGGGACTGGAGCTCTGGCTTAGAACTGTCCTCGCTATGGTGTTGCTACTGGCAACGGCCGGAAGCTCCTTGGCTGTCTTTGCGTTATTGGTTATCCCTCAACCTGTGCTGATTTGGCTACGGAGTCAAGTCATGGGCGTACTGAATAAATTGGGAGTAACTCAGTTCTTTTCTGCTGTTTGGCGATTTATTCTGCCTACAAAGTTGCGTACGAAATGGTACATGTACGTCAAATGGACGCTGGGTAGACAGCAAGTTAGCGCGGCCAAGCGTCTACACAATACATTTAAAAAGGCGCCCTGATGGTCGTTTGGGAACCATCAGTGCTACATCAGGGTCCTGCAGGGCAACCACTTCAATTAAAACGTGTGCTGATCAGACACTAGCATTTTCTACGGAGAGGCAAACCTTAGTCAGCCTAGCGCTTCCGTGGTCTACCGTAGTTCTTGGGATTGTAAACTGACCGATACTCTTTATAGAGTTGCTGACAGGCATAGGCCACTAACAGAATCATAAACAATCGAACACAGTAGGCCACTATAGATAAAACATTCTCAAGGCTATTCGCAACTCAATCAAGTCCAAGTTCCTGGATTTTCTCAGTGCTATCGCTGGTGTAGATCATAGCCACAGCACAACCAACCACACCAAGAATTCCAGACAGTAGAAGCAATATGAAAAATTTCCCTCGACGCGATAAACGCGGAATAGCGCTGCTGGCTTTAATTTCTGTTGACACCAGTAATTCCTTTTTTTTTGTGCCGTTCTGCTGCATTTTGTTTATAAAGTGTACATTACTCATCATGCCTGTCAGTTTGCGCGGTAATCAACGAGAACTAACTTAATGATACCTCCGGCCAGCTTGCAACGATCAACATACTCACCCTTAATAAAGGTTCTGCAAAAACCATTCGCATTTGTAAAACATCCTTGAACGATCACATCTACTAATATCGTGACTAAGTGACACAGCTAGCTCGTTAATCTGCCGTTCAGTAACATCGCGTAATGTGCTGCAAGACTTGCACGCTAGAATTTCACTATTCGAGCATCAATATTAATTCAGGAGTTCCAAATGTCCATTTCAGGAAGTTCAAACTACCCTATAGCTTCAATCATGACTTTATCAAACAATATTCAACCTCTTCAAGCTATTAAAAACAGTAAATTCAATCGTTTGATGGCTCTGGTCAGTCTTTTCTCCATGGCAGTCGTGTTAAGCGGCTGTGCAGCTACGACACGAACGCTAGATCCAGGCACCGAGCAGCATTACGACGCCAGCTACGATTTCTCAGACAAAAAACAGATAGTGCGAACTTTGACAGAAAGCTTGCTTAGCTCCGCTAACATCACAACAGAGACTTCAGACAAGCCTGTAATCATTGTTTATGGCGTGGACAACGAAACATCAGAACACATCAATACTGGCGGAATCACTGATGATATACGGCTGTCTCTGATCAAATCCGGAGAATATAGGTTCCTCAACCGCAAGCAGCGGGCTAACGTGCAAGACGAAACTGATTTCCAGTACGCTGGATATGTTCCGCCAGAGCAGAGAGTTATCGAGGGACGACAGCTCGGCGCAAACTACATTCTGTCAGGTACCCTGCGCTCCATCCAGAAAAAGCAACCGAAGCAGTGGCGTTTGAATAAGAAGGAACTGATCTACTACTCCATGAATATGGAACTCACTGATTTACAGAGCGGTGAAATTTCTTGGGCTGACAATGTTGAAATTGTTCGTGAAGCTTCTCGTCCAATAATTGGCTGGTAATCGGACTATTCTGGGACAGCCTCCTAGTACAGACTCCTCAACGAAATAAGGTACATGTCTGTTATATATCGAACGACAAAGCTCGGTCTTTGCTGCCTAGCGATACTGATTCTGCAAGCGTGTGCTACATCAAGCGCGCTGCAGATTGCACGCGATCAGTTTCGTCATGGCAGTACAACCGATGCCCTACAAACCCTTTCAGAGGCAGACGTATCTAACCGGGATCAACTGCTTTTGTATCTGGACAAGGGCTTGATTGCTCAGGCCTCAGGAAATTATTTCGATAGTATTACTGCTTTCGAGCAGGCACTGGTGCTTGTCGAAGAATTGAACTATGTCAGTATCCGTGATCAAGGAGCCTCTATCATTAGCAGTGATTGGGCTGCGCGCTATGGCGGTGAAATAAGCGAAAAACTCTGGATCCACACATTCCAGATGCTCAATTACTTGCTCTTGAATGCTCCGGAAGGAGCAGCTGTAGAAGCTCGGCGAGCTGTAGCTCTCTTTGAAGAACACGGCGATACTCTCAAGGAAGATGTTTTCACCCGCACTTTGATGGGCTTGAGTTTCGAAAGCGCCGGACAACTTAACGGTGCTCGAGTTGAATATCGTAAATTAGCAGAAGATTTTGATTTGCCGCAGCCAAAGCTGCTGGATAGAAACAGCAGTGAACTGGTATTCATCGTGGCGTCTGGGTTTATCGACCCGAAATTGCCAGGTGATTTGTTTATTGACTACGATGCTCGAATTTCATTTCCGTACTACGCCGAGAGCTTTCAGCAGCCGCCGATAGCAGCAGTGACTATGGGAGGAATACAAGTAGACTTTTCACGCACTGACACCGCATTGGTGTCAATCTCACAGCGTGCACTGAATAAGCGTGGCAAGAGCCTGGCAGCTCGCCAGGCCCTGCGATTGGCGGCAAAACACAATATCGCAGAATCCATCGAAGACAAGGATCCACTTGCCGGCGCACTGGTGAAAATACTACTAGTTGCGTTAGAGCAAGCCGACACACGCAGCTGGGAAACCCTACCTGCGTATTTAACATTACTACGTGTACCTATGAAACCTGGCAGGCATTCTGTCTCATTGGAGGTATTGGTCGACGACGCTTCCGTAGCTCAAATCGATCACCGGCGCATTTTCGATGTAAACCTTGCTCCTGGGCAACGACAGTACAAGCTTATTCGAACGGGAATAGCATTCAAGGAATAATTTCAAGACCCCTTTTACGAATGTGATAGCTACTTGTATCAGCGTAATTTGTTCAGAATCTACCAGAGCCAACCCTGAAAATGTATGCTAATCTCCAATGTCGAACCGCAACGCAACGGAGGTGATAAAATGTCTAGTGTTTTTATTTTTGTCGGATCAGCTATGAGTACAGCGCGATCTCACTAACAGGTTTTTGCGTACGACTCTAGCCGGCTGATTCGTCAGCAAAGGCACGGAAGCCGCCATATCTGGCGGCTTTTTTATGCCTGCAGTTCTTGCCAAACTGCTACAAACAGGCCGCTGTATTATGTCTAAGAACCTGTCTGCGAACGTAGCCAAGACAGTATCCACCAACGTATCTACGTCGGTGCTTACGAGGTTGTCCGGGAACGTACCCACGAATCCCCCCCCTGAACGCACTCGCCAGCACTCTGGTGTCAAGCTGGAATCAAGTTTGAAGGCGTAACCCGTCAGAAGGTCCTGGAGTCTGCGTATACTCTGCAAATACGTTTCCATGAAAAAATACTGTGTCGCAAACTGCCCAAGCTCAAAAACCAAGACCGTTTGTTGATTTAATAGTCAGCATCATCATCCCCTCAGTAATCCTCATGAAAATGAGCGGTGATGACAAACTAGGTGCAACCAACGCTTTAATACTGGCACTAGCGTTTCCTATTGGTTACGGGCTTTACGAACTTATTGTCAATAAAAAACGTAACATTATGGCATTGCTCGGTGTTGTCAGCGTGCTACTCACCGGCGGTATCGGATTACTAAAAATTGATGCTCAATGGCTCGCTGTTAAAGAAGCGGCTATACCTCTTTGCATCGGAATCGGTGTAGTTGTAGCGAACAAACTGGGGTACCCACTAGTGCGCAAACTCCTCTTTAACCCGAACATTATGAATATTCCGCGCATTGAACAAAATTTGGCAGAAAATAAAAATACAAATGAGTTCGAAACACGACTTGATCGTGCAAACTATCTATTTGCTGGGACCTTTCTGTTCAGCGCAGTCATGAATTATGTATTGGCTAAAACTATCGTCACAAGTGAAAGTGGATCATCGGCATTTAATGAAGAGCTAGGTCGAATGACATTGCTGAGTTATCCAGTTATTGCCATACCTTCAATGATCATGATGCTGGGGATTTTCTGGTACATCTGGCGAACGGTTAACCGGCTAACCGGGCTATCTCTGGAGGAAATCATGGTTCATGAGGAAAACAAAGGCAACGCCACCGAACCGGACTAATTTTGATGGCGCTGCCTGCTTAGGGCTATCCGCTAACCGTCGGCAACGTCAAGGCAATAAACATAGGAGCGTTATTGCGATGTACCAGCACCGGAATAGCTTCGTTATCAGGGGCTTCACGTACCAGCCTTTCCAGCTCAGCAACGCTATCGATTTCTTCTCGATTGAGCGAGACTATGATATCGCCCTGACGAATACCCGCACTTGCTGCTGCACTATTAGCCATAACCTTCGATACAACGACGCCTGATTCAACGTTCATTTTTTCACGTTGCTCCTTGTCTAAGGCCACAACTTCGACACCAAGGCGAGACTCATCGATGGGGTCAGATTTAACGCGCAAACTAACTTGTCGACCTTCATCCAAAGGCTCAATCGTGACATTCAACAGTGTGCTGGTGCCGTTACGGAGTACTTCTACATCTACCGTTTTTCCAGGACGAACAGCTCCTACGATGGGTGGAAGCGCGCTCGAATAGTTAACTGACTTGCCATTGAACTTCAGTATGATATCACCGCTTTTCAAACCACCGTTATCGGCAGGGCTATTTCTAGTTACTTGCGTAACCAATGCGCCCATTGGCTTATTCAGGCCGAAAGATTTTGCAAGTGCCTGGTCCACGTTTTGTATCGCAACACCCAGCCAACCTCTTGTCGCAAAACCCTTGTCCTTCAACTGATCTGCAATTCTGATAGCAACATTAATTGGAATTGAAAATGACAGCCCCTGGTAGCCGCCTGAGCGAGAATAAATCTGTGAATTCACACCCACGACCTCTCCATCAGTATTGAATAACGGACCGCCAGAATTACCCGGGTTAATCGCTACATCCGTTTGAATAAACGGCACATAGGTATCGTCTGGAAGGCTTCTGGCTAATGCCGACACTATTCCCTGAGTCGCAGTGTGTTCGAATCCAAATGGAGATCCTATCGCCAAAACCCATTCGCCCACCCGCAGATCATCGGAATCACCGATAGTAACGACGGGCAATCCACTGGCCTCTAACTTGAGTAAGGCTATGTCACTTGCAGTGTCACTACCGATAAGTTCAGCCGTATATTCTCGTCGATCGTGCAGACCCACTTTAATCTCAGAGGCATTGTTAACAACATGCGCATTTGTAATGACGTAGCCATCTTCAGAGATGATGAACCCACTACCAAAACCTGCGCCTCTACGCTGGTCAGGACGCTCACTAGGCCCCTGCCCGGGAACCCGATTTTGTGGCAATTGTTCAAAAAAACGTCGGAATTGCTCGGGAAGCTGCTCCATATCAAAACCCGGAACACCATTGGTAGGCGTTGGGGCAGTATTGGCTAGCACGGAAATCTTGACGACCGCGTCACTTTCCGCTTCAACAAGGCCGCTAAAATCGGGCAAAGAGCCAGCCTGAGATGTCGTGATAGCAAGAAAGGGCAGCAATACTATCCAAAACAGTGTTTTTCGATATATTCTGCAGGTTCTGGAAAAGAACGACTGGTTTGGTGTTTCTCGCAAACGCAACCCATTATTGGTTTGAACGACCACTTGTCGCGTAGACTTAGCGTTATGGATCATGGTTTTAAACTCCGTGTTACTTATTAATTAAATTAAGACGATCTATCCGTTCTGACCAACATTGAGTATCTGATGTTGCATTACACATTCGTTACTCATTTGGACTGTACAAACAGTTTCAAGCTTTAATCAGTTTTCGCTTCAAACACTGGGGGCAACATGCGAATATTACTAGTCGAAGACGACACGGAAGCCGCGGCTTATCTTGTCAAAGGGCTCACAGAAAGTGGCCATACTGTTGAACATGCGGCAGATGGTGAACATGGGTTGCAAATGGCAATTGCCAATGCGTACGACTCTATGATCATCGACCGGATGCTACCAAAGCGAGATGGTCTCTCGTTAATCGCAGAACTACGGCGCATGGGAAACATGACGCCTGTATTGATATTGAGTGCGTTGGATAATGTCGATGAGCGTGTAACCGGGCTAAAGGCTGGTGGCGACGATTATCTAACCAAGCCTTATCAACTCAGCGAGCTTACAGCCCGCCTGCAAGCACTGACCCGTCGCGCGCAAACAGGCGTGCAAGGTACGGTTCTGCATGCTGGCGATCTGAGTCTGGATTTGATCAAGCACAAGGTGACTCGCTCAGGACGCAACATCAACCTGCAGCCACGCGAATTTCGCCTGCTCGAATATTTGATGCAGCACACCGGTCAAGTAGTCACACGAAGCATGCTGCTTGAGAATGTGTGGGACTATCACTTTGATCCGCAAACCAATGTGATCGATGTACAGATAAGCCGTCTACGCAGCAAGATCGATAAAGACTTCGATTCGCCCTTGCTACATACAGTTAGAGGTGCTGGATACAAGCTCCAGGAAACCTCGTCTACCGCAGACATTCATTAGCGATACTTTGGGGTGGCTGACATAGTGGGTGCAAAACTGCACCCACTAGCAAAACACTCGTGCATCAGGGGCAAATAATCTTGCTGGCAATGTTTGTCAAAGCGCTTCAGGTTTAGCATGTCGGACCCATCTACACTGACCACTACAAGGCAGAATAAACCCACACCAGCGGGGAACAAACCCGTCACTGCTAAATCAAACACCTATCTGATAGGACTCGATAAACGCCGAATATTTCGAACGTCTGCTTTTCGCCTGTCACTGATATATGCGACGTTATTCAGCACCCTGTCTGCTGCCACACTCGGGTTTATTTATTGGTCCACAAGAGATCAGATTGAGTCTCAAGTGGATACACGCTTGCGACTAGAGACCGATTATCTAATTAACTTGTATAAGTCAGGTTCTCTTCCAGAGCTACTTGAAACTATCCAGCGGCGTAATCAAATCGATACCTACGGTCGGTTTTACTACTTGGATAACACCGATACAACTTCCAGCAACACTGAAAAAGCTAAAGATAGCCTACCCATTCGCTTAAAATCGGTACGGTCTCACACGACTCAAAACATGGGGGACGTGGCAGATCTACCTCCCGGCAGTGCACGTGCATTCAATCCTGTTCGAGTTGCAGAAACGCGACTATCGGATGGCTTGAAATTGACCATCGGTCACGAGATTAGCGATGAAAAAGCGCTGCTGGATCATACATTCGTACTCGTTGCAGGAGCAACGGGTCTTACACTGCTCTTTTCTCTGATAGGTGGACTGTGGATTGGCACCAGCGTACTCAGACGCATTGATTCGGTGAGTCGTACGGCGTCCGAAATCATGAGTG
>JBLHWG010000126.1:0-13543 GCA_047629055.1 Halioglobus sp.
AGCTGAGTTGTTTTGGGATCGGCCAGTTGAGATTGAACTAAGCTACGATATCTCCCGGGACGGAGCGTTGCTCGAGACGACTAACGGCGTGAGTTTTTACGCTAGGAACCTATTGCCGCGTGCTGTACAAAACTTTCAAGTGTTTGCGATAGACGTGTAAGGGAATAGATCCTTACCGTCTTCTGTTTCTTTCACAACAAAGGGTTCCTCTAGGCCGCCTGATGACGATCCACAAGGTGGTCCAGTGGCAGAGCCAACAGGGTTACGGGCATCTGTATATTCGTCGAAATCAAAAGAGCTTTTTTGGGTTAGACCTGCAACTGTGGGCGTGACTTACGAAATTTTGCGTAATGGCGCTTCGCTGGATATGATCGATGGCGTGAGTTTTATGATAGAAACCTAACCGCCGGAAATATATATACGTTTCAAGTTGTCGCCATCAACGCTAGGGGGAGTTGTTCTACGGCCTCGTCTATTATGGTGAGCACTCCGGGTGGGTCAGTACCTACGACTCCGACAAACAATACTAAGGCCACTGCAATTCAGGAGCCTGAGGATTTTTTTGATACAGACGGTTATGGGATTGTTGATGTAGTAAGGCTGGATGTGCGTACGGTCACAACGGCTGGTATCTGTACTGATGACGACGAGTCAGGTTGCACCTTGGATGATGTCAAAGCGGACATTGACGGCAATGATGATTTTACTGTGTATATTCCCATGCATTTTCAAGGGGCAGATCTTCCTGATGATGGTTCAATTAATAATGCTGAGCTCCGTCAGTGAGGTGACTTTACACGGGAAGCTCCGCAAAAATCTTTTAGGGTCAAGCTGGACAGTAAGGAAGAATTGTTGCATGGCGAACGTCGTTTACAGCTAAATAAAATGCCATAAGATCAGTCGCGAATCAGAAATAAACTATCGTTCGACTTAATGCGCGACATTCCGCATCATCCAAGTTTGCGCACGCAGTTTGTCAATTTATGGGTAGATGATGGTGCAGGCCCAGAGGACTATGGTCTGTTCACACATGCGGAATTTGTAGGGAAGGAATATCTGGTTAATCGTGGAAGAAACACTAATGATAAGATCTACAAAATAGAAGAATATTTTTTTGCCCTTAGCGATTTGGAATACCTTGGTTTAGATAGTGAGGGGGAACCGCTGGACGATGATCGGTTTGAAACTCGGCTAGATATAAAATCGGGTGACGATCACCGAAAGATGATTGAGATGATCAATGCAGTCAACGATAACTCACGTTCCTTCGATTCTATTCTCGAACAGTATTTTGAAAAGGACAATGTGTTGGCCTGGGTCACTGTTAATTTCCTATTGCATCAGATGGGCGCGGTCACTCATAACTTATATAAAGACCATTCGAAGTTTTCGTGATTCCCAACAACAGCCAGAACGGAAAAGTCGCTGCCCAGAGCATTCGTCAAATTATCATTCCAGACGCTGGCGGCATTTTGTCTGTAGCCCAGATCTCCTTGAATCATTAGAAGGTCGGTACCTTCGTTGGCAACCAACGTCAATACTGCTCGAGCATTGCTAACTGCACCCTGATCACCAACAAATGCGATTTTAATCGGCGCTGCAATTGTTGCAGAGTTAAAAATGAGTGATGTAATTGCTAACAGGCAACCTGGCGGTAGATATTTTCTGTAACTCAACGTAAAAACCCAAATCTTGTGCTAAAAATGCGAGCTGTATCTATGTATTTATTGGCTTATGGGTGACGGGCTGGAATCGTATAATGTGATGATATTCTCAGTTTTCGTGTATCGAATTCAAATAGCAGGTGATTGGAAACTTAAATAGTCAGCGCAGTTTTCAACGCTAAGTCCATGGGCGAGAAAAAAGTATTGAATCCGACCTTGCTACGCACGTTATTGGACTTCAGTAGTGCCCTAAACCCGCTAACTGGCAACTAAGATAAATTTTGTGAAAATATTACTTGCATACAATTTGTACATTTAGGTAGGATCTAGTGTGTAGTAAGCCATACGCTAGATTTAAATGAAGATCAGTAAGAAAGAAGACGTCTACAAGGACCTTAAGCAAAGGGTGCTGACCCTGGACCTACCTCCAGGCTATCCATTGGATGAGGCGCTGTTGAGTGAGCAATACAAATTATCGCGAACGCCATTGCGTGAGGTTCTACAACGTATAGCCGGCGAGGGCTACATCAATCTGGAGGCGCATCGAAGCGCCACAGTATCGTCCATGGACCTGGTGACCATGCGCAGCTTCTTTCAAAGCGCGCCTATGATTTACGCAGCTATCGCAAGACTTGCGACAGAGCAGGCAACTGAGAGTCAGATTGCTACGCTGAAAAAAATTCAAGCTGGATTCAGAAAATCTGTTCAGAAACACAGAGCATCTGATATGTCCATGCTGAACCACCAGTTTCATGAACATCTGGGCGTAATGGCTGCCACGCCTTATCTGGCGCCGAGCTTAGGTCGCTTACTGGTTGACCACACGCGTATGAGCCATCGGTTTTATCGTGTCCGACAAGCAAGCTCTCGTAAGCGAATTGACGAAGCCTGCAACCAACACGATGAAATGATTCAAGCGATTGAAGATGGGGCTCCTGGCAAAACGGTTGAACTGACCATTGCACATTGGGAGCTTTCGCGTAATGAAATGGATAAGTACGTGATGCCTGGCAGTCTGCCGATGGACGGTGTTAAAGATGACGACAAGAGAGCCGAACATGGAATTTGAAGGTATTTACACGCCGCTGGTTACACCGTTTACAGATGCATTTGATGTTCAAAAAGATCGTTTTTCTGAAACCATTGAAATGCTTATCGGGGCAGGTGTCCACGGTCTGATTGTCGCAGGCACTACCGGCGAGTACTACGCCCAAACTGCTGAAGAACGGGTAGTGCTTATGAAGCTTGCCAAGGACATTATCGGTACACGTGTGCCTTTAATTGTGGGTACTGGCGCTATTCGTACCGAGGACAGCATTTTTTATGCGAAAGCTGCCAAAGACATTGGTGCAGATGCCTTGCTGGTGGCAACACCACCTTATGCGTGTCCAACTTCTAGGGAGATAGCGCTACATGCGCTGGCAATCGATCAGGCAGTGAGCATGCCAGCAATGCTCTACAACTATCCAGGCCGTATGTGCGTGAACATGGATGAAGAAACCTTAGACAGGTTGGGCAAGAGTCCTAATTTTTGTGCCATCAAGGAAAGCTCTGGCGACCCTAACCGATTGCACTTGCTGGCACTTGACTATCCTCATATTCAACTGTCGTGTGGCATGGATGATCAAGCTCTGGAATTCTTTGCTTGGGGAGCACGCTCTTGGGTTTGTGCAGGTTCCAACTTCGCGCCCGAAGCACATATTGCGTTGTACAAGGCGTGCGCTATTGAAGGTGACTTCACGAAAGGGCGCCGAATCATGTCGGCCATGATGCCCTTAATGCGTGTTCTGGAGCAGGGCGGAAAATTTGTTCAGTGCATTAAGTACGGATTAACGTTGCGAGGCATTGAAACCGGACCACCGAGAAAGCCACTACAGCCGCTCAATAAGGATGACAAGACGCAGTTAAGCCACGTCATTCGAACCATGAATATCACCTTAGATCGGATTGAACAGGAGTACGCAGCATGAGTAATATGTTAACTCACGAAGAGTATGTGGCGATTCTGATCCAGGCAGTGGAGATTATGTGGTATGAGTGATGAAAGCGGTGGGTCCATAGTTCCTGAGGGTCGTACCCGAAAGGGTGGGCGCGCTGCGTTAAGACGAAAACGCCAGAAACGCGATTTCACCATGCTGCCGGCGCTTAAACGAAAATTGCCTCTCGTTGAGCCGATGAGCCAGGAGCAGGTCGAGAAAATTGATGATGCTTCCATGTCCATTTTGGAGGACGTCGGGGTTGTATTTAGAGACGATCAGGCTATTGAAGATTGGAAGTCGGTTGGTGCTGATGTGCGTGACGGTGATCGAGTGCATCTTGATCGAGCGTTAGTGCGAGAGCTGATTAAAACCATTCCTGAAAATTTTACATACCACGCCAGAAACCCCGATAACAATCTGCCGTTTGGCAACGATCACTGTATGTTCGTACCTATGACAGGTGCTCCGTACCTGCGAGATTTAGATGACAAGAGACGTAGTCCCACACTTGCGGATCTAGCAGATTTTCATAAGCTATCCCATATGTTGCCTGTCATGCATTCCAGTGCTCATCATATTGTCGAGCCCATGGACCATGCTATTTCTCACCGGCACCTGCGTATTACGTATTCTTCCATGAAGTATTCAGACAAGGTTTTCATGGGTATGACAACCTCTGGTAAGAACGCTGAAGACGTGTTGGATATGGCAGCCATCATGTTTGGTGAAGAGTATCTGGAAACGCATGCAGTGGTAACGGGCAACTGTAATGGAAACTCGCCGTTGGTTTGGGATGAAACGATGCTTTCGGCGATGCGTGCTTTCAATCGAAGAAATCAGCCAGTGTTGTGTTCACCGTTCGTACTCGGCGGTGCAAATACACCAGCATCGACGGCGCCCGCTGTAGCTCAACTCAATGCTGAAGCCTTATCGGCACTTGCTTACACACAGGTTGTCAGGAAAGGTTGTCCAGCCATTTTCGGACATTATCTATCTACAGTTTCTATGGCCTCCGGGGCCCCTATGGCCGGAACACCAGAGATTAGTTTGATGAATTACATGATTGGTCAAATGGCTCGACATTACGGTGTGCCTTGGCGTACATCGAACATGTTGGGTGGTGCTAAAACACTCGATGCACAAGCTGGGTATGAAAGCGCAACAACCTTAATGGCCGTATTACTTTCTGGGGCAAACTACATGTGGCATTCAGCGGGTTGGAATGAGGCGGGTATGCATTGCTCCATGGCAAAATTTATTGTTGACGCAGAGCAGTGTGCCATGGGTTATCGCATGGCAGAAGGTATTCAATGGGATGATTTTGATGAAGCCTTATCCACGGTTAGAGACATTGGTCCCGGTGGGCACTATCTGGGTCATGCACACACGTTGGCGAATTTCCAGAAAGCTTTCTTCATGCCAAAATTGTTTGACAATAATTCTTTCGAACAGTGGGTTGCTGAAGGTAGTAAAAATGTAACTGAACGCGCGTTAACGGAAGCTAGGTCGTTACTGAATGCATATGAAGAACCTAAGCTCGATGAAGGTATCAATGAAGCGTTGCTAGATTACATTGCCCGTCGGGAAAGAGAAATCCCTTCAGCGGATGCTTTGAATACTGAGTACTAGCCCGCATGATAGTTAGTCGATTTCCGAATGATCCGGGGCCAGCTGCATGGAACGCTATCCTTCCGGTGGCCACCCCCAGAGCGAAACTGTGCGAAAACATCGATAGTGACTGGTTGGTCATTGGAGCAGGTTTCGCAGGTTTATCTGCAGCTCGGCGTTTGTCTGAACTGTGTCATGGGCAGAGCATCACCGTGCTGGATGCCAGCCGCATAGCAGAAGGGCCGGCCGGAAGAAATAGTGGATTCATGATTGATGTTCCGCATGACCTCTCTTCCGATGACTATGGAGGTAATGCAAGTAAGGATCAACGTGATACACAGCTGAACAGAGCTGGCATTGCTTACGCCTTGGATGCGAAAGCATCCTATGGTATGAGCGACGAAGCCATCAATGTGTGCGGGAAAATTAATGGCGCCATTACCGCACGCGGCATCACGCATAACGAAAAATACGCGAAACACTTAAAGTGCCTGGCGGAACCGTTTAATCGGCTTAATGCAGCCGAGATGCAAAAGCTCACGGGTAGTACTCAGTATGTCGATGGCTTATTCACACCCGGTACAGCGATGCTACAACCGGCAATGTATATACGCAGCTTGGCCGAAGGTGTAGAGACGGCTGGTGTTTCAATTCATGAAATGTCACCGGTGGTGGAACTGAAACGTCACGGGGATGCGTGGTTGGCAAATACTCCTCTTGGCTCAATTAAGGCAACAAAAGTTATTCTTGGTGTTAATGGTCATTTGGAGAGCTTTGGTTACTTCCAGCGACAACTTATGCATGTCTTTACTTATGGGTCGATGACCCGCCGACTCAGCGAGAAGGAGGTTCAACTATTGGGTGGTGAGGCTAATTGGTCTTTAACCCCTGCTGATCCGCTTGGAACTACAGTTAGACGAATTTCTGGGACGGGTGGTGATCGGCTTATCATTCGTAACCGGGCAACGTTCGATCCCTCGTTAGCAGTGGGGCCGACAAGACTGACGCAGGTGAGTCGGTCTCACTGCAGGTCTTTTGTAGATCGCTTTCCACAGATTAAGGACGTTGACATGGAATATTGCTGGGGTGGTCGCCTTTGCCTCAGCCGAAACAGCGTTGCTGTGTTTGGCGAAATTGAGACCAATTTGTATTCTGCTTGTTGCCAGAATGGCTTGGGAACTGCGAAAGGTACGATTTCTGGAAAACTGGCGGCAGAACTTGCGTGTGGGCAGTCATCAGCTTTGCTCGATCAACAACTCAGCTATGCGGAGCCTACAAAACTGCCACCGACGCCTATCGCTAAATTGGGTGCGACTGCGGTGTTGAAATGGGGAGAGTTCCGAGCGGGTAAGGAGCTTTAGTCAATACTTGACTAAGCTCTGTCCGCTCGGGATTGCATCCTACAGGCAGACAGACATGCCGCCATCGACGAATAGTGTGTGTCCATTGACAAAACTGGAGGCAGGGGACGATAAGAAAATACAGGCGCCCACCAGCTCAGGTAATTGACCCCAACGCCCCGTAGGTGTGCTCTTAGCGACCCAGGCGGTGAAATCGGCATCTGCAACGAGTGCGGCGTTTAATGGTGTATCGAAATAGCCCGGTGCGATGGCGTTAATCTGCAATCCGTATTGCGCCCAATCTGTGGCCATTCCTTTGGTTAAATTAGCCACAGCACCTTTGGTTGCTGTGTAAGGAGCGATTCCTGGACGGGCCAAGGCTGTTTGGATAGAGGCAATGTTGATGATTTTGCCGGCGTGGCGCTTAATCATGTGCCGTGCAACCGCCTGTCCCACATTAAATACAGAGGCGACATTAGTTTGCAACATTTTGTTGAACATCTCAGGGTCAAAATCTTCCAGAGGTGTTCTGTGCTGCATGCCAGCGTTATTGACCAATATGTCAATGGGGCCGTGTTCCGCCTCAAAGGCATTAACGGCGGTGGCACAAGCCGCGTGATCAGTGACATCGAAAGGCAGGACATGCACATTCGCGTTACCAGTTTTGAGTTTGGTAGCGGCTGAATCGAGTTTTTCGGTATCGCGCCCGTTTAGAACAATGGTTGCACCCGCGCTTGCCAGCCCCTCGGCAAGGGTATAGCCGATGCCCTGCGAAGAACCTGTGATCAAGGCGGTTTTGCCCGAGAGGTCGAATAAAGTGTGCGCTTGAGTCATAGGTTTTCTGCGAAAGTATCGAGTTGGCAGGGAAAATACGTCGTGCTATGTTAAGCCTAGCGCTTCATGATATCCCGTCATTATGGGTGCTGCAATATCAAAACATTTGTTGTTCCATTTTACCTGAGACAATAAGCCGCAATCTGGCTTCTGCACAGACTGGCCCATCGAGATTATTTATTGATGAAAGCGATCGTTATTCACGAAGCGAAAGATTTACGAATTGAGGAACGGGAAGTTAGAGCTCCTGAGCCGGGTGAAGTGCAAATTAATGTTGCGGCTGGCGGTGTGTGTGGTTCAGATCTACATTACTTTAACCACGGTGGCTTTGGCTCTATACGGCTCAAGGAACCGATGATTCTGGGGCATGAAGTATCTGGGCATGTAGCTGCCTTAGGTAAGGGCGTCACAGGTTTCACAGAAGGCGATCTGGTTGCTGTTTCACCTTCGCGTCCTTGTGGAAGTTGCCGCTTTTGCGCCGAAGGACGACATAACCATTGCTTGAACATGCGTTTTTATGGGTCAGCCATGCCCATGCCGCATATTCAAGGAGCTTTTCGGCAAGTATTAAATGCACGAGCTGAGCAATGTGTGAAAGCGACAGGCCTGAGCCCGGCCCAAGCGGCTATGGCTGAGCCTTTTGCCGTTGTACTGCATGCAACGCGGAGGGCCGGTGAAATGCTCGGTAAACGCATTTTGGTCACAGGCTGTGGCCCTATTGGTGTTCTGTCAATCATTGCCGCCAGACGAGCAGGGGCGGTTGAAATCGTCGCCACGGATTTGTCTGAGAATGCTTTAAAACACGCTATGCGTGCAGGTGCAGATGTCGTTATCAATACTGCCGAGAGTCCTGAAGATCTTGACCAGTACCTGCCGGATAAAGGCTACTTCGATGTCATGTTTGAATGCTCTGGTGCGGTATCAGCCTTGTGTGGCGGTATTAGCGTCATGCGACCAGGTGGGGTCATCATGCAATTAGGTCTCAGTGGCGATATGTCATTGCCGATGATGGCTATTACCGCCAAGGAGCTGCAATTGCGAGGATCATTCCGATTCCACACCGAGTTTGCGACCGCTATCCAACTCATGCAGGGTGGACTTGTTGATTTGAAGCCATTGGTCACACACACGTTTCCGCTCGATCGTGCGAAGGAGGCTTTCGTTATTGCAAATGATAGGAGTCAGGCGATGAAGGCGCAGATTGATTTTACGATTTGATATCGTGCGGGTGATACACGTTTGGTGCAGCGATCATCGTGTACTTGACTGACTCTCGACCCATGACTTAACGGTTGCGAACTTATTTTGTAAGTGTCTCTTTAAAATAGAGCCCAGTTCTTTACTGTCACGATTGTCCAGCGCAACAATCATTTCTTGATGCTCAGCAACAGCCTGCTTCCATCGATCTGGGGTCATGTTGGCGAGGTAGCGTGCGCTACGTAACCGAACCGATAGTGAGCGATACATGGACAATAATGTCGCGTTGTCCGTGGCGTTGAAAATAATTTTGTGAATTTGTTCGTTTTGCTTGAAGTAGTTCGGCATATCGGAATTATGGTAGTGAATCAACATAGTTTCATGGGCGGTCTTTAGCTCTGTAAGTTGGCTGTCGCTAATATTGGTACAGGCCAGCTCGCCAGCTAAAGCTTCCAGGGCTCCCATTACCGGAAAGACTTCTTCGAGGTCTTCTATCGTGATTGCGCGAACACGAGCGCCTTTGTTGGGCTCAAGGTGCAACAAACCCTCGGCCGCCAACACCTTCAGAGCTTCTCGCATTGGCGTACGGGATACGCCTAGTTTTTCACATAAGGCGCGCTCAGGTACTTTTTCGCCTGGAACCAATACTCCCTCTATCACCATAGAACGAAGACGGTCCGTGAGTTCTTCGTGAAGTGAAGGCCGAACTATTGAGTCGATATGGTTAAGTGATGTCAAGAGACGGCTCCCATGTTCGATGCGTTGGTATTGACTTATCAGTACTTAAGGCGAGAGCCAGTACTTGAGCGACATGTAAAGGATCTCGTTTACTGCCACTGGATATTTGATGTCGACAAGATGTGCCATCGGCTACTATCAAAGTGTCTGCATCAGCGCCACGAACAGCTGGCAATAAGTCGAGTTCGGCCATTTTTACGGAAATCTCAGCTGTGTCTTTGGCGTAGCCAAAAGCACCGGCCATACCGCAACAACTTGATTCGATCACATTCACCTCCATTCCCGGAATTAGTGCCAGTGTTTTCTGAACTGTAGAGAATACGTTCATGGCTTTCTGATGACAATGGCCATGCACCAGCGCTTTGGGTGCCGGTGCACTCAGCGTCCAGTCAAGCATACCTGCCTTGTGATCGTTTACTATAAGTTCTTCCAGGAGTATCGCCTGGGCAGCGACAGTATCAGTGACTTTTCCGGGTATCAATACCTTATATTCGTCACGTAAGGTCAGCAGGCAGCTGGGTTCCAGGCCGACAATGGGTACGCCTTTCTCGGCCCATGGGTGAAGAGCATCCAGCATTCGTTGTGCTTCGATTCGCGCCTGTTCAATCATGCCGGATGCCAGATAGGTTCGCCCGCAGCACAGTTTCCGCTGACCGGGTAATTGTGCGAGATTGACTCTGTAGCCAGCAGCCTCTAATACCGTTCTTGCATCACGCAAAACCTCTGGCTCAAACCAAGTATTGAATGTGTCAGCGAGCAGAACGACATCTTTGCCAGAGCCTGTAATCTGTTTATTCCCTTTGAATGGTTTGTTCGACCAGTGAGGCAGGGCACGATGAGCGGCAAAACCTGTCATTCGTTCTGTTATTCGAGCGAGCCAAGGTTGTGAGTTACGTAGATTCACTAATCCACTAAATTTTGCGAGTAAAGGGGCGTAGCGTGGAAGATGCGCAATGAGTCGATCATGAAATGTGTATCCATACTTTCTGGCGCGTGCTGCCTGTACTTCAAGCTTCATCTTTGCCATATCGACCCCAGTCGGGCATTCTGTTTTGCACGCCTTGCAGGACACGCACAGTTTCAGCGTGTCCTGCATTGCATCCGAAGTAAGAGCATCCGGACCGAGCTGGCCAGACATCGCCAAACGCAAGGTGTTTGCACGCCCGCGAGTCACATCTTTTTCGTTGTGGGTCACTCGGTAGGAGGGGCACATTGCACCGCCGTTCATTTTTCGGCAGGCGCCATTGTTGTTGCACATTTCAATAGCGCCTTGCAAGCCACCACTAGCTCCAGTCCACTCTGACCAATCAAGTTCTTGCTTGATTTCTACCATTTTATATTTGGGCTGGTAGCGGAATAATGCGCGGTCGTTCATTCTCGGGGCGTTAACAATTTTACCGGGATTAAACAGATTATCTGGATCAAAGCGTTGCTTTACGAGTTCAAAGCACTTGACCATTTGTGCGCCAAACATTTTCGTGTGAAATTCAGAGCGGGAGATACCATCACCATGCTCACCCGAATGTGACCCTTTGTATTTTAGAACAAGATCGAATGCTTCTTCCGCAATTTTTCGCATGGTGTCGGCATCTTTCTCAAGTTTTAAATTCAGCACAGGTCGCACGTGAAGGCATCCCACTGAGGCGTGGGCGTACCAAGTACCCGGTGTACCATGGCTGTTGAAGACTTCAGTCAGGCCTGCGGTAAATTCTGCTAGGTCTGGCAACTCGACGGCGCAATCCTCGACAAACGAAACCGGTTTGCCTTCTGACTTCATGGACATCATGATGTTGAGTCCAGCCTTTCGTACCTCACCAATTCGCGCTTGTAGTGCTGGGTCTATGGCCTCAACAACCCCTCCCCATTGCTTACCCTTACCTTTCCAAGTGAAGCCGAGATCTGCCATTCGTTCGTGAAGCTTTTTCAAGTGAGATAGATTTTCATCGTCTGATTCGAAGGCAAACTCAACTAATAAAATGGCTGCGGGTGCGCCTCGAACAAACTCGGCAACAGATGATTTATAAAGATCTATGTCGCGTGCTAGAGAAATCATTGTGCTATCGACTAGCTCAACTGCGTGAGGTCCAAGCTCGACAAGATGCTGTGCCGCATCCATCGCCTGGTAGAAACTGGGGAAATGGCACACACCAAGCACTCTGTTTCCCGGAAGTGGCCAGAGTTGTAGTTCAATCTCGGTGGAATAAGCGAGTGTGCCCTCTGAACCTACAAGCAGGCTAGCTATATTATGCTGACTGGAATTTCCTGGACCTGTGGGAATAAGTGCATCGACGTTATACCCGCCAACGCGTCGAAGTACGGTTGGAAAACGCTTTTTAATATTGCTTGCCTCGTTAACGCCAAGGGCAAGGAGATCCTTCACTAATTGCCGCTGCTCGCCGGCTAAGCCTTCAAGCGAGCAGGGCACTTCGCCAAAATGCATACTAGCGCCAGAAGGCAGGATGGCTTTTATCGAATGCACATTGTGGCGCATGGTGCCGTAATAAATAGAACGCTGACCGCAGGAATTGTTTGCAGTCATACCGCCAATGGTTGCCCTTGAGGCCGTTGATACATCCACTGGAAACCATAGTCCATGTGGTTTTAATAACCGGTTCAGCTCGTCGAGAATTATGCCCGGCTGCACGACACAGCGACGGTTGGCAACGTCCAGACTCAGTAGCTTGTTGAGATAACGCGAGTTATCAATAATAAGGCCTCTGTTTACCGTTTGCCCACATTGAGATGTGCCACCACCGCGAGGGGTCACGGGCATTTCAAACTCCCGCGCTATCTGAAGCGTTGCCTGAACGTCCTCTATTGTGCGGGGAACAACGACGCCCGCCGGCATCATTTGATAGATGGAGGCATCGGTTGCGTAGCGTCCTCGAGTAAATAAATCACCGTAGACCTCACCGGCAACTTCAGCACTCAATCGGCGGTTAATTTGGACGTGTTCGTCATTTTTCATTGCTTTTATTGTTCAAAAGATTTAATTTTGAATTCATTATTCTGAATTATCTGTTTCCAGATAGGTTATATCATGCGCACAGCTGGCCGTCATTTCTTACAGATACCAGGACCTAGCCCAGTACCGGATCGTATCCTCGGGGCTATCGGTATGCCTGTTGTAGACCATCGTGGAGCTGGGTTCGCGGATCTGGGCTATAAGGTGCTCGGCGGCATGCAGGGAATCTTCAAAACCACACAACCCGTTATTATCTACCCCTCATCGGGCACAGGGGCGTGGGAGGCAGCCCTTGTGAACACCTTGAGTCAAGGCGATAAGGTGCTGATGGTCGAAACCGGCCATTTCGCATTTCTTTGGCAAAAGTTGGCCGAAAAACTCGGTTTGAATGCTGAGCTTATTGAAACAGACTGGCGCCGGGGTGCTGACCCGGACACTATCGAGCAGGCACTTCGTGCGGATACCAGCCATAGCATTAAAGCTTTGTGCGTTGTTCACAATGAAACGTCTACTGGTTGCACTTCGAGGATTGCGGATGTGCGAAAAGCCATGGACGCAGCTGGTCATCCTGCACTATTAATGGTTGACACCATTTCAGGCTTGGCCTCAGCCGACTTCCAGTTCGATGATTGGGGTGTTGATGTTGCTATTTCCGGGTCTCAGAAAGGTCTGATGCTTCCGCCTGGATTGTCGTTCAACGCGGTCAGTGAAAAGGCTTTAGCTGCCAGTGCAAGCGCGGGCATTCCTAATTCTTATTGGCAATGGTCGGACATGATCGAGGCCAACAAGCGTGGGTACTTTCCTTATACGCCCGCTACAAATTTGCTGTTTGGCTTGGCCGAAGCCATAGATATGCTCCATGAGGAAGGTCTGGAGAACGTCTTCTCGAGACATATTCGTCACGCCGCTGCAACTCGCAAAGCGGTAGAAGCGTGGGGTATGGAAGTGCAATGTACGGTTGAGAGTGAGTTTTCGCCTGTTTTAACGGCAGTTCGAGTTCCTGACGGCGTCGATGCAGACCACTTGAGATCCGTTATTTTGACTCAGTGCGACACCTCTTTGGGCAATGGATTGTCGAAGGTACAAGGCAAGGTGTTCAGGATTGGACATCTTGGTGATATCAATGATGTGACTTTGCTTGGCACCTTAGCGGGAATTGAAATTGGATTACACATGGCCGACGTTCCGCATCAAAGTGGTGGGGCACAGGCTGCCATG
>JBLHWG010000127.1:0-13481 GCA_047629055.1 Halioglobus sp.
GATTTCCCAACTATTTTTATGCGCTACGCTGACTCTCAAGTAGGTCACCGTCAAGCCCTTGTTAAGCCTGCAAGTACAGAACGGTTCGATTTTGAAGGTGAGCTGGCCATTATTATTGGCCGTGGTGGACGCAACATACCCGTAGATGATGCTTTGTCCCATATTGCTGGCTACGCTTGTTACAACGAAGGCAGTGTGCGCAACTGGCAGCGACATACCTCACAATTTGGCCCTGGTAAAACGTTCCCCGGCACAGGAGGCTTTGGCCCGTGGATGGTAACGAGTGATGAGGTGGGTGACTATACGCAACTACCGATCGAAACTCGGCTTAACGGCCAGGTTATGCAGAAGGCTACGCTTGCTGAACTAATTTTTTCACTGCCTGAAGTGATCAATTATATTTCTTCATTTACACCTCTGTCGCCAGGCGATGTGATTGTGACAGGTACTCCGGGTGGTGTTGGTGATAAGCGCCAACCGCCTGTGTATATGCAGCCCGGTGATTTGGTTGAAATAGACTGTGGGCTGGTTGGTACCTTGGTTAATACAGTCATAGCGGAAGATGACTTGAAGGGTATGCCGTAGCCAGAAATGTGCTGTGAGGTATTCAATAAATCCATTCTTGGGAGTTAAACTCGTATGGCTATACAGTCTCTTGGTTACATTGGCATTCGATCCGATAAGCTCCACGACTGGGCGGATTTTTCGACGGCGCAGCTTGGCATGAGTCTGCTTGATAAGGCGGGCAAGAATCTTTCGTTTCGAATGGATGATTACAAGCAGCGTTTTGTCGTCACAGATGAACCCGGGGAGACGCTGGCTTTTTTGGGGTGGGAAGTTGAAGGTTCTGCAGATTTAATTGAGCTTGCAGCGGCAGTTGAGCAAACAGGAACTTCCGTTAAGATTGGATCACGTTCGCTTTGTGATCGGCGGTTCGTATCAGAAATGATCATGTTCGATGACCCAAACGGCAATCGTGTTGAGCTCTTTTTCGAACCCATGATCGATACTGATCCGTTTCGACCGGGCAGGCCCGTCTCAGGGTTCAAAACAGGGCCGTATGGAATGGGGCATGCGGTCTTGCACGCTCGCGATGTGGATAGCCTCTTAGTCTTTTATCGTGACACCTTGGGTTTTTCCGTTAGTGACTATGGTCTGACACCGTACCCCATGTATTTCTTTCATGTGAATGGTCGACACCATAGCTTTGCGGTAATCGGTACAGGCCAAACCGGTTTTCATCACTTTATGGTCGAGTACGACAATCTGGATGATGTTGGGCAAGGGTACGACATTGCACAACAGTCTGATGACAGAGTTGCTTACACTTTGGGACGGCACACTAACGACTATATGACGTCATTTTATGCCAAGACGCCATCAGGGTTTTTTATTGAAAGCGGTTGGGGTGGGCGCATCATCGATCAGTCAACGTGGGAGCCCCATGAGACCTTTGTGGGGCCAAGCTTCTGGGGGCACGAACGATTGCACTTACCAGAAGATAAACGACACGTTCTAAGAGATATGCGTTTACAAGCTGCCAGGGAAGGGCGACAAGCACCACCGCTTGTAGATTGCCCATGGCTGTATAGCCAAATCAAACCATAGGCATAGCAACTACCTATGCATAAATCGGATACATCGGGTGACATGGGGTTAGAAACTACAGACGGTAGTCTTGCCGCCAATGTCGATGTTGTTATTGTGGGCTGTGGTCCTACTGGTGCAACGTTATCTTTACTGCTGGCGCAGTTTGGCATTTCAACGCTGATTCTTGAACGCGAAAAGTCGATTTACCCTTTGCCTAGAGCGGTACATTTCGATGATCAAATTATGCGAGTCTTTCAAACTTTGGGAATCGCTGAGACACTCGAAAATGTTGCTAGGTACAATCCGGGTATGCGGTTTGTTGATCCTGGCGGCACGCTACTACTCGATTGGCCTCGACCTGGCGGTGTGAGTGAAAATGGCTGGTATTCAAGTTATCGATTTCACCAACCTGATCTTGAAACCATCCTGCGCGATCAAATTCAGCTAAGTGAGCTTACGCAACTTAAGACTCAGATAGACGTCAGCAAGGTTGAGCAGAACGGCGAGCATGTTAATGTGATGTTCAAAAATCGACAGACCGGCGTACTGGGTTCCGTGCAAGCGCACTATATGGTCGGCTGTGATGGCGCTCGGTCTGTTGTCCGGCAGCATATTACAGAGGATGTAGAGGATCTAGGTTTCAATGCAAGTTGGTTGGTTGTTGATGTGTTGTTGAACAAGGATAAGCCCGAGTTAGGTGATTTCACGATTCAACATTGTGGCAGAGATAGACCAGCAACCTATGTTCGTTGCCCCTCTAACCGGCGTCGCTGGGAAATATCTCTTAAGCCTGAGGATGATCTGGATTGCATCACTAGTAACGAATCTATCTGGAGTCTGATTGGCGAATGGTTGTCACCTTGCGAGGCAACAATTGAGAGAAGCGCGGTTTATGAGTTCAAATCACTCATTGCCAAACAGTGGCGCAAGGGACGACTATTCATTGCCGGTGACGCTGCCCATCTCACGCCGCCTTTTATGGGGCAGGGGATGTGTGCGGGTATTCGTGATGTTTCAAACCTGAGCTGGAAATTAGCTAAGTGCTGTCGTGACACAAACTATTCGGACTCACTGAAAGAGTCATTACTCGATAGCTACGAAAGTGAGCGTATTCCCAATGTCCGGGAGTACATCGAAAAAGCCATTCAATTAGGTGCATTGATTGAATCGTGTGACACAAAGGAATCGTTCAAGAAGGCCTTTGACGATAAGGCTGATACAAACCAAATGAAGAGCATAGTGCCAAGGCTTGGCAGTGGGCTAGTTGCCGGGAATGATCTTTATCAGGGAGTCTGGTTTCCTCAGCCATTATTAAGTAATGGTCAGCGCTTGGATGAACGGGTTGGCAACAATCCCGTGTTACTCATCAGTAAAGCATTGCTAGTAGACTTTGAGCAGCAATCGCTAAGGAACACGTTAGGTATTCTTGTGTTGTCAGTAAATGATGAACCAGAACTTGCCGCACAATTGGTAGATTATGGTGTTGAGGCTGTATTGGTGCGGCCTGATCATTATGTACTGGGTACAGCAAGCAATTTGTCAGAATTAAGATCGTTGATTAATTCGGCTTCGCTTTTTGTTTGAGCTGCGTTTAGCGCAACTTTTCGTGCGACTGGGCTTCATCTGCTTAAATCTGAGCTACGGAGTCTTTCATATGGTCCGATAGGTTGTTTCGATCTGCACGTGCGCCTTGCAATAATGTCACGCCTATTGTGGCTTTGATGCGCTCATCTATCATCACTGGCATCGCCAGAGTGATCGTATGAGGATCATTCTCGTGATCGCGTTCCGCATAGCCAAGATGCTAAATTTGGTTTAGGATCAGCTGCATTCTTTTATCCAGATCCTCTGGTTTAAGACTAGTAATCTCTTGCTCGAAAAGTTGGTGATACAAGGACCGCCGTTCCTCTTCAGGACAGTATGCGAGATAGGCGCGACCGTGTGCGCGCACCAAAAGACCCAGTCGTTTTTGCAGCGTTGAATGGGTATGAACCAGCGGGCTGTCTGGTATTGTGTTTAATCGTACAACCATTGATATTTGCTCAAGCGTTGCTAAAGCCGCAGGCCAGCGGATGTCCTGGGTCAGCTTTTGTGAAATTTCTTTGGCGCTTTCAATAAACAACGGTGAGCCATGATATCCCGAAGACAATTTGAGGGTTTTTTGGTCAAGGTATAACCAGTGCGTCGTCCGTGATTCTGAACATAGCCCAAACTCTCAAACGTTTCGATAATCCTGACAACAGTGGCAGAGGGAAGTCCGGTCGTGCGCTGCAACTTGGTGATGCGCGAGATATTCATCCCATTCATTGCGCGCAGAATAGCCATGGTGCGCTCGACGGATCTTATATTAGAAAATGAAGGCAAGTCAGTATCTATTCATACGGCGCAGGGTGAAGGAACATCCACGGTGGTGTCTCTGATCCGGTTTCTACATCGACTTCAATTACTGCAGGAAGGTTGAGATCAAGAAATTCTGCCAGCTTTGTCTGTAGATCTGCAGGTGTGTCTACTCGCGCGGCATGCAGGCAAAAGCTTGTCGCCAATGCGACAAAATCCGGGTTCGCCAGATCGGCCCCGATCAGGTTGCCATCAAAGACTGTCATCTGGTCGTGGCGTACGTTGCCAAAGGCTTTGTTATTGGACACTATCGCTACGACCGCAATGTTATGTTGCTTGGCAGTTGCTAACTCCTGCACCTCAAACATAAAGCCACCATCACCCGAAATTGATACAACCGCCTTGTCGGGGTTAGCTACTTTTACGCCTAGTGCTGTGTTAAAGCCAAAACCCAGATTGTCTTGATAGCCGCAGGTCACATATTGACGCGGCGCGTAGACTGGAAAGCCAAAGCGCCCAGTAAATCCCATTTGGCTGATCTCTTCTAAAAAGAAGCTATCATCCGGCAGAGCTATGCGGATCGCATCCAGATAAGACATCTGCGGCTGTGAATAAAGCGAATCTCGTTCTTCGAGCCATGCCGCGCATTGGTCAGATTGTAAGTATGCGCCCCCGGAATGCCGAATACCGTGTCAACTCCATTGGCTGTCAGGCTCCCAACAATGGCTTTGCTAACGGATTGCTTTTTGATAGTGTTTTTCCCTAAATTAATCTAAGTCACGCAGTGCAAAGCGATTTTTGTCATGGCCAAAATTTCCACGCAAAATTAGTCGAGAGGATGCTCGCAACGCTGTTATTCCGGCCTATATGGGGCTAATAAGCCAGATAGACGACCAGGTCGGACGATTAATGAAATATCTGGAAGACAGTGGTCAGCTTAATGCAACACTGATCGTCTTCACATCTGATCACGGCGATTATCTAGGCGATCACTGGTTGAGTGACAAAGAACTGTTTCACGACCAATCGGTGCGGGTACCGTTAATTGTTATAGACCCCTCTGGGCAAGCAAACAATACGCGAGGAACTGTCAATAACGCCTTGATTCAAGCCATTGATCTGGCGCCAACATTTGTTGAGTTTTTTGGCGGTGAAGTAAGGAAAAATATTCTTGAGGGTCAATCTATCTTACCGATTTTGCATCAAAGCTCCAAATTTGAACGAAAAATATTGATCTCAGAATATGACTATTCTCAGGCATTGGAGCAGCGCGACCTTGGCCTAAATATTGGTGAAAGCATTCTTACCATGGCGTTCGATGGGCGGTGGAAACTGATTTTTGCCGAGGGATTTCGCCCGCTGCTGTATAACCTGGAAACCGCCCCGCATGAGTTCCATGATCTTGGTGACGATCCTACTTATGCAGCACATGTTGCAAGATTGACTACTGAGATTTTTGCTTGGGCTCAGCGCTCACATAACAGAGTGACTGTTACAGATGCCCAAATCGAACAGGGCATCAAAGACGAGATTAAAACGGCATCGTATTGGGAGTATGGGATGAAGAACAATATGCTGAAGTGATTAACTCACTTGATGCGGGTGAATAATTCGCCGGAATTTCTTTCGGCCTCAGACAGCAAGTCAGCCGCAATGCTCTCGAGTCATTTCTTGTTAGCAATGCCCTGAAGGGTAGCTTCCATCGAACGAGATTTATCCATGGTGCGGCGTGTCTCAGTACCGAAGGGTGAGTCTGCCAGTAGATGCATGATGGTACCTGCGCCTTTGTGAAAATCTGCGGGGAGCCCGATATCGGCAAAACTGCGTGCAATCTGCTGCATTTCATCTTGCCAACGGGCCGCATCACAAGGTAGGTGTGGGATGTTCGTACGCGCTCGATCGGCTAGGACTTTTTGACTGGCTTCAATTTCGTCAACGAAAAGGTCCAGGAACCCATGAGATTGTGCGGCGAGCAAAACATTGGCCAGTAATGCGTTTGTGCCCTTGGTCATTGCTGCATAGGTCATCTTAAAAGCTGAAGCGTCACCAACTGATCCATCCATCGCCACCAGTTTGAAACCCGTTCCATCAAGTTGCTGCAGCACGTCCAAACCCATGCCCACAGCATAAAGCCGTGGCTGCAAGGCACCCCTCGGCGGTGGCCCCACGATGCCGCCGTCAATGAATTGCACAGGTGTTTCAAGAAACTGTTCAGCAATTTCAATAGCCAATGCAGGTGCAATTGCGTTGGCTTCGACATAGACCAATTGTTGGACGCTGTTTGCTAAAACTGCTGCAACCCCTGAAGCCGCAGCTAGTGCGCATTGCGTGGGTAAAACGGAGAATATAATGTCGCTTTGAGCAACCATATCCGCAAGCGAAGAGACTTGAGTCATACCTGCTTCTCTAGCGCGCGTACAGCTTTCTTGAGATCGTCCAGTCAAATCACACAGAACCGTATGCCCAGATGCCGCAAACGCGGCGGCCAGACCTGCACCCATTTCACCGGTCCCGAGCATGCCGATGTTCAGTCCAGTCATAAATGTGTCTCCAGCATCGCAGTCGCAACAATTTGTATACAACATCCCTCTGGCAGAATCACCTGGTGTGCTTGCCGTGCTGGACGGCAAGCAGGATCAGGATAGAGCTTTTCCCACTGGGGATTGGCAAGTGCTCTGTCTGTCTTGTCCGCAAAGTAGAGATCCAATTTGACGACATCCTGCAATGTTGCTCCTGCCTCTTCTAGTATGGCCACGAGATAGTTAAATGCCAGTGCTATCTGTCTGCTGGATAGAGACCGGTTGCCAGCTCTTCCCCCAGTATACCTGACGTAATGAGTAGCCCGTTATGCACCGCCGCATGAGGTAGAGGATTGAGGTGCTGCGCCGCCCTCAAAGAATAGACCGCACACACCAACAAGCACCGCCTTTTTGATGTTTAATCGGGTTTTCCAGATGGCCCAACGGTGCGATTTCGATTCCTATGGTTCCTTGTTCTTCATCCATGAGTAGGTTTTTATGCCCACATGGAAAACTACCAGTGCCTTTGCCGGTGGTGCCAAACGAGATCAAATCACCCGGATCCAAAGTGAAATAGCGGCTCGCTTCGAGAGCAAGTCTGCCACCTGCGTGGGTATGAAATTTTTGCATCCGATTTTCAGATTGATTTATCGTGGCACAAAATCAAATTGGAACCCCAACAGCATCATTCAATTGCAAGGTCAGGCCCTGATAGGGGCGTTCAACAAACGCGGTATTGCGTCCTTGAGCGCTAAAATGATCAAACGCACACTTCAGATCGTTATCACTGAACATTCGGTAGCCAATACGACAACATAAGCGGGGACCCTCTGTATTTATTTTTTCAAACACGAGCGAGTGATGACCAGTTTCTTCGATAGCTCGCAGGCATCGCATGCTGTCGTCATGCTCAGTCACTTCAAAACCCAAGCCCGTTTCATAAAAGAAGCGAGTCTTTTCCAGATCCCTGCTCGTCAGAACAATATGGCTAAGGCGCGTGATGTTAAATGGGACGTCGGAGTTTGGAATCAGTACTGTCACAGCTGTTTCATCTTGGTTGAGATCTGAGTTGCATGGATGAAAAAAGTCTAATTTACATTTAACCGGCAAAGGAGATGATTTGTTGGTACTTCATTCTGTGAAACGTTTGGTCCGGTTTCTGTATAAATATTCTTTTGCTTTATATGACATGTCATATTAGTATGCGATAAGTCATCAATGCTCTGGGCATATTGAATTGCTTGCCTGGTTGTGTTGCACCCATGTAGAGGAGACGTTTTGACTCAGTCCGCCCAGCGATTGAAAGGCATGAAGCTTGAAGATGTGCCAAGCGGTGCAAGCGTGCTTGCGGTTGCAGTATTTCGGCTATCGCGGACCCTGAAAACGGCTGTGACACGCGTTGTATCGAGTGATGAGGCTGTTGGGTTAGTCACCTGGCGTGTGCTAATGGGTTTATCCATTGCGTCTGATGCAACTCAGCGAGAACTGGTTGAATTCAGCAGAACCGAGCAGGCGCAGCTCAGTCGAGTTATGCGAGAGATGGAAACGCGTGGCTTAATTCAATCTAAAGCCAATCCAAAAGATAAGCGTGAAAAGCTTTTTTGCCTCACTGAGCTTGGATACGAAAAACATCATGCTTTATTGCCTCAGGTAACACACCTGACTGACGCAATGGACGACACTCTCAATTCTGATGAACAGATTCAGTTTCTGTCAATGTGCGAACGCATCGGCATGGCAGCAACAAAAGCCGGAGCATATCGGCAAAACCACTTGGGCCAACGATCAAGCCCACTTTCAACCGAGCATCTGGAGAAAATTGTATGACATTTAAAACAAAAGTTATCGGGCTCGCAGCAGGCGCGCTGCTTGTCATGGCGGGGCCATCTATGGGTGCAGATTGGGAGCCCAGTGGCGATTTGAAGTTACAAATCGGATTCGGCGCCGGTGGTTCCACTGATGTAATGGGTCGTGTACTGGCCAAGGTGATGGAGGAGCAGACTGGTTGGAATATTATTGCCGAGAACAAGACTGGCGGCGGCGGTGTGGCCATGTTTACCGGCATATCCAAGATGCCACCAAAAGGCAATGTTATTGGGCTTGGCGTAAATATGCCAATTCTGGTGAACCTCGTCAATCGAGGTGATCAGCTACCCTTTGATCTGGATAGCTTCGATTACCTGGGGACCATTTCCAAAGCGGAATTAGCCTTGGTTGCAAGCAAAGATGCCCCCTTTGATGATTTGCAAGGCCTGATTGAACACGCCAAACTTAATGGCGGCACTCCCATTGCGTTTGGCGCACCGCCACAAAAACTGCTAATGGAAGTTGCTGCCCGCGAATCAGGCGCAGAGTTCAGCATGGTGACAACTAAAGGCGGTGCTGAAACCATGCAATTCATTCTTGGTGGTCAAGTCATGGCGGGTTTTGGATCAGGTGAGCACCTGCCTTATCTTGAATCTGGCGATATGAAAATTATTGCTGGTGGTAACGAGGAACGCTTGAGTTACTCACCAGATACAATGACGTTTGTTGAGTCCGGAATTAATGCCTACGTTGATCCCTATTTTTTCCTCGCCACGACAAAAGGCACTGCAACTGAAGCCGTTGATGCCATTTCCAACGCCATTGACGCTGCAATGAAGTCTCCAGAGATGGCAGAGATTATAAAAAATGCAACCAAAGGCAGTCCACTAAATCTCGGGCCAGAAGGCACTAAAAACATGCTGGTCGGCGGATTGGACAATGTGAAGGTTCTATTTCAGAAATAAGAGCTTGCCCCATCAAGTAGTTTGGTGGGGCGATTCAAACGGGCAGCCGACATGAGCGTTTCTGCAGACCGGGCATCGGGAGGGTTTTTTCTACTCCTTGGCCTTGCTTTGTATTTTCTAGTTATCCCAACCTTTGTCGAGAAGGTCGAAGGTGGAAATATTCACCCTAATACTATTCCCAACGCGGTATCAATCGTGATCGCTGTGTGTGGACTGCTGTTGATGTTGAAACCTACGATGCATCAAACGCAACCATCCAAGCATTTTTTAGCAGCAGCAATTTACATAACGATCCTTGGTGCAGCTACGTTTGCAATGACGCAGTTTGGATTTATCTACGTTGCTCCCTTTTTGGCATTGCTGATCATGCTGAAGATCGGCGAACGAAGGCCTCTTTGGCTCTTTATCGGTGTTATCGGAATGCCATCGCTGATCTGGGTGCTGGTTACTCAGGTACTTGATCGAGGCTTACCATGATGGGGGCCGTAAAATATGGTTGATCTAACGACCATCCTTGCTGGTTTTGGTGACGCGTTTTCAGCGACCAATCTGTTTTTCGTTTTGTTTGGCGTTGTCGTCGGACAGTTTGTCGGTGCTGTGCCTGGAATTGGGCCTGTCATGGCGATGGCCATTGCCATTCCGTTTACCTTTGGCCTTGACCCATTACCGGCGATCGCTTTCTTGGTTGGCGTTAACAAGGGTGGTTTGGTCGGCGGTGCAATTCCAGCGGTGTTAATGAATACACCCGGTACGCCAGATGCCGCTGCTACAGCACTTGATGGATATCCGCTTGCTAAACAAGGTAAGCCTTTAAAGGCTACCAAGATGGCACTTTTCTCATCCGTAACCGGTGACACGTTTAGCGATATTGTACTGATTACCGTGTCTGCGCCGTTGGCTATTCTTGCCTTGCGCATGGGGCCGATAGAAATTGTCGCGTTGATGATATTTGCATTTTCAGTACTTGCTGGTCTGGTTGGAGACTCTCTTCTCAAAGGTGTTATTGCGGCTGCATTGGGGCTGTTGTGCGCATCAGTTGGCACAGATCCGGAGAACTACACACCACGACTTATTTTTGGTATGTGGGATCTTTATGACGGTTTGCCACTGGCCTCAGTTGCTATCGGCACCTTGGCGATAGCCGAGATTCTGCGACGAATGGCAGAATCGAATGGGCAGACAAAATCGGCTATGCAAATCAAGGATACAGGTGATCCAAATGACTCACGTGTGAGTTGGGCTGAGTACTGGTCATGCCGCTACACCATGCTTCGCGGAGCGACCATAGGGACGATTCTTGGGGCTTTACCCGGTATCGGATCAACTGCTGCGGCGTTCATTTCGTACGCAACGGCTAAGGCTGCGTCGAAAGAACCAGAGAGCTTCGGCAAAGGGAATATTCAGGGTATTGCTGCCGCTGAGTCTGCCAATTCGGCTGTGGTTGGAGCTAACCTGATTCCGTTGCTAACATTAGGCATTCCGGGCAGTGTAGGCGCAGCATTGATCGTCAGCGCCTTCATGATTCATGGTTTGCAACCGGGTCCTTTGTTATTTCAAGAACAAGGGCGTCTGGTGTACGGTTTGTTTGGCGCTATGCTAATGGCCAATTTTATCAATCTCTGGGTAGGGCAGTTAGGACTTCGTTTATGGGTCAAAATTGTCTCAGCGCCAGAATCGATTATATTCTCAGCTGCTTTACTGCTGTGTTTTGTTGGCGTTTCCATGGCCACCAGTGGTCTGTTTGGCGTAGGCGTCATGTTGGTATTTGCAGCTATTGGTTATCTACTAAGCAGCTTCGGTTTCTCGTCGGTTATTTTTATCATTGCGTTTTTTCTAGGCCCGCGATTCGAAATTTCGATCTCGCAAATGCTGGCGTTAACTAGAGGTGATCTTACGCAGATCATCCACTCGCCGGTAGCACTTGCGCTTCTCGGATTGTCAGTTGTCTCATTGTTCTTTTTTTTATCAAGACGGCAAACGCAACTTACTCAAGAGCAATAAAAATACGTGTTTGAAAATACAGAACATACACCGCTTTATGGTGCGAACCTGGTGGCATCACAGTTTAAAGCTGACCAACGCATTGATAAAATTGATTTAGGGTTGGGCGTTTACAAAAACGATGATGGAGTAACACCTGTCATGGCGGCTGTTAAATCAGCAGAAAGCTGGATGTTAGAAAATCAGCAATCTAAATCCTATCTTGGGCTTATGGGTGATCAGGTTTATTCAAGTCTAATGCTAGATCTTGTGTTGGGTGAACAAACGAACAAAGACTGCATCTCCGTCATCCAGACACCAGGAGGCGTGAGCGCTTTGAGTTTGTGCTGTCATTTACTAAAAAAGGTTCATCCGGAGACAACCGTTTGGGTATCTGATCCTAGCTGGGCTAATCATGTGCCTATCATTACCCATGCAGGATTGAAGAGCGCTGCTTTTCCTTACTATGATCCTGCGACAGCCAAGATTGATTTCGACGCTATGTGCACGTGTCTTGAATCGCTGCCTAACGCAGATGTGATTCTTCTACAGGTGAGTTGTCATAATCCAACGGGTGCCGATCTGACACCGGAGCAATGGCAAACTGTCGCTAAAATTTGTCTAGACCGTGAACTCCTGCCGTTGCTGGATGTCGCTTATCAAGGCTTTGCCGAAAACTTGGATGCAGATGCCTATGCTGCTCGATATTTTTTTAGTCTGCTACCGGAACTCATGATTGCATCGACGTGTTCAAAAACCTTTTCGGTATATCGCGATCGTGCAGGAATTGCCGCTGTGGTGTCCAAAAATCCGGACAATGCAGAGCGAACGCTGTCTTTAATGCGAAAGATTGCTAATGTTACTTATGCGATGCCAGCCGATCACGCCGCGGCAGTTGTACGTCATATTCTTAGTGATTCTGAAACTCAAACGCTGTGGACCGACGAACTCAGTGGTATGTGTGCGCGTGTTAAGAATTTACGCTCGGCACTGGCAGCAGCGCTTAAACGCGCGACTAATAGCACCGACTTTGATTTTCTGACTGAACACCGTGGAATGTTTTCGTTGCTTCCTCTAACCAACGCAGTAATAGACAGGCTTCGCGAAAAGCACGCTATCTACTTGGTTCAAGGAGGCCGTATAAATGTCGCAGGATTACAGATTTCGCAGATCGATAGAGTTGCCGAGGCTATTGCCGAGGTGCACCAATCATCACACATCTAATACTACGTAAATTCTTGAATAGTCCGCGTCAAGGAGTCGGTTGCATTTATACAATGGAGCTACTGACGGCTGGAGCGGCTAGAAAAGAAGGAGTCATACCTGTTGAAAAAAACCATAGCTAGTCTGGTTGTAGATTCATTGATCGCAAACGGGATTAATACACTTTACTGTGTGCCTGGTGTGCAGAACGATAATCTGTTCGATGCGATTTATGATCGACAAGACGAATTAAATCCCGTTCAAGCGCGGCATGAACAAGGGGCCGTTTATATGGCGCTGGGTAGCGCGTTAGCGACTGGGCGTCATCAGGCATTTAGCCTTGTGCCTGGTCCTGGATTACTTAATGGTTCAGCAGCACTGTGCACAGCCTACGCAGTAAATGCACCCATATTCGGTGTTGTTGGTCAGATTCCCTCGGGCGCTATTGGCAAAGGGCTGGGGTTATTGCACGAGATTGAAGGACAGCTCGAAATCATATCGAAGCTAACTAAGCATGCGGATCGAATAAGCAATGGCTCTACTGCATCTGATCAAATGCTAACCGCTTTGTCCGAATTGCAAACTGGGCGACCTAGACCTGTGGCTGTCGAGGTTCCAGTTGATATGTGGTTACAGGAATGTGAATATGATGGTGCAGCCCTGCAAGTCAATCAGCAACCCTTCTTGCAACTCGATTCCGCAGACATCGCTAAAGCTGCTCGTTTGATTGAAGGATCACAGCGACCATTGATAGTCGTTGGGAGTGGGGCACAGGCGCATGCAAAACAAGTACGAGAGTTGGCTCGATCTATTGGTGCTGGAACCATTGCATTCCGCAACGGGCATGGTGTCATGCCAAGCAATGATTCTTTGCATCTCAACATGCCGGCAGGTCATGCACTCTGGCCAGATTGCGATTTGGTGATTGGTCTGGGTACACGACTTATTGCGCAAAAAAAACAATGGGGTCTCGACGACAAGATCAAGGTCATTCACGTCGATATAGATGCGGATCAACTGACTAAGTCCCCACAAGCCGACATTGCAATCCATGCAGATCTTGTTCTGGCATTACCGGCCT
>JBLHWG010000128.1:0-13370 GCA_047629055.1 Halioglobus sp.
TCTCCTTCTCAGCGTCAAGCATCACCGTCAGGCCACTCACCTGCCCCTCCACCTTTGACATCGATGATTGTGTCTTATCGACCCGAGCCAATAAACCAGCATTGATCGTTTCCAGATTGGTGTTCTCTCGCATCAGATTCTTAAGCTCGCTCTTGTGCTCTGCCACGGCTGTGCGCGATGCTGTTAATTCTAAGTTAAGCGATTCAATGCGCAACTCGAATTCGGTACGTTGTTCGCCTATAACTTGCTGCAATTGCTCAAGCTGTTTGTCACATTTTAATTGGAGAGGTCCTAGGAGAGCTGCGTGACGATCACGATCGACTATTGCTTCATCACGCAGCACCTTGCGCTCAGTGGCCAGAGATTCAGCAGCCTCGAGCTGTGCTTCCGTTTTGGTCTGTGCCAGGCGTTCCTGTTCCAGTGCCGCCCTCGTCTTCTCAAGCAAAGCGCTTTCTTGAGCCAGCAATTTCTCGTTTTCAACCACTTTGGCCGTTGATGCTTGCAACGCCTCCTGGGTACGCGCTGAGGCCTCCTCTGCTTGGGCACGTGCAGACTGTTCGGCTTTTAGATCCTTTTCGAACTGCTGACGCGCCTCATGGACCACCCTATCGGCCTCTGAGCCCAGCTCGCGCCACAAGGTTTCCACGGCCTCATTCACAGCGGCTGTCAATGGTTCAGTCAGCGCACTACCGGGCGCCTCCCCGGTCTCAGCCTCCAATTCCCGCAAGAGCGGCCCCACGTGCGAAAAACTGCCTCCGCCTAACAGCTTGATCACGGAGCGCTGGGAAGGCTTTCGTCCTTGTTCAATCAGGGCAAGACGCGCACTGGCCACAGTTTCTTTGGTAACAAGCGGGGTATCAACCATCGGCAAACTCTCGGTGTGCAGTCGCAACAGTAACGCCGCTCCAATGACAAAATCGGCGTTCTGACGGGTATTATGTTAAATCACCTTTCAACATCAATTGTATCATTTACGCTACGTGTAGCGATACAGCTACATATTAGATCCGAGAAGTTTCCCTTCTCAGATGTTATATTGGTCCTTGAATTTTCCGACCACTAATCGGTGAAGTTGACAGTGCCCACACCCAATCCGGACGAATCCACTAAGCTCGATAGCCCACACGCGCAAGCGTTAGCAACGGCGCTCGCCTCCGCCCGCGACTACGCCTCGGCCAGCCGCAGCCAAGCCACCTGGCGTGCCTACGCGCACGACTGGCAACGGTTCGCCTCCTGGTGTGCCTCGGTCGATCAGGCCGTTCTGCCCGCAAGCGCTGCGACGATCTGTGCGTTTATCGCCACCGAAGCGGATGCTGGATTGGCCGTGGCTACCCTCACCCGGCGACTGGCCGCCATTCGGGTCGTGCATCTGGGCAATCAACAGCCCTCTGTCCATGATGCCCCGGCGGTCCGTGAGGTGATGCGCGGGATTCGTAACCGGCAAAGGGGCCGAGGATCGCCAAAGAAAGCCCCCTTGCTCGACACCGATCTGGCCTTACTGGTCGATACGCTGGATACATCCACATTGGCAGGTGTTCGCGATCGCGCGTTACTACTGATCGGGTTTGCTGCGGCATTGCGCCGGTCCGAATTGGTGGGTATCGATGTTGGGCATCTTGCCTTCCGCCCTGAGGGATTAACGTTGACGATTCCGTTTTCAAAAACCGACCAATCTGGTGAGGGTGCCGAGATCGCCGTTCCAGCCATTCGCTTATCTCGTTATTGCCCGGTGGTAAATTTAAAAACCTGGCTGGCAGTATCTGGGCTGAGCGAAGGAGCGTTGTTTCGTCGATTAAGAAGAGGTCCAAGCATCGGTAAAGAACGACTATCAGATAGCAGCGTGGCTAAATTAATCAAACGTTGTGCAATCGATGCGGGCCACGAGAACGTAACCATGTTTTCAGGTCATAGTTTGCGTCGCGGCTTTATAACCACTGCCGCTAGAAAACGGGCAGATGTGTTTGCCATTGCAGCACAATCTCGGCACCGTTCGTTGGACACCGTACGTGAGTACGTGGATGCAGAAACCCGCTTTGATGATCACCCGGGATTGGAAATGTTTCGTGACATCTAAGGAGCTGAAAATTTGTTAACCTGAGGCCAATGGCAAGAATTTCCAGAATGATTAGTACACGTGTTGCTACTGGGACGATCATCGTTGCGGCTATCAGTACGATGAAGTCGAAACGCCTACTGGTAGATTTGTTACACGTATCTGTGCAGCGGATAGTGCACGATATAATCATCGGTTTTTTTGTGCAGAACAGGGTTTCAAAAGCCTCAATCGCCAAGTTTGTGGACGTTTTGAGGACCAACTTGCTCCACTTCATCTGCACGCGTTAACTCAGTGGGGCCCAATGAAAGGACAACAACCTCAATGGCGTCACATCAGCGGCATGCCGCTGATTGCGGAATTGGTGGACGGCATGTTGGAATCCTCCGTCCAGCAACTGGCGACATTGAGAGAGTGTGAGCACCGGCCCTCGTTGCTTGATGATCACACGCTGAACCGATATATCGTGCTGCACACCGAGCAACGTGATGATCACTGGTTGTATGAACAACAATTCGCGCGATGGAAACGGGGAACGCTCAGCGATTCGCAGGCCAAGGAAGCCAATCGGCTGATCGATCAATCCGTAAATCTGAAAGCCATCAATGAAAAAATCCTGGCACTGGCGAAAAGATAGCGCCTTACACCATCGATAAAATCATGGCAATGGATGACTACGAGCTCGGGCCGAAGGTGATGTCCAGTGAAATAGATAGACCCGGCAGCCATTTGCTGGCGGCCGACAGGACTCCACCAGTGCAAAGTTCGAATACTACAAAGACATTCACTTACGCTGACAAGTGTCAACTGGCTGAACGAATCCACCAGCAGGCTACCCAGATACTGAAGACGAGCGCAAGTGAAGTTGTACCCCTTGGCGTTGAGCTCACGGTATTCCTGCCAGAGCAGAAGCTTGGTGACATTCTTTTTGCGCAGTTCGGCATAAACCACGGACCAGTCAGGCACCCCGCGCTGTTCGGCAGAGAGCTTCGCAGAGGGCGGAAACAATAGGCGATCCAGCTCTGGGCGTCGTCGAGCCCCACTGACAACGGCCAGGACAGCCCAGCGTCGCTTGCTCGGCGTAGGTACTCGCTCACGCTCGGCCTGGAAATACTGCACTGAATGGCAACTTGCCGCTGGCTTTGATGGCACGACTAGGACAGGCGGAGAACTTCCTTAATTTTACGCATGGATAATCTCTTGGCTGGCATCTGAGCCTCCCTAAAAAGGCCCAGACTACAACCGGAAATCCTGCGTCGCTCGTGACTGCTAAATACCCAAAATCAGGGTGGCAGCTTTGCTCTAGATTAGGTGGCAACCTTCCCGTGGAATGGGTGGCAGCTTTCGCCTGGAATCAGTGGCAACTTTGCTCTGGAATATGAATTCAGTTCGAGCTGCAGATATGTGCATTTCGCTACACCCTGGTGACCATGGGAGCGAAATAACCCGCTCTTAGAGCATATTTTTACATCAATCTGGTCGGTACCCTAAGTAGCTGAGGATCGGGTGGAGGAGATTCGAAAAGACGCCGAGCAGCGGATCCATATTGCGGAGACCACGATGGGAAAGAGGCTACTGGACACTGCCCTGCTCAAGCACCGAGCAATTACCGCTGAGGCTGAGCTTGCCCAGCTGCGCAAAACAATACTCGAGAAAGAGGCCGCGATGAATCAGGTAATCGTGCAACACCAAACACTCAACGCTGAGCATGTTGCGCAGACACAGGCGCTTAACGAGATGTCCCGACAACGCGCTACGCTGAACCGCGAGCGTGATGCTTTGCAGGAAAAAATGGAAGCAACTATTAAGACTGAAAAAGCAGTTACCGCCCAATCACGCACGAAACTGAAAACTCTGAACCAACAGCTCGTGGATGAGCAACGAACTCTGGGTACGCTCACTGAAAAATACTCTGGGCTCGTGACACGTTTCGACGAACGCAACACAGTGATTGAGACACTCAATAATCAGCAACAAGCATTGCATCAACGTTTGGATCAGGCAATAAAATCACGTAATACAACACTGGTGCAATGTGACGATATCAGGCATGAACACACTCAATGGAAGGAGCAATTCGGTACTGTCAACGCAACGCTTGCGGGCGAACAACACGCCAATAAAACGAGCGAGACTCGGTATCAGAATCAACTGACTGACAATGACAAAGCACTAGAGCAGCTACACAACGCCTAAAACGCGCTAACCAAAGCAGCCGAGGCCACCAAAAAGGTGAAAAAACCTAAATACGAGGCCTAGGAGGCTGAAGTCCAGGAGCTAGAAAACATACGCTCAGGAAATGAATTGATATTTCTCGCTGACCATTGCTTGCGATACTGACTACACCGCTGGACAGAAAGTGAACGCGTTTGCTGATCGGCGCCGACCATATCAAACGTCGCATTTTGTAGCGACGGGGATTCAACACATTGCAGTGTTAGTCCGGGGGTTTCGGATGTGATCCATGCGTTGAATTCACGCTCAAGTGCGCAGCAGCTCCGACTGGTACAGCACATCGACGCTATCAGGGTTGCGCCTAATGTATGGCTGAAGGGATGCTTTGCCTTTCTGCCCGATAACCCCCCATCTCTCGCAATGTAAGATGATTATCAAGCCCTATGCGGCTGAAAATAATCAGCATAGACCCCTAGGCCCGGAAAATCACGAGACCAAGTAGATACGATAGTCAACTGGGTACTACTTTGCGCTATCGCTGGCGCGGAAATGATGCGCGTGCTAGCGGCAGTAGCGATGCCTATCCCTTTAACACCTTTGGTTAGAAATCTTCTTCGTGGCATATCTTATGCTCTCCGAGTGAATTTTGTCTAAGTTAAGCCATTTCACTGTATTATTAAACTACATAAAATCACGATAGCGCAGCCCGTGGTACCGACCAGATTGCATCTGGCTTGATCAAGGCAGAGCTCGTCTATCGACGCGGCCTACTACATACGCTCGTGCGTGATACTGCCGATGAAAGCTCGCTAAAGGAGAAACGGCGATTAGTACACACCCGTATCTTGACAGAGCTAGAGACGGACAAAGACACTGCGCCTGAAGTACTGGCAGTTCACGCAAAAGCTGCAAGTCTCACCAATCAAGCCATCAATCTCTGGCAGGCAGCGAGCAAAGCCGCGATTACCCGCCTGACTTTTGATAAGGCAATCTCGAATCTTCGACCCACGTCCCATGGTTATACATTCAGCGCGCGCGAACTTGCACTCGTTCGCCGATATCATCAAGGATGTTTCGGAGCTCGTCATAGTCCGGGTGACGCACACGCAACCAAGCGTTAGCCATGTAGCCGGCTTCAACACCCTGTGTAGCCGTACCGATTTCAGGCAAATATTGTTCAACTACGTTGTCCCCGTACTGTTGATACACTCCTTCAAGGCCGTCGTATCCGTAAATTTGGCCGTCATGATCGGGGCGCAGCGCAATAATGCCACACGAATAACGCCGTGATGGTTTCAGATCAATCCTATGGTGACACACCGCCATTGCCCATTCGCGGTACAAGTCGAACTCGTTGCCAGCACAATAACTTTCCCATTGTCCAACCCCTGGCGGGCGACAGCCTATTTCGGAAAAGCGTAAACCCTTGGGACCGAGAAACCACTCCATATGAGTTGCAGATGTCTGCAGTCCCAGTGCATCAATAACCTTCCTACCCATGGCTTTGATTTCATCATAGCCAGGATTGTCCAACCGATTGGTTGATACGATTTGTGGTGAAACCCAGCGCGAGCGCATGGCTTCGAGCACATTCGGATAGTAATGGCTGATGAATTCATGACCAATTTCACCCTGTACAGCGACGGTGTCGTAGAAGCCTTCGTGCCCTTCGACGAACTCCTCTATAGCAACTGCTGCACCGTCGGCTAATCCGCAATCGTGAGAAATTGCTATTAGCTCCTCTTTATTATTTGCCCTGTATGTACCTGCCGCGCCCGCTGCATCGCGCGGCTTGATTATAACCGGGTAGCCATGCTCTTCAGCAAATTCGCGGGCGTCTGCCGTGCTTGATACTCCAGCTGAGGCTGCGGTAGGAACACCCGCATTGCGCAGCACCTCCTTCATCGCTACTTTATCGCGACATAGATAGGCCGTTCGGGCAGTAGTACCCGGAATGCCACAGCGCTCCCTAATGTGGGCCGCAGGCATAACGTGCGCCTCTACCACCGCTTCTAGTCGATCTACCCAGCACTCGGCCTGTACCTGTTTGACAGCCCATTCAAGTGCCGCTTCATCGGTGACTGATTTGATCTGTTGATAGGATTGCAGACAATCGCGAGTCTCGTTGTCCAACCACTCAATCGGCCTTTCTCCAATGCCGATCACGTTCGCCCCGATCGAGGCCAAAGCGCGTACAAACTGCTTTTGATTTGCAGGAAACCCCGGTTCGATAAAAATAATATTCATGAGGTTAATTCCTCTAGATAATGAGGGAGCATCTCACGCCAGGTGGCCCAATCGTGATGGTGGTCAGTACTCCAAGCATCAGCACGGTTTGGTACTCCTCGCTCCCCTAGTACGCTGGCTATTTGCCATGATTCGTCCGGGTTTTCCCAACGACCTTGGCCAAATGGCAGTACTACGAATCGTGATCGCAGAGCACTCAGTAGTGCATCGTCATGTAACTGTGGTAGAAATTTTAAGGGTGCAGACAAGTAGTAATCCTCATTGCCTTGGAAGCTCATTAAGGATTCCAGATCGTAAGTACCGCTCATACCAATGGCCGCTTTAAACAGGTGAGGGTATCGGCACAACATCGCCACAGCATTGAATGCACCGATGGAAGCTCCAGCCGTTATTGGTTCTACAGATTCACCACCGCAGTCAGCAATGATCGCAGGCAAGACTTCGTTGACAACATATTCACCTGTTTGCTTAAGCAGCCAGCATCGGAATTCAACCGAACCTTGTTGCTCCGCCAATGCACGTCCAGCTACGCTATCCATCGAATAGACCTTTACGCGGCCTGCCTCTATCAGTGGGGTAATAGCAGCAATAAGGTGCATACGTTCCACTTCTTCAGCATCGCCACCCGCTGTTGGGAACAACAATACAGGTTGCCCATAGTGACCCCATCGACACAAAGAAACCTCCTGCTGAAGCCGTGTTGAGTACCAACGCGTTAAGTTCTTCATGTGATCTGGCCCTCCTGTTTTCGCCAGAGTTGTATGCGACTCCAGAACAATTCCGTAAAGTCTTCTATTTCATGCGCCGGAAACAGTGAAGATACCTTCTGATGTATTGCGTCTCGCAGTTTATCGGATGCGAAAAAATCGTAGGCAAGCTCATCAAGATGTGACAAATGCTTTTTGCAGAACTCGTTAAATTTCTCGGTTTCATATCGTTGATGAGCGATAGCTGCGTATTGAGTCAGTTTTTCCCGAGGGGAGATATCTTTATCTGCGATTGCGAAGAAGGGGTCCCAATCTAATGTGCGATGCATAGGTCGGCTAGTGGCTGCACAAAATATGGACCATCGTAAGTTCGCCTTGATTAGCCACGGAAAGTGATAATGCAATGAAGTCACTTGGCTATCTGGGCAGGCGTTGGCGAAGTCTATTGGGTGCCAAATGCCATCACGCCTGAGTGCTTCACAGGAGTTGAAATCCCAACCAAAAAAACTGTTGATGGTCAATGTCATGTCTTCGAGTATGGATTGATCCTCTGCAGACAGAAAGTCGATATCCATACAATACCGATCATGCAGAGCCGCGCTGGGATCATAATTAACTTTACGCAACTGCGGCCCCAGCCCCACACAGCGTACGAACCAGTCATGCGGTAAAACTGCGGACTGTATGTTCATGACTTCCATACCACTAACGTCGTAGGCTGCTTGGAACTCTGCTGCGTTATCAATTTTCGTTACGCCTCTCCAACCGCCACCATGATAGGGCTTCATGAAAAATGGATAGCCCATTTTGTTACCTATGTCTTCCAACGAAAACATACGAGCATACTTGCGCAGAGTCTCCTGTAGATCATCAGACTCCTCGTAGGCTTTTGGGGGCAACATCCAGGTTTCAGGTACCGGCAACCCGAGGCGCATCATAGCCGCGTAGGAGGTGTGCTTTTCGTTGGACTGCAAAGACCAAGGATTGTTGTAGACGTAGAGATCATCCAGTAATATGCCCTTTTTGATCCACTCACGACTTGTTGAATACCAGTGGGTCAGACGGTCGATCACTACATCGTACTTAACCGGTTGTTGTAGATTAAAGGGCTCTATAGTGATTCTTTCACTAGCAAATTTAATCTGTTGGCCTTCGTGTCGGATGTTCAACTTGAGACCATCCAACAGCGTTTCGTAACAGATTGGCCAGCAAATATCAGCACCCAGAGACAAGCCAATATTAACAGTACGTTCAGTCATCTTTTTTTTCCTCGTTTCTGTTAAGCACCCAAACCAGTCCATCACGCAGTTGATTGCGCCAGTTGTGCCAGTGATGTCCATCCCAGGCGCTCTTGAACTGAACACTAACACCGTTCTGTTTCAACAGTTCAGCCAAGGCTGCACTTTCGGATGCTAGACCTTCTAGTTCACCCGAAGAAACAAACGCTCTAATTTCCGGCATGTTCGGCGCGCGTTTAAACGCGCTGACCAGACGCGCCACACGCTGAAAAACGGGATGTGACCGCCCCCTGAGTTTTCGTTCATCCAAGATGAACGAACCCGAGTGCAGCACCACACCGCCGAACACGCCCGGATAACGAAACACCGTAGCCAAGGACGCAACAGCACCAAGACTGGCACCGAGCAACACCCGATCTTCTGCGCGTTCGGATAGGTGGTAGTGTTGTTGCAATGTTGGCAGCAAATCGTTTATCAGGTAGCGGGCATGACGTCGACCTCGCGAGTATTCGCCCAGGCGATCGCGTGTCTGTACCAACGCTACGATAATAGCTGGAATGGCCCCTGATGCTATCAGGTTGTCTAGCGATACCTGTAGATCTGCGTACGTTACGAAGTCTGCGCCATCGTGAATAACCACAAGTGGATACGCCTTGTTTGTATGCATTTGCGCATCGTATTCTGCCGGAAGATACACCTGCTCGTTACGAGTTTCCTGAAACACGCCGCTGTTAACGCTCAAAGGTTTGATTTGTCCTTCTGCAGAATTCTGCTCACGAGTCCATTCAGGACGTTCATATCCAAAGGTCTTACAGACCGAATTATCACCAAACGGGTCACCCGCGCGGGAGCGATTCAGTGGATCTAGTATCCATTCTTCGTGGCCACTATTTAACGTACACAGCTTATATTCGAAACGCCCGTTGTCCTGCACAGCAAGTCGCAGCAACCATAATGGCGTATTTGGAATACGAGAGAAATCCGTTCTGTCCACTCCACCATGAATCCATCGGAGTAGGCAGATGCTGTCTGCATGCCCTGTCCATGCAAATGTAACCGCGCCAGGCTCCATCAGAGGAAATTCGTTATCGGCGAGGAACTGCCGCAGCGATTCTTCATTTAAAACGTTAGAAAGCAACTGCGTAACAACCGGATGGGACGAGCCTTCGGCATTTGAAGGCGTCGAATGTGGTATTTTCATGCAGCGTCAGATTACTTTGACGGAACCGATTCGGCAATTAGCCAATCAACAACGGCAATTTGCGCATCCCTATCGCTAGCGCCTGCTGCAAGTGCCGTGTTATAGACACGCAGCTGTTGATCTGAGCTACTGCCCCGCCGAGCAATCTCGCGTGCGTGTTCAACTTCTTTCACACAATCAAGAATCTCTGCATGTGGCCTAACAAGCTCGACCAGTTCGTCGATCAAGTCAGGAAAGGAGACGGCCTTGCGTTTGCCGAAATCTCCCAACTCAGCATCAACGCCATAGCGCTGTGCACGCCATTTATTTTCAAGGATAAGAATGCGTCGATACTGACGCCAGCGTTGGTTGTTTCTTCGTAAGTGTGATAAGAACGCGAGGATAGATTGGTATAAGGCAGCCACAGTTAAACCATCCTCCACCCAGGTGCACACATCGCAAATACGAATCTCCAACGTGGGATGACGAACACTAGGGCGCAGATCCCACCAAATCTTTGATGGATCGTTAATCATGCCGGTTGCCTGCATGTCGTCAACCATTTCCGTCCAATCATTCCAGCTATCAAACACCTCAGGCAAACCGGACCGGGGTAAGTGACCCGCTATGGTTGGGCGCATCGACTTTAGGCCAGTATCAATTCCCTCCCAGAAGGGTGACGAGCCACTGAGTGCCAGTAGGTGTGGCATAAAATAACTGACCTGGTTCATCAGATCGATACGCAGATCCTTATCTGGAATACCAGCGTGGATATGCATGCCACAGATTGCCATACGCCTGGCAATACTCGCCTGCTCTACTCCCATGATGCGATAACGCTCCAGGTCGACAGGCTCCTGCTCACTCCACAAGGACCATGGGTGGGTTGAAGCAGCAACAATACAAGTATCAAATTCGCGAGCTATCTCAGCCACGCCTTGGCGTAGTTCCAACAACTCCGCCCGCGCCTCATCGATGTTGTTGCATACACCCGTTCCGATTTCTACCTGGCTTTGCAACATTTCGTGCATGACACGATCACCGAGCAATTCCTTACACTTAATCATAAAGCCAGCTGGCTGGTGACGGGCCAACTCTCGAGTTTCAGGATTGACTAACAGGTACTCTTCTTCGATTCCGATCGAGATAGTGTCTACCACTGATATAAAACTCGCTGCTAGCTATAGGAGATAGCAATTAGAGTACACATCGTTAAGCTAAACGGCAACTGTGTTCAACGTTCATACTGTGAGTGGCATTTTGAGTCTGCAGAGAACAATTATTTACCGCCAACGGCGGTGCTGTTCCGCAATTATGTACACATTCACGCAAAGTGGACGCGAGTAGTCCATCCGCAAGTATCTTCTGTTGCTCATACGAAGCGGCTGTTTTAGGCGCGTATGTTTTATTGCCCTTGGGGTCACAAATTGCACTATGTTTAATCTTGTCGAATCTGAATGCTATTGGTGCCAAAAATGGACAGCATGCCATGAATATTGAGCAAATGTCTGTAGTCGCGCTGCTGGTTGTAGCCATGGGCCTGTTTATCTGGAATCACTGGCGGTACGATGTTGTCGCAGGCTTCGTTCTGATAACGGGTGTGTTCATTGGCGTCGTACCCACTGAACAGGCGTTTGACGGTTTTTCACATCCAGCTGTCATCACGGTAGCTTCTGTTCTGGTTATCTCTCAGGCATTGCAGTCTTCAGGTGTCGATGCACTATTTCTTCATTATCTTGCTCGCGCCAGAGGCACACTAACGAAACAGCTTATTGCTAATTGTACGGTTACGGCAGTGTTGTCAGCATTTATGAATAATATCGGGGCGCTTGCGTTAATGCTGCCCATCACTATCCGAGACGCAAGAAAGGCACAACGTTCAGCTTCCCAATTATTAATGCCTCTGTCTTTTGCCAGCTTGCTGGGAGGCCTCGTGACTCTAATAGGCACTCCTCCCAATATCATTGTGTCTTCATTTAGAGCAGAACAGATCGGACAACCTTTCGGAATGTTTGATTTCACGCCAGTAGGATTAATCGTGGCCCTGAGTGGGATTACTTTCATTGTTTCAATTGGTTGGCGTTTTTTACCGGATGCAAACAAGGACAACGCTAGCGAATCCCGTGAGCAATTTAGTATCGCGCGCTACGTAACAGAGCTGCGCATACCCAAAGAGTCAGCTTTGGCTGAAGCCACCGTACGAGATTTGGAAATACTTTGCGAAAACGACGTGTCGGTGATGGCCATAATTCGGTCAGATCGTCGTCGGCTTGCACCTAGCTCAGTTGAGCGTTTGCAAGCTGGAGACGTCCTCATTATGGAGGGCGATAGTGAGTCACTACAACCCCTGTTTGAAAACCCGGGTTTGGTCGAAGCAGGCGCAGAGATAACTGATCCGAATTGGTTTAAATCACCGCATATCCGCATTATTGAAGCGGTGGTGATGCCAAATGCAGCAATCATAGATGCGCCGATGCGTGGGCTAAAAATGCATCAGCACTACGCAGTAAACCTATTGGCTGTTGCGCGAGAAGGCCGAGCATCTCGCTCACGACTTCAACATGTGCGGTTTAAGGCAGGCGATGTTTTGCTGTTGCAAGGGGCAACGCAAGCACTCGAACAAATGGGTTCAACCTTAGGCTGTTTAGCGATTAAGAATCGAGGTGTTGAGATTGTGCCTAAACGAGGCTCATTTCAAATTCCGGCAATTTTTGGTGCAGGAATTATTGCCGCGGCGGCCGGTTTTCTGCCAGTTCAATTAGCCTTCACCGCGGTGGTCGGCGCACTAGTGCTACTAAAACTGGTTTCACTCAGAGAAGCTTATCGGAGCATCGAGTGGCCCGTTATTGTATTGCTGGGATTTTTAATACCCGTTGGTGAGGCACTGCATAGCACAGGCACGACAGATCTAATCGCACAAGGAATGCTGCTAGTCGCACCGGGCCTGCCTATCTGGATCATATTGTGTGTACTTATGATTATTTCAATGATGCTTGCTGACTTGATACACAACTCGCCTACGGCGCTTATTATGGCGCCTATTGCATATAGCCTGTCTACCAATCTGTCGCTCTCCGCCGACCCATTTCTGATGGCTGTAGCCATCGGCGCCGCCTCCCCGTACCTGACACCTATTGGGCATCAGTCAAATACTCTTGTGATGGGACCAGGCGGCTACAATTTTAAAGACTACTGGCGACTCGGCTTGCCTTTGGATGTCGTGATAGTGATCGTCGGAGTGCCTATGATTCTGTGGGTCTGGTTGTAGTTGATGTTCAGCAGAACATCAACGTGATTAACATCGATAACTGGTGTAAAAACAAAAGATCGAATCTCATTGGTGCACGCCAAGCCGTTCCAGTATATGAACATAAAGTCCATTCATAATTGGAGAAACCTATGACCACTTGGAGTGGACTGCATGAATGCAAACGACAAAACTGTGATAATTACCGGCGGTGCTCGGGGAATCGGTAAGGCACTTGCTTTAGCGTTTAAACACAAAGGCGCTCGATCGTTATCAATTACACATGGCAATGACGGCATTAGGGTGTCGGTTGTTTGCCCGCAATACGTGGCAACGCCGATGCTAGGCTATTGTGAGGGTGAGGGTGAGGGTGAGGGTGAGGGTGAGGGTGAGGGTGAGATGAGTATCCCGGTGTGATTAGTCCTAGTCAAGTTGCAGACTCAGTTATCCAGGGAATAGAGGCTGAAGATTTCTTGATTCTGCCCCACCCTGAAGTGGAGCGATATATTCAAGCTAAAACTCA
>JBLHWG010000129.1:0-13089 GCA_047629055.1 Halioglobus sp.
CTTCAGCTTTTGGAGGGGTCTTCGCTTCTGGTTCTGCTTTCGCTTCAGCTTTTGGAGGGGTCTTCGCTTCTGGTTCTGCTTTCGCTTCAGCTTTTGGAGCAGGGGAGGAACTATCTTCTTGCATATCTACGTTTTGGGCAGAATCATCGCCACCTTGTGCAGCCGCAGCTTTTTTACTGTTGACGCGCTCGCGTCGGCGACTACCACCTCGGCGTTTGGGTTTTGTATCGTCAGATGTAGCGTCTGAATCGGCTGAGTCTGTGGCATCAACTGACGATGCAGAGTTCTCATTGTCAGCTGAAGATTCCTGCTTATCTTTCGACTCCGGTTCATTGGCAGCTTCCTGACTGGTACTTGACGAAGCAGTTTTTCTGGGTGCTTTGGCCTTTTTACTTTCAGTGTTGGATGCTTGCGGAGCGTCAGACTCGAGCGCAGGCTCGGACCCGGGCACGGACTCTTTAACATCTGAAGGCAGCGTCGTTTTTTCAGGCTCACCCGTTGTCGAATCTACGGTAGTGGCACTACCTGTTGAGACTGCTGAAGGCTGTACTTCTGTTGTTTTTGACTCGCTATCCATCGGTGCCGGTGCCTTAGCTTGATCACTGACTTCAGTAGCCTCACTAGCCATGGGGGCTTCTGTTGCAGCTGAACTCGGTACTGAACTATCGCTAGTCGCAGAAACAGCCGCTACAGACACAGCGGCTGTTGCTGTATCGCTGGGTTTAGAAACAGCGCCTGCATCGGTATTTTCCCCTGCACTTGCGTCCGCATCACTTACTACATCTGTTGATTCAGCGTTCTTATCCGCGCCGCGACCACGACCACGACCACCCCGACGTCCACCTCTGCGCCCGCGTCGACGTGCACTCTCGTCGCGATCTTCTTCGGTGGAGTTGTCAATTGCGCCATCTACAGATTCGGCATCAACAGCACTCACATCAGCTACTTCTACGGCACTACTGGTGATGTTTTCGTTCGTCTCTTCAGTACCGGCTGTACTTTCCTGCTTGCGACCTCTACCACGACCGCGTGAGCGAGACGAGCGTGAATTCGTGCTTTGATCATCCTTGTCGGTGTTATCCGCTTCTGGATTTTCTTTGTTGCTGGATTTTACGTGTTTGCGTTCAGCATCATTCTTTTTGTCGGTATTGTCAGCAGACTTGGCTTTGCGCGGATTCTTACGCCCGGCATTGCGACCTTCCGCTGTTGTTTCTGACTTGTCACCGTCTTGCTTGTTTCGATTTCGTCCACCGCGTCCACCTGATCGTTTGTTACGGTTTTGATTGCGATTGCCTTCGCTATTTGATTGTCGGGAATTCGAAGGTTTGTTCTCGGCAGGCGAAGTCTCAGTGCTGAGTTCTTCCGAAACTGCAGCGCTGGTGCCAAAAAGTGAGGTTACAGCTCCGATAATGCGTCTGAACCCGCCTCTGTTCTGAGGCTGTGGGGCCCCAACGGGCGCAGCCGCCGCTTGCATGCGGTGTGCAGGTGTCGGGGCAGGTGCCAGAGGTGCTACCGCACCAACTGCAGCAACTTCAGTCTTTTTCTCGTCTTTACTGTCTTGTGGAGAATAGGCTTCAGAATTATCTGCCGCTAGCTCGTAACTCTTCTTAGCCGTCGTCTCATGTTCGCCATCGCTCATACGGACGCGTTCGATGGTGTAATTGGGTGTTTCTATCGATGAGTTTGCAACAATTAGCAAAGTTACTGAATTTCTGGCCTCGATTTCTGAAATATTCTGCCGCTTTTCATTCAGAAGGTAGGTTGCGACTGCTACAGGTACATCTGCGAGCACGCGACCCGTGTTGTCTTTCATTGCTTCCTCTTCAACTAGGCGCAATATAGACAATGCAGTGGATTCAATACCGCGGATGGTTCCGTGACCATGGCAACGAGGGCAGACGTTTTCTGATGATTCGCCCAAGGACGGCCTGAGCCTTTGGCGGGACATTTCCAGCAGACCAAACTTGGAAATACGGCCAATCTGAACTCTGGCTCGATCTTGTTTCAAGGCGTCTCGAAGGCGATTCTCGACGGCTCTCTGGTGCTTGGATGCCATCATATCGATAAAATCGATAACGACTAAGCCACCTAAATCACGCAGGCGAAGTTGACGGGCTACCTCATCAGCTGCTTCAAGATTCGTATTGGTAGCTGTCTCTTCGATATCGTGGCCCTTAGTCGCTTTGGCCGAGTTGATATCAATAGAGATTAGTGCTTCTGTATGGTCGATTACCAGTGCGCCACCAGACGGCAGACGGACTTCACGTCGGAAGGCTGATTCTATTTGAGACTCGACTTGGTATCGATTAAAGAGTGGTACATCATCTTGGTAGAACTTTAATTTTCGTTCATTTTGAGGCATGTACAAACGGATAAAGTCGGCCGCTTGTTGATGGGTTTCTGTTTCATCAGCAATGATTTCGCCAATGTCACCACGAAAGTAATCGCGTAGGCCACGTACAATGATATTGCTTTCCTGATAAACGAGGAAAGGGGCTTTTTTCTCACCAGCTGCTTCTTGGATTGCTGTCCAGATGGCAGCCTGATAGTCCAGATCCCATTGAAGCTCTTCGGTTGTCCGGCCAATTCCTGCTGTGCGTACGATAGTTCCCATACCATCAGGGACATCGACGTCAGACATAGCGGCCTTGAGTTCAGATCGGTCATCGCCTTCGATGCGGCGAGACACTCCACCAGCCCGTGGATTGTTGGGCATTAGGACGAGGAACCGGCCAGCTAGGCTGATAAACGTCGTTAGTGCCGCGCCTTTGTTGCTGCGCTCTTCTTTCTCTATCTGTACAACAATTTCCTGGCCTTCCTTGATCAGATCACGGATATTGGGCCTACCACCTTCAGACTTTTTGGCATCCTTTCTAAGATATTCCTTTGCAATTTCCTTGAATGGAAGGAAGCCATGACGTTCTGATCCGTAGTCTACAAATACCGCCTCGAGACTGGGCTCAACACGGGTAATTTTGGCTTTGTATATATTGGATTTTCGTTGTTCGCGTGATTTGTGCTCTATGTCGAGATCGACTAGCTTTTGGCCATCAACTATGGCAACTCGCAACTCCTCTGGGTGGGTCGCGTTGATCAACATTCTTTTCATTATTAGTTCGGTCCTTTGCGGACCCTGCCAGCTTCGGTAGTTTTCCCAGATGCGCGCACGCCTGTTGGTCTCGGGGTGTAAACCAGAGAATCAGTGACAGGCAAGCTTTGATGTAAGCGCTAAGCATCGGGTGAGCCGGTTAGGCGGAATCCGTATTATTGTTTGTAAGAAAAACAAGCCTCGCTTTAGCGGGCTTCACAAGTCGAGTTCATGAAAGGTATTTAGCCCCGGTGACTCAACGATAAAAATTCACTAAGTGGTTTGTTCGGTGTTTCTAACGTTGCCGGAAATGGCGTTTGGGTCGTTGTTCGACCTTGGTGCCTAGGGATACTGGCTGCCTGAGTAAGTCTTATTGGCACCAAATATCTGTATAACCGATAATGTCAGAGATGTCGGTTAGTTCAATCCGTCACTTGACCGACTCTCTAATATAGCAGTGACTATAGTTTTCAGCAATCATAGTTACTGTTTTGATAATACGAACTAACACTTTGTACGTGTAACGGTAACAAGCAAGAAACATGCAAATTCATGCCAGAACCTGAAAATTCTAATAAATCTACCGATTCGCAAACTTTGTCAAAAAAACGGCATGTGCGCGTTACGGACGACCAGGATGGGCAACGAGTCGATAATTTTCTTATCCGCGAGTGCTTAGGTGTCCCCAGAAGTCATATTTATCGACTGATCCGGACGGGGGATGTTCTAGTCGACGGTAGGCGGATTAAGCAGACTCGAAAGCTGGTGGCGGGTGAGCAGGTTCGTATCCCGGCCTTGCGGGTTGAGGTTCGATCCGAGGTGCGCGTTCCTGACAAATTAGCGAAGTCGGTGGCGGCTTCAGTAATTTTCGAGCACGATGACTTTCTGATTCTGAATAAACCTGCTGGAGTTGCGGTCCACGGCGGCAGCGGACTTGCGTTCGGCTTGATTGATGGTCTTCGGCAAAGTCGAGATGATTCTAAGCTCTCACTGGCTCATCGGCTGGATAGAGCCACGAGCGGTTGTTTGCTGATTGGTCGCGGTCTTTCAGTAACTCGTGAATTACAGGATCTATTTCGCCAAAGAGAAATTAACAAACACTACCTTGCGCTGGTAGATGGCCAATGGCCGGAGTCTTTAACCAGGGTGGATGAACCCTTACTCAAGAATGTGGAGCACGCCGGTGAGCGTCGGGTTGTGGTCGATGCATCCGGACAATCCGCTTTAACCTATTTCAGTATCCGGAAGCGCTACGCGACAGCGACTATGGTAGATATCAAGCTTGATACCGGCCGGACGCACCAGATCAGAGTTCACTCACGTCACTCAGGCCATGCCGTTGTGGGAGATAGTCGCTACGGAGATAATCGTCGGAACGCACATTTCAAAAAAATGGGGTTGAACAGGCTCTTTTTACATTCCAGCGAACTGTCTTTCGATTGGCGCGGTGAGCGCATACAGGTGACAGCACCCGTGGGGGAAGGTTGGACACAAGCCTTGAGTGCTTTACTTTGATATGAAACCCGCTAGCTCCGTCTTTGTATGGCGTCGCGATCAACCGTGCGTCATTATTTGAACAAGCTCGTTAGTGTCTCGATAGATTATTGGATTAAACGGCATCAAAATCCAACACCACTTTCCCGGATGTTGGTTGAAGTTGGCAGGCGAGTACAAATCCTTCCTTCAATTCCCAAGGTTCGAGGGAGAAGTTCTGGATCATATTTCCCGTACCTTGCGTGAGTTTGCAGCGGCACGTGGCGCACATGCCATTTGCACAGGAATAAGGAACGTCTAGACCTGCCTTGGACGCGGCATCCAGCAAAGATTCGTTGTCATTCATGGTGAATGTACGCCTTGAGCCATCAAGGACTATTTCCACAGACGCTTGAACGCTACTGCCATTATGGGTCGTAGATTTATTTGCGTCGCCAGCGATCCGAAGGGGTGTCGATGGTGTGAATAACTCAAACTTAATTCGAGACTTATTCACGCCCAGATGCAGCAGTGCAGCAGAAACAGCTTCAATCATCGGTTGTGGGCCACAGATATAAATTGCATCGTATGCGGTGGGCGTAATCAAACCACGGGTTGCCATTGTTTCGAGTTTTTCAGCGTCCAGGCGACCGTTGAACAGTTCTACATCCTGCGACTCCTCGTCCATCACGTGAGTAAGAAGAAAGCGCGTCATGTAGTTGTCTTTCAAATCATCAAATTGCTTTCGGAACATGACGCTCTGTGTGTTTCTATTGGCATAGCATAGGGAAACAACGCTATCGGGTTCGTTCTCGAGCACAGAGCTGGCGATAGACAATATCGGTGTAACTCCTGAGCCTGCAGCTAACAGTAGATAATTATGCGAACCTCCAATTGATGCAATGAATCGTCCTTGCGGGGTCATAACTGAAATTTCATCGCCTTTTTTAAGTGTCTGTGCGTAGCTGGAAAACTGCCCGCCTTCGATACGCTTCACACCCACTGAAAGATGGGGAGATCCTAACGGTGAGCAAATTGAATAGGAACGTCGGACATCTTGTCCGTCTATAGTTGAGCGAAGAGTGAGGTATTGCCCAGGTGTGAACGCATAGTGTTCGATGAGTTCGGGCGGTATTCGAAAACTAAGCACGACTGATTCCAACGTGTCGCGCTGTACGTCGGTAATTTCAAGTGTGTGAAATCGAGGTGTGGACGTTGTCTGAGTCATAGGAAATCGCGTATCGCCAGCTGCAGAGGGTCAGCTTCTACAAGCATTTAAAATAGTCGAACGGCTCGCTGCAAGCTCTGCATTGGTAATGCGCCTTGCAAGCTGTGGAGCCAAATTCAGAAATCAAGGTTGTTTCGCTTGAGTCGCAAACGGGGCAGGTGACCACAGGGCTAGTAAATAAGGCACGCTTACTGTTGTTGGATTTTTCAGGTGGAGCAATACCATAAGCTTTGAGTTTGGATAGTCCCTCTTCGGTAATCCAATCGGTGGTCCACGCGGGGCTAAGTACACGCTCTATCCTCACTGAATACCCAGCGCTTTCTAAAGCCTCCTGCACCAGATTTTCTATTGCCAATACAGCAGGGCAACCGGAGTAGGTGGGTGTCAACTTGGCAATTACCGTTCCAGTATTGTCAATCTCGACACTTCTGAGAATGCCAAGATCAGCCACAGTAACAGCAGGCACTTCAGGGTCAAGGACGCTAGCGGCAATAGCCCATGCCTGTTGTTGCTTATAATGATGCTCTAGGCTGACAACGCCGTCACGTTGAGAGCGCTCGGTTACAGATTGCCAGTGGATAGGTTCGGATTTCATGGTTTTATGCCGACTACCATTGCAAGTTGGGATGGCTGCGTTGTAGAAATTGCAGCTCCGCTAGCAGAAACCCCATAGCTTCCGTGTGAGCGCCGCTGCGGCCACCAGTATGGCCTTGTTTGTAGTCGCCTAATGTAACGTTGGCCTGGGACAGTATTTCGTTGATATCCAACCGCCAACTTGCCTCGCAGGAGGCTGGATCTGGAAGCAAGCCATGATCAGCATTATCCTGTGTAACCGGATCTACTTCGAAGAATTCATTCACGTAAGGTGTGAGTTGTTCCAACGCAATGGCCGTTCGGCGTGCGCTTTCATCTGTACCGTCACCCAGGCGTATCACCCATTCAGCGGTGTGTCGCACATGGTAGGTAGATTCCTTGACAGCCTTGCCGGCAATGGCTGTGATAGTGTCGTCTGTTGAGCTCAATGAAGCTTGCCAATACTTCTCCATGAATAAGGAAAATAACAGCTGCCTTAGCATCGTATGAGCAAAGTCTCCATTAGGGCGTTCACAGATTAATAAATTGGTGTATTCACGCTCTAAGCGGTTGTAGGCAATATTATCTTCATCGCGCCCTTTGTTTTCAGTTTTCCCAGCGTGGCTGTACAGCGCTCTAGCTTGACCAATAAGATCTAGAGCGATGTTGGGCATAGCCAGATCTTCTTCAAGCATAGGCGCGTGACCACACCATTCAGATAGCCTGTGACCGAGGATCAGATGGTCATCTGCTAAGCGAATAAGCTGCGTTACGACCGATGAAACATCGAGAGTGTCAGACTTGATATATGAATCTCCCATTACATGTGTCCAACATCATCTGGAATATCATAGAACGAGGGGTGGCGATAAATCTTGTCCGCAGCTGGATCAAAAAATACGTCTTTAGATTGAGGGTCTGACGCCACAATTTCAGATGAAGGTATCACCCAAATAGACTGTCCTTCTTCGCGACGTGTGTAGACGTCTCGAGCTGCCTGCAGGGCCAGAGTGGCATCTGCGGCATGTAATGATCCGCAGTGACGGTGCGCTAAACCGTTTCTGGGGCGAATGAAGACTTCCCACAGTGGAGTTTGAACGATGTCATTCATGATGGTCTTATGAAACCTTAGATTGCGTAGCGATGTTTTGCGTGGCGACCGCATTTCTTTGGCGCTGCTTTTTTGCATACGCGAGTGCAGCCTCTCTCACCCAGGCGCCTTCTTCCCAGGCTTTGGTTCTAGCGGCGATCCTTTCTTTGTTCATAGGGCCATGACCTTTAACGACTTGCCAGAATTCATTCCAGTCAATTTCACCAAAATCATAGCCACCTTCACCGTCGTATTTCGTGTCGTTCCATTTCAAATCAGGGTCTGGAATGACAAGACCAATGTGCTTTGCTTGCTTAACGGTTGCATCTACAAATTTTTGCCGCAATTCATCGTTAGTAAAGCGTTTTATTTTCCAGGATTTTGATTGATCGCCGTGCTCACTGTCCCTGTCCGGAGGCCCGAACATCATGAGGCTGGGCCACCACCATCGATTGAGCGATTCCTGTGCCATTTCCTTTTGTGCATCTGAGCCTTTGCAAAGGCTCATTATCAATTCATAACCTTGGCGTTGATGAAAGCTCTCTTCCTTGCACACTCTAACCATGGCTCGAGCGTATGGGCCATAGGAGCACCGACACAATGGAACCTGGTTCATAATTGCAGCGCCATCGACTAACCAGCCTATGGTTCCCATATCAGCCCATGACAGAGTCGGGTAGTTAAAAATTGATGAATATTTCGCTTTACCAGATAGCAATTCTTCCGTCATTTGCTCGCGCGAAATTCCTAACGTTTCTGCAGCGGAGTACAGGTACAAACCGTGGCCCCCTTCATCCTGGACTTTGGCTAGTAAAGCCGTTTTACGACGCAACGTCGGTGCACGAGTAATCCAGTTTGCCTCAGGTAGCATGCCCACAATTTCTGAGTGCGCGTGTTGTCCTATTTGCCGAATGAGTGTCTTTCTATACGCCTCAGGCATGGGGTCGTTGGGTTCGATTTTCTGATCAGCATCTATTCTCGCTTGAAAAGCTGCGAGAAATTCTGGTGTTTCGGCAGATTGCTGGGTAGCGTCCTGGACACTGTCGTTAAGACCTTGAGAGTACATTTGCCAAATCCTCCGAATGCGACTAGGCGCATCTTTAAGGCGTCTATTACGCCAATGGTGACGTGATTGTTTAGTGTTATCTACAATATATTACGAAAATAAAGACTTGTGTAATATTTCGTAATATTTAAAACGAGCTGAATCGTGCTTGTAGTAGAGCAATTCCTGCTTCTGAGGTCGGCACGTCCCACCATTGTTCACTTCTCGTAACTAATTGTGGGTAAATTGAACAAATAGCATCATGGCAGGTGGCCCCAGGCCACTTTGGGGGTAACAGGCCTTGTGGCATCAATGGATGGCGCAACACCATGCGCCGCCATGCGTGAATCAGCAAGAATCTGGCCGTAAGGGCGCACAGCGGCGACATGAGCTTGATCGCGCCTCTGTTTGCAGTGATTGGTTCTATATCCACGAGGAAATCCCGATAGTACTTTGCCAATTTGTCAGGCAATAGTTTCTCCAAAACCCAATCCGGTGCGTCGACAGCAGTTGTTGGAAACAGCATGTTGTTGGGGCCTGAAAAATGATGGGCATCTTCGACATTGATAAGCTGCCAATGCTTACTTAGTGTAAAGCCTAAGGGCATTACATCCTTGCTGTAGCTCACCGGGGTATTGAAATAGCCCAAATTCCATTGTGCTGAGTGTGAGACAAACGAATGGTTGTAGATTCGCTCAGTTGCTGCCAGAAACGACGTTTTCCCAGATTTGCTCAATCCGTAAAAAGCGTGCCTGCCATCCTTACGACGCTCAACCCATCCCTCTTTGGCCAACCTGGATAATGCTGTACGAACGGCATTATCTTCGATTCCAGCATGCCTTGTTAGTGACAACAGCTCCTGAACCGATATTGTTTGCTGGCGAGGTTGGACAAGATCCCCAAAAATGGAGATAACCACTGACCACACACGCAGACGCCCGGAGCCGTGCAGACGCGTAAGAAACGGTTCGAGTAAAGGGTCTGGCTTCATGAATAATCTAGGCTAGGGCTTAAGTATAACTGTTCATTGTTAGAAGCTCATAGGTTGCCACCTGCTCATCGTCCTGATTCGTAATGGCAACATGCCAGCGTACTTCACCGTATTCACTGGTGCGGGTAGTTTTACGGCGAACGACCAGTTGCACGCGAATTTTATCGCCAGGGACAACGGGTTTTTGAAACGTCAGGTTGTTAAGGCCTGTATTTGCTAGCACGGGCCCTGGACTTGGCTCGACGAATAATCCTGCGGCAAAGCTGAGTAGGAGATAGCCATGAGCAACTCGTCCTGAGAAAAAAGGATTAGCTGCTGCTGCCTCTTCGTCCATGTGTGCATAAAATTCATCGCCAGTGAATTTTGCAAAGTGCTCTATATCTTCCATTGTTATTGTTCGATACGCGGTTTGTATCGACTCGCCTATGACTAATTGGTGATAGTTGCGTGTAAACGGGTGAGAAGGTGCGGTGCTCGTTTCGGACCCAGGGACCCATTGATTGCCAATGCGCGTCAAAATATCCGGGCTGCCCTGAATGGCTGTTCGCTGCATGTAATGCATAACACCTCTGATTCCCCCCAACTCCTCACCACCGCCAGCGCGCCCTGGGCCACCATGTACCATGTGGGGCAGAGGCGATCCGTGCCCCGTACTTTCATCCATGGATACTCTGTCGTTGAAATAAAGCCTGCCATGGAAAGCTGCCGAGCCTAGAACACACTCTCTGGCAATGTCCGCATCGTGTGTGATGATTGAGGCAACTAGGGAGCCATCGGCCCGGTTCAGTAAAGCCACGGCCTGTTCAATGTCCCGGTAGGGCATAACCGTTGAAACTGGCCCAAAGGCTTCTGTCTGATGTACTGCACTGGCATTTACTGGGTCTGGGCAATACAAAATCATGGGAGGCAAGAAAGCGCCTTTTTGCGCGTCTGCACCTACTACGTTGAAATTATCTGGATCGCCGTACACACTCTCGCACTCTTGCGAAAGAGCCGCGACCTTCTCCAGTACATCCTGTCGTTGATTGTTTGAAACCAACGCTCCCATCTGTGTCGATTCGTCAGCGGGATGACCTATAACGATTTTATTCAGTGCCGATGAAAGAGCGTCGATGACGGCGGAGGTTTGCTGCTCAGGCGCCATAATTCGTCGAATAGCCGTGCATTTTTGGCCAGCCTTGGCGGTGATTTCACGCACAGACTCCTTGATGAACAAGTCAAATTCCGGTGTGCCTTGTATTGCATCAGGACCAAGAACCGATGCGTTAAGGCTGTCCTGCTCTGCAATGAATCGTACCGCGTTGCTTAGAATGTTGGGCGTTGAGCGCAGTGATAGGGCTGTTGTGGCTGAGCCTGTGAAACTCACAACATCTTGGCCACCCAAGTGATCAAGTAAATCACCGGTGCCACCTGACACCAGCTGGATGGCACCTTTGGGCAATAGCCCACTATCGATGAGAATTTTAAAGGCAGCCTCAGCAACATAGCCGGTAGAGGTTGCGGGTTTAACAATGGCTGGTACGCCTGCAAGTAAGCAGGGCCCCAGTTTTTCCAGCATGCCCCAAACTGGGAAGTTGTAGGCGTTGATGTGTACTGCGACACCTTGTAGCGAGGTGCATACATGCTGACCTAGAAACGTTCCATGGCGTGACAGTATTTCTACATCACCATCGAGATAGATAGTGTCATCTGGCATTTCCCGGCGCCCTTTCGAGGCGAATATCAGTAGAGTGCCAATGCCGCCATCTATATCGATCTGGCTGTCGCTCAGCGTAGCTCCAGTGTTGTAAGAAAGTGAGTATAAAGCCTTGCGATGCTCCCTCAAATGTAATGCCAGAGCTTTAATCATTCGCGCGCGATCATGGAAGCTCAGACGCCTGAGTGCCGGGCCACCGTGCTCTTTGGCGTACCGGATCATGTCTTGAAACTGCAGTGAATCCGAGCCGGACAGCGCCAAATCTGAACCATCTATTGCAGATTCAACCCTGCGTGCTGAGCTGGAAGGTTCAATCCAGTCTCCATAGGCATAACTCTGGACATTGATTAGAGACATGTTCAACCTGTGAATTGTGAGTGATGTGTACGGGCGGGTAGGAAGCCCCGAAATTTGCAGCTTATGACATGTACTCCATTCAAACAACGCTGCTATTACGCCTATTATTGACTACCCGGTGGGTTTATGCGAGATTCCGACGAACATGATCACTTGACCAGCAAAGTTAGAATGCTGAAAATGGCCCAAACTGAGAACGATTATTGTGTTGGATTTGTCACCTAAGCCCGGAGATCTTGAGGCCATTGAAATGGCTTCTCGCGATGAAATAAGCGCCCTCCAGCTTAAGCGTATGAAGTGGTCTTTGTCGCACGCTTATAAAAATGTTGGGCATTACCAGCAGGCTTTTGATGCTGCCGGTGTGCATCCGGATGATCTGCATGCGCTGGAAGATCTTGCAAAATTTCCGTTTACCATGAAGCAGGATTTACGCGATAGCTATCCATTCAAAATGTTCGCGGTGCAGCGTGATGAGCTCGTTCGAATTCATGCCTCTTCTGGTACCACTGGCAAGCCTACGGTTGTTGGGTATACCCAGAATGATATCGATATGTGGGCTGACGTCATGGCCAGAAGTTTGCGTGCCTCAGGTCTGCGCAGGGGCGATGTGTTGCAGAATGCTTACGGCTATGGCTTGTTTACCGGTGGACTAGGTGTGCACGGTGGTGCTGAAAAAATGGGATTGACTGTCGTACCAGTATCCGGTGGGATGACGGAGCGACAAGTGCTCCTGATTGAAGATTTTCAGGCAAGTGGAATCACCGTAACGCCGTCTTATATGCTGTCCATTCTTGATGAATATCGAAAACAGGGTAGAGATCCTCGCGCGAGCCCGCTAAAGGTCGGGATTTTTGGTGCTGAGCCTTGGACCAATGCCATGCGATCTGAGATCGAAGATGCCTTCGATATGCATGCTGTCGATATCTACGGCCTGTCTGAAGTCATTGGGCCGGGGGTTGCTAACGAATGTGTCGAAAGCAAAGATGGTTTGCACATCTGGGAAGATCACTTTTATCCCGAGGTCATAGACCCCGTATCTGGGGAAGTTCTGCCAGATGGCGAGCAAGGGGAGCTTGTATTTACGTCCCTAAGCAAAGAAGCATTTCCGATTATCCGTTATCGCACTCGAGATTTGACGCGACTCTTACCAGGCACCGCGCGCTCGATGCGGCGTATGGAAAAAGTCACCGGTCGTAGTGATGACATGATGATTCTTCGAGGTGTCAATGTGTTCCCCACCCAGATTGAAGAGCAGGTGCTTCGGGTTACAGGGTTAGCAACGCATTTTCAAGTGGAACTTGTACAAAAAAATCGCATGGATCATATGATTATTCACGTCGAGAAATTGGACGCATCCTCGAAACGCTCAACGATAGACCAATTGAGTACGTTGATTAAATCCAATATTGGTGTGACTGCAGAAGTGCAATTAGGTGAGCCTGGTAGTGTTGCCCGCTCGCAGGGAAAGGCTGTGCGTATCGTTGATAACAGAGGTCTCGAGAACTAAGTCGTGTTGACACCCATTAACGACCTTTCGCAATTACTCGA
>JBLHWG010000130.1:0-12971 GCA_047629055.1 Halioglobus sp.
CGTATCCAAATACTGGTATCAGTACTCATTCAGCGGGAGCTTCTGCCAGCGCCTTAATTACCCGTTTTCTAAATACGTTGATTTCTTTAGCCGCCTGTTTGTCTCCATTAGCTTCAGCCACTATCTCGCCCTGATCAAAAGCGGCCTTAGCCTCCATCAACTGCCTGGCCGCAGCCAGGGCTCGTCCCAACTGCCGCCACGCCGCAGAATAGTCCGGTTTCAACTCCACCGCTTTTTGCAAATGGGCAATAGCTTCCGGATACCGCTTCTCGCCCAAATAGGCATTACCTAAGGTATAGCGCAACATCTCGCTATCCTGCCCTCGGACCAACATGGCTTCAAAAGTTTCTATTTGACTCATACAATCACGGCCCCTCAGTCGTGCATTGAACGTCGAGCTATCAACCTAGCTTCAGCCTTACCGAACTCATCCGGTTCTGGCTCGTGGTATTCCAATAGGTGTAGCCCCTTGAACAAGCTTAACAGTTCATTGTCTGCCAGCAGAAATTCCTTGTTAGATAATCCACGAGTAAACGTTTGGTAGAACAGCACGCCACCTGGTTTCAATGCAGCTTGTATGGCAGGGCAAACGTCCCTGGAAAGAAATCGTGTCACCACAATGACATCAAAACTATTCGGTACTGGTGGTTGTTCAACAACATCACGAGCAACAATCTCAGCCAGCACCCTGGGTTGGCGACTGGAGATCTCAGCGATTACCGTTTCACTGATGTCCCATGCGCTAGCTTTGAATCCACGTGATGCTAGAAAATGAGCATTGGCAGCCCTGCCGCAGGCAAGATCTAGAGCACTCAGCGCATCGCCTTTCGGCAACCATCGTTCTCCGCGGCTTAAGACCTGTGAAGGTGGCGGGAGCGGTTTGCCCGAGTACGCATAGCGAGAGTTCCATTTGCTGGCATTCTCATTACTCATTCCCACCTTTCCTATTGACGCCAAAATGCTGGAGTAAACAGTACGAGCAGCGTAAATATTTCCAGACGGCCAAACAACATCGCAATGCTCAGCACAGACAGAGAAAAGTCACCCAGACTGGAATAATTTGCCGCAACTCTACCCAGCCCCGGGCCCAAATTATTCAAACAGGCAACCACGGCCGAAAATGCTGTTTCCTGATCGAGCCCTGCGGCCATCAGCAACAACAACATAATGGCCAGCAACGCCAGATAACTGGCAAAGAACCCCCAAACAACATCGATCATTCGATTTGATATGGCTTGTTTGCCTACTTTAACCTTTATGGTTGCCTGCGGATGCAGCAAGCGGCGTATCTCACGCTGCCCTTGTTTGAACAAAAGCAGTACTCGGATCACCTTCATTCCACCACCAGTAGAGCCGGTGCATCCACCCGCAAAACTAGCAAACAACAACAGTACCGGTAAAAAACCTGGCCAGTTGAAATATTCCTCAGATGTAAATCCCGTCGTTGTTCCTATGGAAACGACATGGAACAACCCATTAACGATGGCATCATTCCAGTCAGACGTATCACTCAAGAATAAATAGGCGCTGGTAATAATGGTAAGACACACTGCAAGCAGTATATACGTTCTGAATTCTTCATCACGCCAATAATGGCTTAGATCCAATTGCCTTGCAGCGGTAAAATGGAGCGCAAAATTGACACCTGATATCAGCATGAAAACGACGGCAATCATTTCGATAAGGGAACTGTCGAAATAGCCAATGCTGTTATCGTGTGTGGAAAAACCACCGATGGCCACTGTTGAAAAACTGTGGCCGATTGCATCGAACAAGCTCATACCTGCAGCCCAGTAAGCCAAGGCACAGGCTACCGTCAGACCCAGGTAGATATACCACAAGGCTTTAGCCGTACCAGCGATACGGGGTGTTAATTTGTCCTTAGTGATTCCAGGCGTTTCGGCTCGGAACAATTGCTGACCACCAATACCCAACATGGGCAACACGGCGATTGCCAAGACGATGATACCCATTCCGCCTAGCCATTGCATTTGTTGCCGATAAAACAATATGGAGCGTGGGAGAAGATCAAGACCAACAATGATCGTGGCACCCGTTGTTGTCAAACCCGACATTGATTCGAATATCGCGCCAGCTACTGACATGTCCAAAGGGGAATAGAAGTAGAAAGGCAAGCCACCAAAAATACCCAGTACCGCCCAGAATAAAACAACCACTAAAAACCCGTCTCGCAAACGCAACTGACCAACGTGATTTCTAACGGGAAGATACAACAATAAACCCGTGCCTATGGTAGCCACAAAAGCACCGACAAACGGCGTTATGGAATTTCCTGGGTCTCCTGATGCCAACCCAATCATTAACGGCGTGAACAGCGTAAAGCTGAACAAGGTCAGCAAAATGCCGACAACTCGCTGTACAACTTTTATTTGAATAGGAAGTACGAACATTGTCGACAACGATCTAAACAAACGTAATGCCAACCTGGAATAGTTTTTCCACGTCAGCAATCTGTTTTTTGTTAGTGACTAGTACGATTAAATGATCTTCGGCTTCGATAATCAGATCATGGTGAGCCACCAACACTTCTGCTCCACGAACAACCACACCGATGCTGGCACTGGACGGTAATTCGATATCGCTGATTGCGCGACCTACAAGAACCGACGTATCGCTATCACCGTGGGCAACTCCTTCGAGCGCTTCTGCCGATCCACGACGCAGGGAGTGAACTGCAACAACATCTCCGCGGCGAATCAATGTAAGTAAAGCACCAATCGTTATTTGTTGTGGTGATATTGCTACGTCAATAATGTCGCGCTCAACCAAATCCAGATAGGCGGGCCGATTGATTAAAGACATAATTTTACGCGCGCCCATTCTTTTGGCCAGCATGGCCGACAGAATATTGGCTTCATCGTCGTTGGTCAGCGCGCAAAAAACATCCATCTCCTGAATGTTTTCATTGATCAACATGTCCTGATCAGCTGCATCACCATGCAATACCATGGCAGTATCAAGTGTGGATGCAAGCACATCGGCTCTTTCACTCCGAGCTTCAATGATCTTGACTCGATACAATTTTTCTAGTTTTCGGGCTAATAACAACCCTATGTTTCCACCACCTGCAATCATGACACGCTTACAAGGCATGTTTTCATGATGGAACTGTTGCATGACCGTACCCGTATAGGTGCGTAAACCCATAAAGAAAACGATATCCTCTGCCTGGACTACCGTCAGACCTTTAGGAATGATGACCTCATCACCGCGATATACGGCCATTACACGGGTTTCGACCTTACCAAGCAGCTCGGTTAGATCGCCTAATGCACGACCATCCATGGGTGCTCCCGCCTGCACCTCGACGCCAACAAGACGAACTCGACCATGTGCAAAGTCGACCACCTGAATGGCGCCCGGATGCTCGATGATGCGCTGCACATACTCAGTAACGAGCTGCTCAGGACTGATAATGACATCTATCGGTATGTTGTCATTATCAAACAGATTCTTCTCGCGCATGTATTCCATAGAACGAATACGCGCAATTTTCATTGGCGTGCGAAACAACGTATAGGAGATCTGAATAGCAACGATATTAGTTTCGTCCGAGTCGGTTGCTGCGATAATCATATCAGCGTCTTCGGCACCTGCGCTGCGAAGAACTTCCGGATAGGATGCGGGCCCCTTTACCGTTCGTAGATCGGAATTATTTTCCAGCTCGTCCAGAATGGCAGCGTTAGTATCGACAACAGTCACTTCGTTGTCTTCTAACGCAAGATTTCGAGCCACAGTCAAACCGACCTGACCAGCACCCAATACAATTATTTTCATGAATTAATAACCAGCAAACTAACCAGCGCCTTAGTAGTTATCAGAACCCTTGAGCTACTCACGGGCCTTGTCCAGATCTATACCCAGACTGCGCAGCTTCCGATAGAGGTGCGTGCGCTCCATACCAACATGTTTCGCCAAGTCGCCAATGTTACCTTGAGATACAGCTAAGCAGCGCAATAAGTATTGACGCTCGAAGTCTGCTCGAGCCTCACGCAACGGCAAATCGTGTCGTAATGCGAGATTAGTATCGCTATTAGAAGTAATTCCCAACACACGGTTGATTTCCGGCACATCGATTTCAGAAGGACCACCTAACAATAATATGCGCTGAATTAGATTCTTTAATTCAAGCAGATTCCCCGGCCAATCCAGATTACGCAGGCGGTTTTGAGCCGCAACAATGAAATGGCGATAAACCAGACCCTCTTCTTCCACATGCCAATCCACCAGAGCTTCAAGAAGCGCTGGAATATCTTCAGGGTGTTCACGTAGAGGTTTGATGGTTAGCGTCTCGCTACTCAATAATCTCGCTAATGAGGCATCTAGCATGTCTTGCTGAATCGCTATAGCGAGATCACTACGCGACGATGCTACGAGACGACATCGGAATGGCACCCTGACGGTACCCCCTACTCGTAGAAATCCCTGTTGTTCAATTGCTTGGCGCAGGCATTGCTGAGCGCTCTTTGGTAGCAGCTCGACATCGGTGAGAAACAACGTGCCACCCGCTGCCGATTCTAGGTAGCCAGTACTCACAGCGCCGTTGCCTTCCTCGCCATACAGCTCACGATGTGCATTGACTGTTGATAAAGTATCGCAGCGTAATTGGATGAACCTACCCAATAACTCTGGATTTTGATCATGAGAATACTGTGCAAATAAAACTCGACCACTGCCTGACTCACCAATCAGCATCAAAGAATCAGAGCGAATGGACTGCGCTGCTAGCTGATCACGCAATTGTTTGATGTAGTCACTCACACCCAATAACAAAGGCAGCCGTCGGGCTGTTCCATCCACGGCTTGAGCTCCTTCCGGAGAGGGCACATGCTCACTCAGTGCTTTTTCCACCGTAAGCAGAAGTTTTGCCAGAGAGACAGGTTTTTCAATAAAATCTACTGCGCCGTACCGAGTGGCCTCTACTGCAGTTTCAACGGTTCCGTGACCTGAGATCATAATGACTGGAAAATTCAACGCCCCTGAGCTCTTCCAAGACTTAAGTAAACTGATCCCATCCATATCGGGCATCCAGATATCGAGAAGAACAAGATCTGGCGTTGATTCCTCAACCAGAACTTGAGCGGCATTCGCCGTGGCAGCGGTTGAAACCACATACCCTTCATCTTCAAGTATTTCCTGTAACAAGCCACGGATGTCAGGCTCGTCATCGACGACTAAAACGGCACGTGCGCTCATGCTAGATCTCCACGAACTTGCAGTTTAGATGGATATGGCAAACTGATAATCACGATAGCACCTCTTTCAGGGCTATTCTCTGCTCGTATTCTGCCATTGTGCTCTTCAACAATCTTCTTAACGATAGCCAGACCTAAACCAGTACCTTTCGGTTTTGAAGTCACGTAAGGCTCAAACAACCTATCCATCAAGTCTATAGGGAATCCGGGGCCGTCGTCTTCTGCCATAATTTCCAGAATATTCTGCATCGCCTGATGATTGAAACGTGTTTTGATATGAACCGACTGAACCGGCTGACCTTGTTGTGCCTCCAGCGCATTCTTGACCAAGTTATGCATAAGCTGACGCATGCGAGGCACATCAACGGGAATGTCCGGTGCCGTCGAATCTAGCGTAAGCTCAACGCGCACCGAGCGATCAGGGTCACGATACATAACTGCGATTTCCTGCATCAACGTATTCATGCATACAGTTGACAATGTCAGGTTCGGCGTCGATGCATATTCCGCAAATGCATTAACCATAGATTTCAGTGAGTCCACCTGATTTTCGATGGTATGTGTCAATCTATCGAGAAGATCGATATCACTGCCTTCAAGCTTTTTACTGAACTTTTGCCGTAAACGTTCTGCTGATAACTGGATCGGTGTCAGCGGATTCTTTATTTCATGAGCCAAGCGACGTGCAACTTCACTCCATGCAGCATCTCTTTGCGCACTGATAATAGTTGTCATGTCGTCAATAACGATGACACAGCCGGACATTTCACCCGCGGGGTCAAGTAACATCGTGCCTCGGCAAAAAAGAAAGCGACGCCCCCCCTGATCGAACACTTCGATTTCTGCTGACCACTCATGGTTACCAGCAGCACTGAGTGGTTCATTAACTTGTTCGCAAAATTGTGATGCAACGCTATTGTCCTGAGCGTCATACGTCAGCGAATGCCCACGCATCTGTAACAACTCATCGCCCAGAATGGTAACGGCGGCTGGGTTACTCGTAAGGACTTTGCTGCTGGCATCCAGCGTGATTACACCTGAGGATATTTGGCCCAAAACAGCTTGAAGACGGGTACGTTCTCGTTCAACTTCGAGCTGACTTTGCTGCGCAGAATGACGACTTTGTTCCAGTTGCAATGTCATGTAGTTAAACGATTGGACCAGGAAACCCAGTTCATCATTCTGACTACGTTTATAGATTCTTGTAGAGTAATTCCCATCCGCGACACTTCGAGTACCTTCTACCAAATCATGAATGGGAACCATCATTCGACGAGCCGCATACAGCGCAAACCATACAGCCATCATCACAGACAACAACAAGGCTAATGACAAAGTCAACATCGAGCTAAGCATGAGTGGTTGTCGAAGAAAAACCAGCTGTCGATACTGTTGATAGCTGGTCTGGACACTTTCGGCCAGATCGGAAGAGCGTGATGCAATGGGATACAGAGCCTGCAGAACAGAATTTTCGACAGTCGCATTTTCAGAAAAAACCGGAGTAACAACCCTGATAAAAAGCTCACCACTACCCACTGGATCTACACCGACGTAAGGTAGACCCTGCTGTGCTCGGGCAACCAGATCATTTTCAGGGCGATTGGGCTGAACAGTAATATCGCCTAGCAAGCCCGTCGATGCAACGATTCGATTGTCCGGCCCGATAAGCGTCATTTCAGACGCTTCTGATTCCGCGCTGAGATTATTCAAGGCCAGCACCGCAACTGACTCACTCACACCCACAAGTTGTTGAGCAATGTTAACGGTGTCCTTTTGCAATGTTCTCATCTGCAAACCTAAGGATTCACGGCTCAGCTCTAGAGCATCATCCAATGCGCCCTCGATCTCCAGATCAAAGTAACTGTTTATATTAGCCCGTAAAAAGCGGATTGAAAACCCATAGACCAGCGTAACTGGCACTAAAGCGAGCAGCACAGATATGATCACAAGTTTGACGGTAAGTCGGGAGCCTGCAATGCGTTGTCTGAACTCGCGAATCAACCTCCAAGTATTGACACCGATAAGAACTGCAATAAACATTAATGCAAGTCCATTCCCGAAAAGTAACCAATGGTAGTACTGTCCAAATCGATCCAACTGCAGTGCAATTGTACCCAGCACATACAAGGACACAATCAACACCAAGAAGAGCAACGCCATGAGAATAGCGCTGGTCAAAGTGCGAAGGCGGAGCCTGGCTAGTTGACCGGCCACATAAGCTCCTTACTGGCAAGCCGCCAACTGGAAGTGATTACGGGCTGCAGCGGCAAAGGCAATGAACGTGAATCGAGGCGAAAGTCCAAAATTGCCACGACCGCAGCGCTATCGGATGCAGAAATTACGTCGCTATCACTCAATGACAATGATGTGCTGTTCAGGAACAAGGGAAGGCCTTCAATCGCACCAAGGCCTCTCAGCGCAGATGAGAGTGAGCGATAGTTACGATGAGTATTGGTGGCCAGGCGTCGCACTCGATAATGGCGAGTCAATTCGTAATAAGTGAGACTAAATCGGTGCTCAATGGTTTCAAGATGCTTGTCAAACCAGTACTTCGAGGGCTCTAGAAACTGTATCTTCAGTACGAATATCAAAGGAACGCCATTATCAAGTCCTGCTTTAATAGTCATAGGTAGATCAATATCGACTTTCGCGTCTAGAAAATACCGACCTCTGTCTAGAATCAGACTTACATCGGAGAGAAGAATAAGGCCGTCGTCCCCTTCATTTTCTAATAAAGCACTTACTTGATATTTCATCAGTACGAGAACCACGGATACAGCGAGCATCAGCACAATTAAAATGGCCAAAACCCAACGTTTGTTCAACCATAAATTCACGCTGATTGTTTAAGAAGAGGTGCGTAGAAAAACCCATCCATGCCGTTTATGGACGGCAATATCTGACGGCAATCAACCGCCAGCGAAGCATCTGGGGTCCGTTGTAGAAAAGCGTGAATTTGCTCTTCGTTTTCCTTTTTTAATGTAGAGCATGTTGCGTAGAGCAGCACCCCACCTCCTGCAAGAGTTCGCCATAGAGCATCCAACAACTGTCCCTGCAATTCAATCAGAGTTGCAATATCGGTTGGCCGTCGCAGTATCTTGATATCGGGATGACGCCTGATGACACCCGTTCCAGAACAAGGCGCATCCAGTAATATGGCATCGAATGGGACGTCATCCCACCAGTCTTCTAGGGCACAGGCATCAGCAGCCTTAGTGTTTACTTTAGACGACAAACCTAATCGTAACAGGGTCTCCTCGACGCGTTCCAACCTCTCCGGGTCCTGATCCAGTGCCAGCACGTGTGAAAAATGTCCAAGCTCCAATGAGTGCGCAGTTTTACCGCCTGGCGCTGCACAAGCATCCAATAGTCGCCCGCCGTTAGGCGCATGTAAGATCAGTTGCGCTGCGGCTAACTGCGCCGCAGCATCTTGCACACTGACATCACCTTCTGCAAATCCTGGCAATTCGGAAACAGGTACAGCATCAATCAGTTGCAATGCTTCTGGCGCATCAACGACCGTGCTCGCCTGCATACCCCGTTCTTGCAGCTGTTGCAGATAATCATCGCGACTGTGGCGCTTTGAATTAACCCTCAGCGTCATCGGTCCTTGTTCATTATTGCCTGCGCAAATCGACTCCCAACTCGTAGGCCAGTCCGCCTTGAACCGCTCCAACAGCCATTGAGGATGATTCAGACGCTGAGGTTCGCTCAACCGTGACTCTAGCTCCTCACGTTGGCGCTGGTAGTTTCTTAAAACTGCGTTAATCAACCCCTTCGCCCACGGTTTTTTAAGCCGTTTAACAACCTTAACTGTTTCATCAACAGCCGCATGAGGCTTAGTATTTGTGTGCCGAAGCTGAAATACACCTAGCTGAAGAAGAAGATAGATATCCAGATCCTTCTTTTTTAACGGTTTGTCAATCAGTTGATCGACAAGACCAGCCAACTCACCAGAGTAGCGGGCAAAGCCATAGCACCAGGCTTGCAATTGTGACTTGTCAGATTCGGCAACGCGCTGTTGTGCCGCCGGCAGTAGTCGAGTCAGCGAGCCGCCACGCGTGAGCATCTCACACATAAGCTGCACACAGACAAGACGTATATTTTCAGACTTCTCAGTATTCATATGCAGGAGAACTTTTGCCCGAGAAGTACACGCCCTTGAGAAAACGCGGCAGAATCCTGCGCCTTCTTACCTGGCCATTGAAGCGTAAGAAAATCAAGGTAACCATCACCCGTTTTAACACGCACTGCATCATTCAAAACTTCCGTGATAGTTCCAACCGCAATCGAATTCTCCCGTTCACTGCCTTGTGTATGCACTAAGCGACTCCGCCAAATTCGTACCCTTTGCTCACACAGTTGGGCTTCTGCTACCGGCCAGGGATTAAACGCACGAACGCAGCGATGCAGTTCCTCAGAACTGCGATTAAAGTCGAGTTGCGCTTCGGCTTTACTCAATTTTTCCGCATAAATCACACCTTCCTCTGGCTGCGGTGTTGGAATTAATTCGCCGACACATCGCAAGGGTAGTGTCTCAAGTAACGCCTCAGCGCCCAATGCTGCAAGGCGATCATGCAGCTGTGCAACGGATTCATCATTCTCGATGGCTAATTCTTTTGTCAGAAGCACATCACCGGTGTCCAAGCCCTGATCCATTTGCATAATACTGACTCCGGTCATTGCATCCCCAGCCAGAACAGCACGGTGAATAGGAGCTGCCCCTCGCCAGCGAGGAAGTAGAGATCCATGAATATTAAGGCAGCCCAGCTCCGGAAGGTTAAGTACATTCGCTGGCAAAATCAGGCCATAGGCCACAACCACGAGAACATCGGCCCCCAGTGCCGCCACCAAATCTACAGCATCCTGCTGCCGCAAAGAGAGTGGCTGCAGGACAGGAACCCCTGCGTCCAGTGCCCGTAACTTGACGGCACTGGACGTAACTTTACGGCCGCGGCCCGATGGGCGATCGGGCTGGGTGAGAACACCCACCACCTGATGCTTACTTTTTAGTAGTGCATCGAGCGTCACCGCTGCAAATTCGGGAGTGCCGGCAAAGGCGACTTTCAGACCCTGACAATTCATGAATACAGAGAACTCGTTTGAAAACTCAACATCGAATGGTGATGTAACCCCATGTTCATGGTCATAGCCAATTAATGGACGTGTTATGGACGTTCGGGTATATCGTCAGGATCGGCGCCATCGCGGACCCATCTTTCCATACGCTTACGAATGCGATTGCGCTTTAACGGCGACAAGTAATCTACGAATAACTTCCCATTCAGATGATCAATTTCATGCTGAATACACACTGCCAACAATTCATCAGTGTCCATTTCGAACGGATTCCCCCCTCGATCGATCGCTGCAATCTTGATCTGGGAAGGACGCTTAACCGTTTCATAGACACCAGGAATGGATAAGCATCCTTCCTGCATCTCTGCAGAGCCCTCAGCTAACAGAATTTCAGGATTAATAAAAACTAAAGGTGTGTCATTTTCCTCAGAAACATCAATAACAACAACACGTTGATGCACATTCACTTGTGTTGCAGCTAGTCCGATGCCAGGTGCTTCATACATCGTTTCCAGCATGTGATCAATCAAGGTCACCAATTCGCCATCGACGTTACCCACGGCAGCAGCAGTGCGCCTCAATTGAGCATCAGGGTAAAAAAGAATATCTAGCAACGTCACTGTCAGTCTCTCGCGATTTTGGATGCTCAAATTCTAACAGGACGGGCAAGGCATCCTGCTTGCTTATCAAGGTTTCTTGCAGTCCGCCGATTATTCTGCGTAACAAACTGGGGAGAGCTCCCGAATATGGCTATAAACAAGACAGTGCATACCGCCAAACTGGCCATTGCTGTCAGTCTCGCCACATTAATGACTGCCTGTGCCGGCAACGGCCCGGACCCGCTAATGGCGACTAGCCCTGACCTAGTCGATCGATTTGGTCAAAATGGGCTGCAGGTAGAAGGGTTTTCGGACAATAGCGCTAGGGCTTACATCGACCCAGCCCTACTGAGGTCTGATGCGCCAGTGGATTACACCATCATACGCGGTGATACATTGTGGGACATAGCTGGTCGCTACCTGAACAAACCGTGGATGTGGACGTCGATCTGGGAGGCCAATCAGCAAATTCGTGATCCGAATCTGATCTTCCCCGGAGATAAACTGGAACTGGAATACATTGACGGACTTCCAACCATTCTCCTCAGTCAGAACGGCATCGCAACGGTTGGAGGAGAACCACAACTGGGTGCATCAAATGCTTCCCAGGCGTTGGATGAGCACGGAAACTCGATTGCGATCTATTCCAATTCCCGTGTAAAGCTTGGCCCTATTATTCGAGCAAAATCCTTGGATGCAGCCATTCCCACCATAGCGGGTGATTCGATTCAGCAGTTTCTTATTCACCCATTGGTGGTCGATATTGAGACTCTCAACAGAGCCCCATACGTAGTTGCCAACCAAGATAATCGATTGATTAGCTCGGTCGGAAGTCAAATTTACGCACGTGGGCAAATAAATCGCCGACAAATAAACTACGGGATATACCGAAAAAGCGAAGAGTTGCGAGATCCAGATACTGGAGTTCTTCTTGGCCACGAAATCACCCATGTTGCTGATGCAAAGCTGTTGAATCTGGGCGATCCCTCCACGCTCATGATTACTAGCAATAAAATGGAAACCACGTCCGGCGACATACTGCTTAGCAGCAGCGTGGGAGAAGCCTCCCATCAATACGTGCCGCGCATACCAAAGCTTAATGGCGAGGGTCGGATTATTTCATTATTTAATGCAATTTCTCAGACCGGCAGAGATCAAGTTGTTGTTTTGAACGTAGGTAAATCTGGAAATATTAAAACAGGTGATGTGCTCGCAATTGAATCCAAAGGCAGGCAAGTGGTTGATAAATTTGTAAAATATGGTCCGAACCATGTCAAACTCCCGAATGTACGTACCGGAGTTGTAATGGTCTTCAAGACATTCGAGAAGGTAAGCTATGCACTGGTCATGGAATCGACCCGCCCGGTAAGGATCAACGACATTATTACCGGTATCTAGAACCGCCCGAATTCACACCAGTGGCTGCGGGCCTTACCGCAGTCACTATCATGGATGATAAAAGAACCCCGACAGCTATCTGGCTAGCCTTCTCGCTAGGCTTACCGAAAGCTACCCAACTGTGTAATTCGCTGCGCCACTCTATGCCCGCCGTCAACGAACTGGGCAATCTCGTTGAGCGGTTCATCCAATTTCCGGATGAATGGATACACAAAGACCTGATAAGTGCAGCTGAAGCTGCGCAATTCAAGCGAAGCTTGAACCCAGAGATTCGACAGCGTGTGGCCTGCGCTCTGGAATGGGAGGCTCGCTCCCCCGAGCACCACCTGGTGCCCCTGGACCACCCAGTCTACCCGGAGCTTCTTCGCAATACGGACTATGCCCCGCCAGTTCTCTACGCCAAAGGCAACCTATCAGCCCTTGAAAAGCCACTGGTTGCGATAGTGGGGTCACGCAAAGCCAGTCATGCCGCCCTCGCCCATACACGAAATATCTGCCTTGAATTAGCAGCACAAGGTATTGGTATCGTCAGCGGATTGGCGATAGGCATCGACGCCGCAGCGCATGAAGGAGCCCTGTCTGCAGGCGGGATTACCATAGCCGTGGCGGCAACAGAGCCCGATAGAGTATATCCGGCAAAGCATGTGAATTTATCCTCACGCATTATCTCTGGCGGAGG